>DATNIU010000118.1:0-43139 GCA_035604275.1 Streptosporangiaceae bacterium | reverse complement strand
AGGACATCGACTCGTTTGAGCCAGAGCGTGCGGATGACCTTGAGCGGATGAGCGAGGACTCCCTTGGCGAGCGCGGCCAGGCTGATCGGCCCGCTGACGTGCCCGGCCGCGGTCAGGTAGGCGTACGCGTGCAGACCGCCGCCGGAGCCTCTGTTCCCGTGGACGAGCGTGATGAGCATCGTGGCCGCCACGCCCAGGCAGGCCATGATCGCGCCGGGCAGCCGTGAGCGCCGGCCAGCCAGCACTCCCCCGAGGCCCAGCCCGGCCAGATAGGTGCCGGCCACGTCGCCGCAGGCGAGCAGCGGCGCGACCCAGACCCAGGCCCGGCGTCTTCCGCTGGTCAGATCGCGGGCCAGCAAGACCGCGAACAGGATGGATACGGCCTCGAAGTGGAAGTCGAACGAAATCGCCCACCATATCCACGGATTGGCGGCGAGCAGGACAAGCCCGGCGGCTGCGAGCCAGGCCGCGTCCCGCCGTCCCGCGTGGCGCCCGGCAAGGTCGCACAGCCAGGTGAATGCCACCGCCTCGGCGCCGACCACGCAGAGGTCCTGTATCCAGAGCATGGTCACTGCGTGCGGCCACACCCAGTAGAACAGCGCCAGCGGCCACAGCATGAACGCACTGTGATCCTGCCAGAACGGGAAATTCTCCAGCGTGGACGGATCGAGATTGCCGTGCGCGACCTGGAACCAGGCCTGATCGGCGATGGCGAAGTCGAAGGTCAGCGAGAACCGGTCATAGAGCAGCCTGCTCCAGATCAGGAAGCCGATGAGCTGCACACCCAGGATCACGAAGCCGGCCCGCCGAACGCGCTGGACCGGGCTCGCCCGCGTCCGGGACCGGGACCGGGCGAATCTGGCGTAGGCCGACGTGACGGCCGTCATCTGCGTCATGAGCGGAACCTCACCGCGAGGATCGGCGAGTAGCCGTAGGGGTAGAACGATGCCGGGTTGACGAGGTTCGCCTCGAAGTAGACGGGCTCGGTGGCCGCGTAAGGCGAGTGGATCGTGAAGATCGCCACGCCCGCCGCGTTCGTGAGCGCCTCGACCGGGGTCTGGCCTGGCAGGCCCTGATTGACCACAGTCTCGCTGAACCGCAGGCCACGCTGGCCGTAGATGACCTGACCGAGATAGACGGGCACGTTCGCGACCCGCATCGGCTCGTCGAGCCGGTTCACGATCTCGGCGCGGACCGTGATCTGCTGCCCCCGCGCGACGAGATGGCCGATGGACGCCGGCTGCAGCACCACCCGCCACAGGCTCGCCACGTAGGCGCCGGTCTTGCTGACGGTCGGCGGGCCATTCGAGAAGGCCAGGACCTGGAAGCCGTTGCTGATCGACGGCATGGCGAAATAGCTCGGCGCCTCGATCGTGTAGCTGGCCCGCTGATGCGGTCCGAGCACTGCCGGACCGCGCGCGCGGCGCCAGAAGGCCGTCATGGTCATGCCGTTCTCGACGGTGAAGGCGGGCCGCACGCTCCTGCCTGTCTGGTTGGTGACTGCCAGGGTCACCTGCTCCACGGTGGCGAGCTGGCCGGTCGTGCGCACCGAACTGATGGACATGGTCAGCGGGCTGGCGATGGTGAGCGCGAAGGAAATGGCCACGGCGCTGGCCGCTGCGCCGCCGAGCACGGCCCATCGCCATCCCCGCCAGCAGGCGATCCGTGACGGGCGCCGGACCGTGGCGGCCGCCGCGATCGCCGGGGGAATCAGCATCACCAGGTAGCTGCCGAACGAGCGAGTGGCGAAGAACAGCACGATCGACGGGATCAGGAAGGCGGCGGGCTTCAGCGCTGGATAGGTCGCCAGGTAACAGGCGAATATGGCCCCGAGGACGATCAGCGCCGCGGCGTTGTAGGCACGCAGCGATCCGCCGCCTATCGGCAGGGAGAGGCTGAGGCTGATCAGTCCCTGGCCCGCCGGGACGGCCTGGGACGACATCGGCGTCAGGATTCCGCGCAGCCACGCCGCGGGCGAGTCGATCAGGTAGGGGAGGTTCGGGACCGCGAACGCCACGGCGGCGATGCCGCAGTACCTGAGGCCGTCGCGGGCAGCCCGACCCCAGCCGTGCGCGCGCCGGGACTCAAGCACGATGCCCGCGACCACGAACGGAACCACCAGCCACGGCGTCTGCTTCACCGCCATGGCGAGCCCGATCAGGATGGGTCCTCGCCAGGCCGCGGGACCACGGGTGCGGGAGAATCTGTCCCAGCCCACGGCGGCGCCCACGAGCAGCGGCACGAACAAGAAGTCGGTGACTCCGCCGACCGCGTAGCCGATGTACACGTCCAGGCTGAGCACGATGACCGCGAGCGGCGCCAGCTGTCTCGGCAGCACGGCGTAGAGCACGATCGCGCTCACCGCCCAGGCGGCCACGTCGATCCAGACGGCAGCCTGAGTCGCCGCGCCGAGCGCCAGCAGCGGCAGGTAGGCCTCGAAGGCCAGTGCCGGGTAGGACAAGGTGGTGATCGGCCGGCCGTTCAGCTGGAAGGTGTAGCCGTTCGGCGAGACGTGGAACAGCGGGAAGGCCGGCGCCATGGAGTGCAGGTACGGATTGACGCCGTGCAGCGCCAGCTGCGCCGCGTACTGGTCGAAGGCGATCTCGTCGGTACCGTAGTCGGGGGCGATGAAGACCTGGAAGAAGCTCCACAGGGCCAGCCCGGCGAGCGCCATGACCAGCACTCCCCAGCCGATCCTGTGCTGTGCCCGGCTTCCGAGCATCGTTGCGGGGAGCCAGGCCGCGACCACGGCGAGCAGTCCGGTCAGCCCGAGCACCGCCACCGGAACGGCCAGCCACGGGGCGAAGGTGAGAAACCCCGACAGCCGGAACGACCAGGTGAGGACGGAGAGGCCGGCCAGTGTCCGCAGCACCCGGCCCGTCCATGCCACGTCATCGCCCTCGGCGGCTGCGGCCGAGGGTCCCGCGCGATCTCGGACCGAGAGCGGACCGCTCACACCGGCCAGGGCGAAGGGGATCGTCCTGACAACGCCGGCCGCCCGGTCGGCCGGGCGCCTGTGCCGCCCCGCAGCTATCCCCATCGGCTGGATGTCCGGCCGGCGCTAGAGGGCAAAGACCTGGATGTTGCCGTAGTCCTGCGTCCCCACGACCTCGTAGAGCTGGTTCCCGCTCGGCGAGACCAGTATCTCAACGCAGTGACTCGGGGCCGGAAGGACGCGGTGGACGCTCTCGGTGGCGACATCGACGACAGCGACGTTGGCTATCTGGCCAGTGCCCTTCAGCACGTAGAGCGTGCTGCCCGACGGGCTCAGGGCCAGCGACATGCCGGGCTCGTGCCCGACGCTGAATCTGGCCAGCACCTTGCGGTCGGAGATCGATATCTCGCTGACTTCGCCGCTTTGCTCCAGCACGTAGAGCAGCGCCTGCTGGACGTCGGGCGCGATCGAGACGGCATCGGCGGGCACCGGGACAGTCCCGGCGATCTTGCCGTTCTGCGAATTCACGATCGTCACGCTGGCCGCGGTCGCCCAGCCGGTGAGGACATAGAACGTGCTGCCGTCGCTACCGAGGGCCACGTCGCGGGCGGGCGCGGGCAGGCGGACGGTCCTGATCACCTTCGATGTGCGGCCGTCCATCAGCTCAAGCGCCCCAGCCCGATCGGTGCCAAGCGCGAGGCCCAGCACCCCCGACGCGGACTCGGCCACCGAGCGGGCGGCGCCGCTGACCGAGACGCTGCCGACAACGTGCCCGGTGAGCGAGTCCACTTCGAACAGCCCGGAACTCGGCCCGCCCGCCAGCACCCAGATGATCCCGTTCGACTGGGGTTCCGCGACAGCCAGGGTTCGCTTCGGCGCATGCACGATCCGCCTGGGCACCACCTTGGCCGTCGTCGCGCCGTGTGACCCCGCCGAGTGGTGCCTGCCGCTGCTGCCGCAGGCGGCTACCGCCAGGACCGCGGACGTCAGCGCAATGACAGCCGTCGCGCGGTGCGTCGCACTCGCCATGAATTGTCTTCCTTCCTGTTCGTTCCAGCCCAGCCGGCGATCCGCTATGAGGCGACGCCGCGGCCGGCCTCGGCGATGGCGTTCAGCCAGGTCGGCGCGAGCACGCCAAGACCGGGCAGCAGCGTGCCCGCCGGCCTGCGGATCAGCGCGGCGAAGATCGCCTCGCGGGCCCCGGACCGACTGGCGACGGCGCTGGACGTCCCATGCCGGGCGGATCGTCGCACCTTGGCGATGAGCGGGGCCCTCGTCGGACTGAGGACCGCGTAGAACTGCAGGGCCGGATTGAATATGCGGATGGTTACCGTGTGATTGCGCACGGTCGCGCCCGGTACGGGCACGAACCTGCTGCCATTCCACGCCACCACGAGATCGCCGGGGGAGAACTGCGGTGACGTCAGAGTCAGGATGAGCGGACGGCTGAACAGGCCCAGGTACGGTGAGCCATTGCCGTGCTGGATGACGACGCCCACGCCGCCGATGGCCAGGTAGCCGCGGCGACCACCGTTGCCGATGGCCGCCACGTCCGGCTCCGTGATGGTGACCTGCTGCGGAGCGCGAAAGGAGCCGGCGGGCATGACGAGAGTGGCGGTGACGTTGCCCGCGCTGAGCGGCCCGATCGTCCCGCCCGATGCGCCGATCGTCTGACTGGTCACGACCTGGAAATAGCCGCCGGGCACCGGTATCGGCGGTGGCGGCGGGCCGTAAACAGCGTCTGCGGTGGCCGCATTGGCGAGGATCATCGCTGCGGTGCCGAGCGCGGCAATGCTAAGCCGTTGTATCAGTTTCCGCTTTCGAATACGTGGCATATCTAATTGCCCCCGGATGCCCGTGATCGAGAATGTCGCTACGTCAATGGCCTTGCGCCAGCCAAGAGTAGCAGCGTGACTTCTCTCTGTCACTGAGAGCCTAAGACTTGGCATAGTTCGTATCCGAGCAAATTAATTGCCCTGCCCCTGGGATCGGTCCAGCAATAATTGGATCTGCCTGCAAAT
Source organism: Streptosporangiaceae bacterium (assembly GCA_035604275.1). Lineage (GTDB taxonomy): Bacteria > Actinomycetota > Actinomycetes > Streptosporangiales > Streptosporangiaceae > Chersky-822. The sequence goes on along the minus strand of DATNIU010000118.1, from coordinate 38,183 downwards.
GCCCGGAATTGATTTTAGGGACTGCCAGGGCCACGCCATGAGTCACTGCGAGTAATGTACGCAGGCGACAGGACTACGCGTTCGTTAAGCGCACCATATGTCGGAGATAAATCGGGGGTATCGTGACCGACGTAGCAGTTCGGGATTATGCGAAATGCGATCAGGTTGTTCATGCTGGCCCGCAACGGCGCGCATATCGCCGGACGTTAGAGGCAGGTTGCGATGCGGGCTCGTGGCTGTCCGGGCTGATCGCCGCGGGCTGGATCACCCACGACCTGGCCAGCCCGTTCCCCGGGCCGCTGCTGCTGGCCCGGGCAGTGCTCGCCGTGGGCGTCCTGTCGGCAGGGACCGGGCTGCTTGCCGGGCTGTACCGCGGCCGCTACCAGCGGGGCAGTGTCGATGAGGTGATCAGCGTCGCCAGGGCGGGCTGCGGCGTGGCCCTGGTGCTCGCGGTGCTCGGCGGCGCGATGCTGCCTGATCAGCACGCACCGCTGCGTACCGTCGCCGGCGGTGCGGTCTTCGCGCTGCTCGCCATGGCCAGCGCGCGCTACATGGTGGTCGCGATCCGGCAGTCCTCCAGGCGGTGCAGGTCATCTGGCGTGAAGATCATCATATTCGGCGCGGGAAACGCGGGCGCCGCGCTGGTCCACAGCCTGGCGCGCCAGCCGGGCCTTGGATACGAGCCGGTGGCATTCCTCGATGATGACTCCTCGAAACGGCGGCTGCGGATTGGCGGCGTCCCTGTGCTCGGAGACCGGACGCAGATGGCACGGGTAGCGGCGCATACCGGGGCGACGGTCCTGATTATCGCGATCGCCCGGGCGAGCGGCAGCGCGATTCGCGACCTGACCAACGAAGCCGACAGATGCGGGCTCAGTCCCAAGGTCATCCCTTCGCTTACCGAGTTGCTCAGCGGCGGCGCGCGGATCGACGGCGTGCGCGACCCCAGAATCACCGACCTGCTCGGCCGCAGGCCGGTGCAGACGGACATGGCCCGGGTGGCCGGTCATCTGGCCGGCAAGCGGATTCTGGTCACCGGAGCCGGCGGGTCGATCGGCTCCGAACTCTGCCGCCAGCTGTATCAGGTCGGGCCGGGCGAGCTGATCATGCTCGATCGTGACGAGTCGGCCCTGCACGCGATCCAGCTGGAACTTCACGGTCGCGCGCTGCTCGACTCCGACCAGCTCGCGCTGGCCGACATCCGCGACGCCGGCCGGGTCAGGGAGATCTTCGATCGGTTCCGGCCCCAGATCGTGTTCCATGCCGCCGCGCTCAAGCATCTTCCGCTGCTTGAGCGCTGTCCGGCCGAGGCACTCAAGAGCAACGTGTGGGGAACCCTGACCGTCCTGGAGGCCGCCGCCTCGTGCGGGGTCGAGTCCTTCGTGAACATCTCGACGGACAAGGCGGCGGACCCGGCGAGCGTGCTCGGGTACTCCAAGCGGATCGCCGAGCGGCTGACGGCCGGCATAGCCGGCCGGACGGCGGCCAACTACCTCAGCGTCCGGTTCGGCAACGTTCTCGGCAGCCGCGGTTCTGTGCTCACCTCCTTCAGCGCTCAGCTGGCCGCGGGGGGACCGCTGACCGTGACCGATCCCGAGGTCAGCAGGTATTTCATGACGGCGGGCGAGGCGGTGCAGCTCGTCCTTCAGGCTGCCGCCATCGGACGAGCGGGCGAGGTGCTCGTGCTCGACATGGGAGAGCAGGTCAGGATCGCCGATATAGCGCGCAGGCTGGCCGCGGGTGCGGCGGATCGGGTCGAGATCGTCTTCACCGGCCTGCGTCCCGGAGAGAAGCTCTCCGAGAACCCGCTGGGCGCCGGCGAGGTCGATGAGCGGCCGCAGCACCCTCTGATCCGGCAGGTGCCCGTGTCCCCCCTGTCGCCCGAAGAGGTTGCCGGGCTCGATCCTGGCCTGCCCGCCGACGAGCTGCGCGCGGCGCTCGCCCGGTGTGCTGGCCTGCGATGCGGCGACCCGGCCCGGCGGGACGTGAGCGGAGTGCGGCCCGAGATTGTCATGCCCCCCACGCGAGATCGACGAGTTGTCCAAGCAGATGGTCGAGCTCTGCGGCCGTAGCGACGTAGGCCCACGGCGCGGCGCCGATCGGGTCAGCGACATCATCGGCCGGGCAGTCACCGAGCAGTCCTGATCGCTCGCGGCCACCGTGCGCGAGCGCGAGCCAGCCGGCCAGCGGCAGCCCAGGTGGCCGGGGTCCGACGATCTGGCCGCGGCGAGCGAGCTCCTTGAGCGTGAATGCCCGTGGCCAGACCTGCGGTGCGGTCACCACGGCATACCGCAGCTGCTCGCGGGCCATCGTGAGCACCAGGTCAGCGCTGGTCAGGTCGTCCTCGCCGGCTCTTCGGCTACGATGCCCGCTGACATCCAGCCCGCGGCTGGCCAGTGCGCAGACGACCTCGGGAGCCGGCGGATCGCCCGCGCCGAGCAGCCCGGCGGAGCGAACCGACGCCACGGCGCCGGCGGCGCCGAGCCGGCCAGCGAGCAGTGCCGCCGCCATCACCGACCGGCACACGTTGGCGGTGCATAGCACCAGGATGTCGGTCATGAGCTGGGAAACTCATCCATTCGCCCGGCCTGACTGATCGGCTGTCGCACGGCAGGGCCCGGCAATCCCGATGCCAGTCGCGGCTCCTGGCCAGGATCGGCTAGGCCGGGTGACGCCATGTCGAAAGAGTCATTACGCAATGCATTCAAGAGTATACTCAGCGTAAGTAGTTCGGGGGGGTGCGGCGCGCTCCGGCTGAGCCACCGGCTTCGCCGAGCGGGTCGGCCAGGACACCTGGCCAGGCTCGTGCGCCGTTCTCAGGCACGGGTGGCGTCATGAGCCGGACCGGCGCCATCTTACGACGGAGGAAGCGGATGACGACTGAGCTCGGCACCCCGACACTTCGCGCCTACCTGGCCGTGGCCCGCCGACGGCGGTGGTGGATTGCCTGCGCCGCGCTGCTTGGCCTGGCGGCGAGCCTCGGCCTCGCGCTGACCCAGCCCAAGCAGTACTCGGCATCGGCCCAGCTCCTGGTGCAGCCATCCGGTGTCAGCTCGGCGCTCGGGACCGCGCCCGCTGCGGTCACGCCAACCGACGTGCAGACCGATCTGCAGCTCGTGACCAGTGCACCGGTACAGCAGAAGGTAGCCAGGCGGCTGGGCAGCAGGCCGGCCGTATCGGCGGCCGAGGTTGCCCAGACGAACATCATTGCCATCACCGCTGTCGGCGCCACGCCCACGCGGGCCGCGCTGATCGCCAACACCTACGCCAGTGCCTTTGTCGGCTACCAGCAGCACGTCGCGATCGAGGCACTGTCGCTTGCCGAGGGGCAGCTGCGTGCGCAGATCCGCTCGCTCGGCCGTCAGATCGCGGCACTGACGAGGACCAAGGCGGTCTCGTCAGAGATGGCGGCCCTGCTGAATTCCGAAGCGGTGCAGAAGGAGCAGCTCGCCCAGATGCAGGTCGACGGCGCGGTGACGACGGGCGGGGTCGAGTTTGTCACTCCAGCCCAGCCGCCGGCCTCGCCGAGCTCCCCCAAGCCGGTGCAGGACGGCGTTCTCGGCCTGACGGCCGGGCTGATCCTCGGCCTGGCCGGGGCCTTCATGCGGGACAGCTTCGACGACACCCTGACCTCCAAGGAGGCGACCGAGCAACTGGGCGGCGCCCCGGTGCTGGCGATGGTTCCGATGGTGCCGTCGTGGAAGCGGCGCGAGCAGCCGCTGGTGGTCTCGATATCGCAGCCGGTATCCCCGGCCGCCGAGGCGTACCGCTCGCTGCGCACCTCCCTTCAGTTCATCAGGCAGGAGCGTGAGTTGCGTGCCATCCTGGTGACCAGCCCGGCCGCGTCGGAGGGTAAGACAGCCACCATTGCCAACCTGGGCGCGGTGTTCGCCCACGCGGGCGAGCGGGTCCTGCTCGTCTCCTGTGACCTGCGCCGGCCGAGGCTCGGCAGCTTCTTCGGCCTTGACGAGCAGGTTGGCCTCACCTCCGTTCTGATCGGCCAGCGACAGCTCGCAGCATCCGTGCAGCGCGTCAGTGACACCATGTGGCTGCTTGGCGCGGGGCCGGTGCCGCCGAATCCCGCCGAGCTGCTGAGCGGGAATCAGATGCGGCAGATGCTCGCGGCGCTGCGAACGGACTTCGACATCGTGCTGATCGACAGCCCGCCGGTGCTGCCGGTGACCGACGCCGCGGTGCTGTCCAACTATGTCGACGGGACGCTGCTGGTGATCGCCGCCGGGCAGACAAAGCGTGTCGAGCTCCAGCGGGCCGCCGAGAAGCTCGCCCAGGTCAACGCGCCGGTGATGGGCATGGTCCTGAACGAGGTGACCAGGCAGAGCGGCTACGGCTATGGGTACGGCTACGGGTACGGGTACGCGGCGGCGGGCACCGATGTGCCGCTGGCGCGGGTGCCGGTTCCGGTCAATGGCAGCAGGCCGGTCTCAGCGTCGGCCGGGATCAAGCACGGTCACCCGGACGGGCTGCCGCCCTACCCGATGGGCGGGCCGCAGGACGGCTCTGGCTGACCGGGGCTGCGATCAGGCTGCTCAGGTCGGGACGGCGGCCGGCGGCGCAGAACCCTCCGCAACTCATAGTGAGTAAATGACTACACGGAGTGACTCGACTGGCTAGTATCCCAGTGTGCGGGGGGAGCTTCAGATCGTGGTTGCCGCGGTGTCGTGCGGTGCTTTCGTTGCCGTTGCCGAGCCCCTGACGATCGCGGCGCTGCACCGGGTGGCCGCGATCGATGTGCCCGGCCTGCGCTCGTCGCACACCGTCGCGACGCCGCGCGGCGGCGGCGCGCCGATCGCCATAGGCCTGGTGGCCGTGGCACTGGTGATCGGCAGCCCGGTAGCTGCCGCCTTTGCCATCGCGGTCTGGGCGTTCGCCGCGATCGGGCTCGGAGAGGATCTGTTCGGGCTGTCGGTCACTGGCCGGCTCGTGCTTCAGGCAGCCGCGGGCATCGCCGCCGCTGCCGCACTCGTCCGGCAGCTCGGGCTATCGCCAGAACTCGCGGTGCCTGTGCTGCTCTTGATCGCCGCATGGGTGGCAGCGTTCGTGAACGCGTTCAACTTCATGGACGGCGTGAACGGCATTTCCGGCGCGCACGCCGTCATTGGCGGCGCGACCTATGCCTGCATAGGCGTCTGGCGTTCCGATGTCTTCCTGATCGGCATCGGCTGCGCCGTCTCAGCAGGCGCGCTCGCCTTCCTGCCCTGGAACGCGGTCCGCGCCCGGGTATTTCTCGGCGACGTCGGCAGTTACGGGCTGGGCGCGGCGCTCGCGGTGCTCGCTGCGGCTGCCGTCATCAGCGGCGTGCCGGTCGAGGCCGCGATCGGCCCGCTCGCTCTGTACCTGGCCGATACTTCCTGGACGCTTCAGCGGCGAGTCCGGTCCGGCGAGCGCTGGCTCGAGGCGCACCGCAGTCACGTCTACCAGCAGTGGTGTGACCTGGGCTGGTCCCATCAGCGGGTCGCGACTCTCACCGCGGTCGCCAGCGCGGGTCTGGCCATGCTCGGGATGGCCAGCCTGTCCGGTCACATCGTGGTCCGGGCCGCCGCCGATGTCGCCTCGGTCACCATGCTGGCGGCTTACCTTCGGTCTCCGGTACTCATCGGGCGGCTCGCCCCGCGGCTGGAGCGTGCCTGACGTGCGGATCCTGCTGGTCACGCACTACTTTCCGCCGGAGACCGGCGCGCCGCAGGCACGGCTGTCGGCGCTGGCGGCCGCGTGGGCGGCCGATGGGGATACGGTGACCGTGCTCACCGGGATGCCGAACCATCCGAGCGGCGTTCTGCCTGATGAGTACCGGGGCGCCATTCGGCGCCGGGAGCACCAGGACGGCTATCGGGTGCTGCGCACCTGGCTCTATGTGACCCCGAACGAGGGAGTCGCGCGCAAGACGCTCGGGCACCTGAGCTTCATGATCAGCAGTGTGGTACTCGGCTGGCGCAGCTGCGGCCGGGCCGATGTCGTGGTGGTGTCCTCACCGACGTTCTTCTCGATCGGCGCCGCCTGGCTGCTCGCCCGGTGCAAGCGCGCCAGGCTGGTCGTCGAGATCAGGGACCTGTGGCCGGCGATCTTCGCCGAGCTCGGCGTGCTGACTCACCGGCCGGTGATCGGGCTGCTCGAGCGGCTGGAGCTGGCCGCTTACGCGGCCGCGGACCGGGTCGTCGTGGTGACCGAGGGGTTCCGCGCCAACCTGATCGGCCGCGGCGTCCCGCCGGGCAAGGTGCACACGATCCGCAATGGCGTCGTGCTCGATCACTTCGATCCACGGCACGATCCCGACCCCGTGATCCGCGCCCGCCTTGGCGCGCGCCGTGGCGACTGCCTCGTGCTCTATGCCGGGACACACGGGATCTCCCACGGGCTGCCAGGAGTTGCCGAAGCGGCCGCATTGCTGGCCGGCGAGCCGGTTCATTTCGCGTTCGTCGGGGACGGGGCGGACAAGACGCGACTGCGCTCCCGGGTGGCAGAACTTGGCCTGGCCAACGTGACCCTGCTTCCCGGTGTGCCGCACTCCGACGTTCCGGCTCTGCTGGCGGCGGCCGACATCTGCGTCGCGCCGCTACGTCAGGTGCCTTTGTTCTCGTCCTTTATCCCGTCCAAGATCTTTGAATACCTTGCGGCCGGCAAGGCTGTGGTGGGCTCGGTGGCCGGCGAGGCCGCGCAGATCCTCGCCGAGGCCGGTGCCATGGTGGTGCCGCCAGAGGACAGCGCCGCGCTGGCCGAGGCGATCCGCGGGCTGGCGGCCGATCCGCGAAGACGGCTGGAGATGGGGCGGCGGGGCCGGGCGCACGTCGAGCGTTGCTTCGACCGGGTCGCTCTCGCCCGCGAGTACCGCAAGATCCTCGAGCTCGCGCAGGACCGCGGATGAGACTGCTGATCACGGGCGGCAGTGGCTTCCTCGGCCGGCACGTGCTGCGCGAGGCCGCCCGGCGCGGGCACGTGAGCGTCGCCCTGACCCGGAGCGATGCCGCGGCGGCGGTGGTGGCCAGCCTCGGCGCCCGGCCGGTCCACGGGGATCTCGACGTCCCGGCCGGGCTGGGTGCGGTGTTCGCGTCGGCACGGTGCGACGCGCTGGTGAACCTGGCTTCGCTTGGCTTCGGGCACGCCCCGGCAATCGTCGAGGCCGCTGCGGAGGCGGACCTTCGCCGGGCGGTGTTCGTATCGACGACGGCGGTTGCCACCACGCTGCCGGCGCCGGCGAAGCAGGTGCGGCTGGCGGCCGAACGGCGGATCCGGCTATCCGAACTGGACTGGACGATCCTGCGACCGACGATGATCTACGGCGCTCCCGGTGACCGGAACCTGTCGAGGCTGCTCGTCCTGCTCTCCCGTGCCCCGGCGATTCCGGTCCCCGGCGGCGGCCGTGGACTACAGCAGCCGGTGCACGTGGCCGATGCCGCCGCCGCCGTGCTCAGCGCCGTGGAGCGGCCGGCGACGGCCGGCCGCCGCTATGACGTGGCGGGCCCCGAGCCGCTCAGCTTCGCCAGCCTGCTGCGGACCGCCGCGAGCGCGGTCGCCAGCCGGACCCGCCTCATCCCCGTGCCGATGGCACTGGCCATTGCCGTTGCTCGTGGATGCGAGCAGGTCAGCCGCCGCCGGTGGATCAGAGCCGAGCAGCTGCGCAGGCTCGCCGAGGACAAGGCCTTCTCCATCGAGGACGCTGCGCGCGATCTCGGATACTCGCCGCGATCGTTCCCGGAGGGCATTCGCGCCGAAGCCAGGGCGATGGGACTTGCCCGGTGACGGACTCCGGCATCGCGGTGCTGGCCCGAACGGCCATCTTGCTGCGGCCTGGCCAGGTAGCGCACCGTGCCCGGCTGCGGGCTCAGCGCAGGGCGCTGTGCCGCTGGCCGCAGGCCGGGCGCCGGCTGCTGGCCGGCCCCGACCCGTCATCCGCCCGAGGCTGGCCGCAGGAGTTCGCGCCGGTCGACGCCCGCGCGCCGATGCCCTGGCCCGACCCGGCCGAACTGGCGGCGGGCCAGATCCGGCTGCTGGGGATGACCAGGGAGATTGGCGACCTGCCCGGCTGGCGGCAGGCCGACGCACCGCAGCTATGGCGATTCCACCTGCACTACTGGGATTGGGCCTGGGGACTGGCCGGCGATCCCGACCGCGACGCCGCCCGGGCAGTCTTCGCGCGGCTCTGGAATTCCTGGCAGGCAGCCGTGCCGTTCGGCGGCGGCGACGCGTGGCTGCCGTATCCGGCCGCCCTGCGTGCCTGGTCCTGGTGCGGACAGTACCGGGATCTGGCCGCCGGCGGTGCGATCGACGGTCCCCTCGTCCGGGCGCTGGCCGTCCACGCTGGCTTCCTGCGCTGGCATCTGGAGTCTGATGTCGGCGGCAACCACCTGATCAAGGGCCTCAAGGCGCTGATCGGCCTGGCCGTCTTCTTCGGTGACGACCGGCTGCTGCGGCGGACGCTCAGCAGGCTGACCGGCCAGCTCGAGGTGCAGGTGCTGCCCGACGGCGGGCACTACGAGCGGGCCCCCGCCTATCACTGCCAGGTGCTGGCCGACCTGATCGACGTGGCCGGGCTCGCGGCGGCCGCCGGCGCCAGTGCCGCGCCCGAACTGACCGGCGCCATCCGGCGGATGCGCGACTGGCTCGGTCACGTGCTGCTGCCCGACGGCCAGGTGCCGCTGCTCAACGACGGGTACCCGGTGCCCGCCGGGCTGCTGGCGGCGCTGCGGACGGGGCAGGCCCCGGCCGGCCCGCCGGCCGACCGGGCGGCGCTGGCACCCGGGATCGCCGCCGGGGCGGCTGACGGGCCGCTGGTGGTCCTGCCCGACACGGGCCTGGTGCGGGCCCGCATGGGGAGCTGGTGCCTGCTCGCCGATGTCGGCCCGCCGTGCCCGGGCGAACTGCCCGCCCACGCGCACGCCGACACACTCGGCTGCCTCCTCCATGTCGACGGGATGCCGCTGCTGGTCGACACCGGCACCTCGACCTATGTGCCGGGCCCGGTCAGGAACTATGAGCGGTCCACGGCCGCGCACAGCACGGTGCAGATCGGCGGCGCCGACTCGACCGAGGTGTGGGGAGCGTTCCGGGCCGGACGGCGGGCGCGAGTCAGCGACCTGACCGCCCGGGCGACGACGGACCAAGTGACCATCTCGGCCGCTCACGATGGCTTCCGGTCGCTGCCCGGTGGTCCCGTCCACCGGCGCCGCTGGTCGCTGACCGGCTCGGGGCTGCGAGTCGACGACGAGGTGGAAGGCACAGGTCAGCATGCGATCACGGTTCGCTGGCATCTGGCTCCGGCCACCGGCGTCCTCCTCGGGGCTGAACCGGGAGGGTCGCCCGACCCGGGCGAGGCGGCCGGCCAGGCGGCGGCGGCGCTCCGGCTCGGCGCGGGCCCGCAGATCCGCATCGGGGTCACGGTCAGCGCATCCGCGCCGCTGAGCCTGGCGCTTGAATCGGCCCCGGTCGCTGCCGGGTTCGCGCGCACCGCTGCCGCTCCGGTGCTGATCTGCAGCGTGAACGCCGACCTGCCGGTGCAGATCACCAGCCGCTGGCGCAAGATCACCGACCGGCCGCCGACCAGCGAGCCGAACGAAAGCTGCCGTGACGCACATGCTTAATCTGGCGACGAGTTCGCTCGCACCCGTTCTCGGTCAGCGCGTCCCGCTCCGCGGGCCCGCTAGGTTGCTCTACCGGTCGTATGCGAAGACATCGGGCCGGCCAGGCGGCTCAGAAAGACGTCTGACAGCGAAATTCGGTGACCAGTTTGACGTCGACCTGTCAAGTTTCCTGGAATGGCAGCTCTGGGCCTTCGGATCCTACGAAGAGCATGTGGCCGAAGTGTTCGAGTACCTTATCGGGCCTGCTGACCGGTGCATAGATGTTGGCGCCAATATTGGCATCCACACGATCCGCCTCGCACGGCTGGTCGGCCCGCGCGGATCTGTCATCGCTCTTGAGCCCGACCCGGAGCTGGCTCGCCGGAATAGCGACAATCTGCTCCTGAACCGGCTGGAGAACGTGCGCCTGATCCAGGCCGCCGCGTCCGAGCGCAGCGGCGGGAGCGCGGTGCTCTTCCGGCCCGGCGCTCATGACCTGAACAAGGCCAGGGCCAGCCTGCTGCCCCACGCCTACCTGACCGGATCGGCCGTGACCGTGCCGACGCTGCGTCTTGACGATGTCAGCGACGGCCCGGTCGCGCTCATCAAGATCGACGTAGAAGGCCACGAGGCGGCAGTCGTCGCTGGTGCCGTCCGCACGATCGAGGCGTATTCTCCGGCGATAATTTTCGAATATGACCCTGAATTGCTCAATGACAGGTCGGACAGTCCTTTCTGCCGGCTCAGGGACAGCGGGTACAGATTGTTCAGCTTCGGCAAGGCGCGGCATAGCGTCACTGGTCGCGGGAGCCTTGAGCTGAGATCTCTGACGGCCCTGCCCGATGACTTCGCCGACATTCTGGCCGTGTCGGGCGCTGCGGCCGGCCGAGTCAGCTCACTGGCGCGCTAGCAGGAGCCGACACCGAGAGTTTGCCGGGCCGGCTCGATGCCAGGCCGTGGCGGGAGGTCGAGTGAAACAGGTGGTGCAGCCCCTGATGGGCGGCCGCGTCGAGGTGCTTGAGGTGCCCCGTCCGACCGCAGGCGCCGCCGACGTGCTGGTGCGCACCGTTGCCTCGGTTCTGTCGCCAGGCACCGAGGGGGCAGTCACCGCGCTTGCCCGGGCCAGCATGCTTGCCAAGGCCCGGGCCCGGCCCGATCTGGTCCGGCGGACGGCGCGCAAGGCGCGGGCCGACGGCATCGCCGCTACCGCCGCGACGATCCGCAGCCGGCTCGCCGGAGACCTGCCGCTCGGATACTCCGCGGTCGGCCGGGTGATCGAGGTGGGCTCGGCGGTCACCGGAGTCCGAGTCGGCCAGCTGGTGGCGACCGGCGGGGCCGGCAAGGCCAATCACGCCGAGTTCCAGGTGGTCGCCGGCCTGCTGTGCGCGGTCGTTCCTGACGGCGTGGCCGCGCAGGACGCCGCGTTCGCCACGGTGGCGTCCGTCGCCCTGCATGGCCTGCGCCTGGCCGATGCGGGTCCTGGCTCGAAGATCGTGGTGAGCGGGCTCGGCCTGATCGGCCAGCTCGCTGCCCGGCTGGCGATGGCCGCCGGATGCGATGTGGCCGGCATCGATCCGGCCGCCCACGCGCGCGCGGCCGCCGCTGAGTCCGGCGTGCTGGCGCTGGACGAACTCGGCGACGGCACGACCGGGCGCGTGCTGGCCTGGTCCCGCGGCCGGGGAGCGGACGCTGTCCTGGTCTGCGCGGCCAGCCCGTCATCAGGGCCGGTCACCCGGCTGCCGGAGCTGTGCCGCGACCGCGCGGCCGTGGTGATCGTCGGCGACGTGGGCCTGCATCTGGATCGCGCGCCCTTCTACCAGCGAGAGCTGTCGCTGCGCTTTGCCCGCTCCTACGGTCCCGGCCGGTACGAGCAGTCCTATGAGGAGTGGGGGGTAGATTACCCGGCCGGGCAGGTGCGCTGGACCGAGGGCAGGAACCAGGAGGCGGTGCTCGACCTGCTGGCGGCCGGCCGGCTCCGCGTGTCCGACCTGGTCACTCACACGTACGACATCGGCGATGCCGCCAGGGCCTACCAACTCATCGAGCAGCGGACCGATCCGTACCTCGCGATCCAGCTGACCTACCCGGCGAGTCCGGCCGACCCGTCGCCCGCCGGCGAGCAGGGTGCCGAGGCGGCGGCGCGGCGGGCCGGGGCACGGCGGCCGGCCGCGCAGGCGGCGGCAAGCTCCTCGCCAGGTGTCGGCTGGATCGGTGCGGGCGCCTTCTCGGCCGGGACGTTGCTGCCTGCTTTCCGCGCCGCGGGCTTCGTTCATCTCGTGGCGGTAGCCTCTGCCAGCGGCCTGTCGGCACGCCGGCTCGCCGACCGGCAGGGATTCTCCAAGGCGGTCTGCGGCGCGGATGCTGTCATCGCCGACGATGACGTCGAGCTTGTCGTCGTGGCCACGCCGCACGACACGCACCAGGAGCTGGCAACCGCGGCACTGACGGCCGGCCGCCACGTGTGGTGCGAGAAGCCGCTTGCGCTGACGACCGACGGCATCGGGGCCGTCGAGGCCGCATGGCAGGCGTCCGGGCGGCAGCTCATGATCGGGTTCAACCGGCGGTGGTCGCCGGCGGTGCTCGCCGCGCGGCAGGCGCTGGCCGACCTGGCGGTCCCGAGATTCGTCGTCTACCGGATCGCCGCCGGGCCGGTGCCCGACGGCCACTGGTACACCGACCGGCGGCAGGGCGGCCGGCTGCTCGGCGAGGTATGTCATTTCGTCGACACAGCGCAGGCGCTGGTCGGCGCCGACATCGAGCAGATCGTCGCGGTCCGCGGCGGTGATCTGGGCGGCCGGGGTCCTGGCGTGCCGGGCAATGACGCGGTGATGGCGATCCGCTTCGCCGACGGCTCGATGGCCGCCATCTGCTACGGCAGCGCCAGCCCGAGGGCGGGCAAGGAGTGGATCGAGGTCATGGCCGGATCGGCGCGGCTGGTGATCGATGATTTCCGTTCCGTCCGGCTGGACGGCCGTGCGCTCTGGAAGGGCAGGCAGGACAAGGGTCACCGGGCCGCGGCGATCGCCTTCCGGCGGGCGGTCCTCGGCGAGGCCGCGCTGCCGACCGACCTCATGATCGCGACGATGCGGGCAACCATCCGGGCCGCGCAGGGGAGCGGCTGCGGTGGCTGACCGGACGGACGGCCAGGCCCGGCTGCCCGAGCAGGTCCGGCGGCTATTCGACGCGAAGGCCCCGGCATGGTCGGCGAAATACGGTCCCGATGGCCGGCTGAGCGGTCGTCTGACCGAACTGATCACGGCCCTGCATGGCCAGCCACCGCCAGGCGGCCGCCTGCTCGATCTCGGCTGCGGGACCGGCGAGCTGGCCCGCGCGGCGGCTGCGGCCGGCCGCCGGGTGACGGCGTGCGACATCGCGGCGCAGATGTTGCGCCTCGCCGCCGAGCGCGATCCCGGCAGCGCGGTGGAGTGGGTAAGGCTCGACCCCGGCTGGCGCACGCTGCCGTTCGGAACCGCCGTCTTCGACACCGTCGTGGCGGCCAGCGTGCTTGAGTATGTCGATGATCCCGCCACCGTCCTTGGCGAGTGCGCGCGCGTGCTGCGCCCGGGCGGCGTCGTGCTGTGCACGGTTCCGGATCCGCGGAGCCCGGTTCGCTGGGGTGAGCGGGCGGTCGGTCTCGCGGCACGCGTGCCGCTGGCCGGCGCTGCAGCCCGCCGCTGGCCGCGTCTGGACGGTTACCTGATCTACCTGCGGATCTCGCGGCAGCGACATCCGTCGGCCTGGTGGCAGGGCATCGCCGCGCTGGCCGGCCTGCGGCCGGTTCCGATCGGGGCGGCCGCCGATCGGTCTCCGCTCCGCTTGCTGATGTTCCGGCGGCCCGCCGGGACGGACGATACCGGGACGGGGGATAGCTGGTGACCGGGACCGTCACCGTGGACATTGCCGGGGCGCAGCGGGGCGGCGCCGCCCGGTTCGGGGCCGAGCTCTACGGCTATCTGGCCCGGACCGGCCGCGAGGACGTGACCGTCATCGGCGCCAACCGGCCGGTGGCTCCTGGCTGGCTGGTGCGCCGCGAGCTGGCCGCTCCCAGCCGCCGCCGGGTAGCGCTGAACAATGTCGGATTCGTGGCTCCGGGCAGTGAGCGATGGACGCTGCTGCGCAACGCCCTGCACTTCCTGACCGGCGACGAAGCATCCTGCCTCGACCCGTCGCTGCGCGCCGCGGCCGGCCGCGAGGCGGCCGTGGTGCGCCTGACCGCCCGGCGCGCTGACGTGCTGGTCGTGCCGTGCATGGCAATGGCTGACCGGGTGGCGTCGGCCCTGCCCAGCGTCAGCGCTCGGATCGTGGTGCGCCCGCACCCCGTCTCGGCCGACGCGGTTCCACGCGCGGCGCGCGAGCCGGCCATCTTGTGCCCGGTCCTGTTCGCGCCGTACAAGCAGATGACCCAGCGGCTCGCCGAGCTGCTTGCCGCGATGGCGTACGCGGATCTGTCGGTGCGACTGCGGGTCACCGCCGACCGCGGCGACGTGCCCCCGCACGTGGCGCGCAGTCCCAGGGTTGACTTCGTGGGGCAGCTCGATCAGCACGACCTGCGCCAGCTCTGGGCTCGCAGCCGCGCCATCTACTTCCCCACCGGCCTTGAGTCGTTCGGGTATCCGCTGGCCGAGGCACGGGCAAGCGGCCAGCCGGTGATCGCTCGCGACACCGCGCAGAACAGGGAGATCGCCGGGGCCGCGCTATGCGGTTTCCGGCCCGGGGATCAGGCATCGCTGCGGGCCGCCGTCGAGCGGGCGCTGAGCATGAAGGTGGCGCCCGATCCTGAGGCGTTCGATCCCGACGCCTACTTCAACTGGATGCTCGGGCCGCCGCGATGACCGCGCTCGGCCTGCGACCGTACGGTCCGGGGGATGAACCCGCCCGGCGAAGCGTTCCCGTCTGCGTGGTCGTGCTCGCCCGCGACGAGGAACCGAACATCGGGCGCTGCCTGGGGTCCGTGGCGTGGGCGGATCAGGTGGTGCTGGTCGACTCGGGTTCGACCGACGGCACGGTGCCGATCGCCAGCGAGCTCGGGGCGCAGGTGGTACGGCAGCCGTGGCTCGGATTCTCCGGCCAGCGCGACTTCTCGCTCAGGCTTCCCCAGCTCCGGCACGACTGGGTCTACTTCGTGGACGCCGACGAGTGGGTGTCCCCGCAGCTGGCGGCCGAGATCGCGGCTCAGCTGGCTGACCCGTCGGGCGCCGCATTCACCCAACGGCTCCGGCTGGTGTTCCAGGGCACCTGGATCAGGCATTGCGGCTGGTACCGCGGCTCGTGGACGGTCCGCCTGGTAGACCGGCGATATGCCAGATTCGACGGCAGCGAAGTCGGCGAACGGGTGTGCGTGGACGGGCCGGTTCATCGGCTGCGCAACGACATCGTCGACGAGGATCGCAAGGGCCTCGCGGAATGGCTGCACAAGCACGTGCGCTACGCCCAGCTCGAAGCCCAGCGACGCGGCCGGCCGGCCGCCTGGTCCAGGCGGGCAGGCGCCCTGCGCCGCCACGGCAGCACCCGGCCGCTGATCCGCGCGGTGCTGAAGGACCTGATCTTTCCCGCCGTGCCGGCCAAGCCGGTCGCGCTTTTCCTCTACATGTACGTCATCCGGCTCGGCCTGCTCGACGGCCCGGCGGGCCTGCGCTTCTGCTTCTACCACGCCTGGTATGAGGCCAGCGTGGCGGCGCTGCGGGCGGACGCAGCCATAGCGAGGTGAGAGTGATCAGATGGATGCCCGTGTTCCCGGCCGAGCCATCGGCGACATTCGATCGGTCTGCCGGACAGCATGCCCAGGCGCCGCGGCGCGATGGCTAGCGTCCCTCATGATGCGCCTGCCCGAATGCGCCCGGGCCGGTTCCCTGGCGCCGGCCGACCGGTGCTGGGCGCGTACCGGAGCGGGCTTCCGGACGGCAAGCGGCGCGGTCGTCTGGCTGCCAGCTCCCTATACCGCCGGAGCCCGCGAGATGTACTGCCGGAACGTCTATCTCCGCACCGGAGTGACGATGCCGGTGCAGGGCTGGGTAGTTGATCTCGGCGCCAACCGCGGCCTGTTCTCCGTCTGGTCCGCGGCAACTGGCGCACGCGTCGTCGCAGTCGACGCACAACAAGGCTTTGACCCGCTGATCCGTGCCCTGGCCAGGCACAATGGCGTCGCGGAACGCGTCAGCGTCGAGATCGCGACCGTTGGCGGCGTCATCACCCAGGGGGCCACGGTCGGCGTGATAGGCGATGACCTGCGGTGGGCCGCGACCACGCACGGCGCACCGGTACGGCCGGCGGGCGTGTCCGTGCCGCAGCTCATCTCGAAGTACCGGATCGACCGGGTCGGCCTGCTGAAGATGGATATCGAGGGAGGCGAGTTCGCCGTGCTTGCCGCCGACGAGGACCTGCGCTGGCTGGCACAGGTCGACCAGGTCGTGCTCGAAGTCCATCCGGATCACGGCGACGCTGCCGCCCTGGTCGACCGGCTCCGGCGGCACGGATTCTCCGTCGACCTGCGCGACAACGACGGCCGCCGGGTAGGCGCCGGCTCCGGCCGCTTCGACTACGCCTATTGCCGGCGATGATCAGGAAGCCGTGGCTATGACAGCGCGCGCTAGCCATCAGGTCGCCGCGGCCCCAGTCCGCTAGCCATCAGGCCGCCGCGGCCCCTAGTCCGCTAGCCATCAGGTCGCCGCGGCCCCGATCCCGCTAGCCCCGCCCGGGCGTCTCGGCTTCGGCGTCGCCGATCGTCCCGGCGGCATTCGGGAATGACTGTCAGTTACGTATAGTGACTTCATATACTCATGGCGTGACCATGACATCGGACCTCGCCGCGCTGCGGGATCTCCTGTACCGGTCTTACGCATCCCAGCACGCAGGCCGCAGCGGCAGCGCCGCCGCCGCCCTGATCTACCGCCGGGACATCCGCCCGCTGCTGCCCGGGCCGGCCGCGGGACCGGTGATCGACATCGGGTGCGGTCAGGGCGAGCTGGTGCGGCTGCTGCTTGCCGACGGCTATGACGCTCACGGCGTTGACGTCAGCCCGGAGCAGGTAGCTCTGGCCCACGCGAGCGGCCTGGATCAGGTACGTCGCGGCGACTACCGTGACATGCTCACCGGTCTTCCTGGTCAGCCCGCCGTCATCACCGCCATGGACATCCTCGAGCACTTCACCAAGGACGAGGTGCTCGACGCCTTCGATCGCATCGCCCGGGCGCTGGCGCCCGGCGGCCTGTTTGTCGCGCGGGTCCCCAATGCCGTCAGCCCGCTAGGCGGCAACGTCCGGCACGGGGATTTCACCCACGAGACCTCCTACACAGCTCGCAGCGTCAGGCAGCTGGCCGCCGCGGCTGGATTCTCCTCCGTCGTCGTCACCTCGTGCCCGCCGGTCGTCCACGGCCTGGCGAGCGCGGCGCGGGCGGGAGTGTGGAAGCCGGTCAGCGCGCTGCTCAAGCTCGCCCTCGCCGCTGAGACCGGACAGCTCCGCGGCCATGTCGTTACCCAGAACCTGAACTTCGTTGCGCGCAAGCCCGGATGACGCCGTTCTGGCACGGCGGACGGGTCACCGGGCGCCGGGCCGGCTTCGCCGGCCTTTCGAGCTGATCAGGCCGGTGAGCTAGCGATGTGCGGCATCGCCGGGGCGATCGATCCGGTCGCTGACCGAGCAGCACAGCGAGTCGGCCTGATCAACGACGCGCAGCGGAGTCGCGGTCCCGATCACGCGGTGGTGGCGCGAGTAGGCGGGTTCACGCTCGGGAACACCCGGCTCGCCATCTGCGATCCCGGACCAGCGGGAAACCAGCCGTTCGTGTCCTCCGACGGCCGCTACACCTGCGTGTTCAACGGCGAGATCTACAACCATCGGCGCCTGGTCGAGCGTTACGGTCTCACGGTCCGCACGGCCTGCGACGGGGAGATCATCCCCCAGCTGTGGGCGAAGCTAGGGGCGGCGTC
This sequence comes from Streptosporangiaceae bacterium, assembly GCA_035604275.1. Taxonomy (GTDB): domain Bacteria; phylum Actinomycetota; class Actinomycetes; order Streptosporangiales; family Streptosporangiaceae; genus Chersky-822. Next base: position 20,685 of record DATNIU010000118.1, on the reverse strand, counting down.
GCTGGCCGAGTTGCGCGGAATGTTCGCCATCGCCTTGGTGGACTCGCTGGAAGAGCGCCTCTACCTGGCTCGTGACCCGTTCGGGATCAAGCCCCTGCACTGGCGGGTGGTACCGGAAGGCCTGCTCTTTGCCTCCGAGGTCCGGCCGCTTGCCCGGATCGCCGGGGGTGCGCGGGTCGACCCTGAGGCCATCGCGCGCTACCTGCACCTCGGAGCGATCGCAGCGGACCGGACGCCGTTCCTTGAGGTCACCGCTCTGCCCCCGAACAGCCTCGCCGTTTTCGGCCGGGCCATCGGCCCGACAATCCGGCCGATCCTGCCAGCGGGCCCGCTCGGCGCCACCGGGCAGTCAGCCGATCTGGACGCGGCGCTAACCGAATCCGTCGAACTGCATCTGGGCGCCGACGTGCCCACGGCGCTGCTCTTGTCCGCTGGCGTTGACTCGGCCGCCATCGCCGCCGTCAGCCACCGCCTTGGCCGGGACCTCGACTGCCTCACGGTAGCCACTCCTGGGGCGGTCGACGAGAGCGCCGAGGCGGCGGAGACCGCGCGTCACTACGGGCACCGATACCGGCGGATACCTGCCGCCCTGGAAGTCGGCGACCTGGGCGGATTTTTCGGTGCCATGCAGCGGCCAAGCATCGACGGCCTCAACACCTATCTCGTGTCCAAGGCGGTCCACGAGGCTGGCTTCAAGGTGGCTCTGTCTGGTCTCGGCGGAGATGAGGCCGTGGGCGGCTACTCCCACTTTCGCCTGCTGAGATACCTGCCTGCCCTGCGGGCACTGGACAAGGTGCCCGGCCCGGTCAATGGCGCGGCGGCGAGGATGCTGGCCCGGATCGGCCCGGCGGCGCAGGCGAAGTCGAGGAGGCTGCTCGCGGCCGGCGGTCCCCGCGAAGGATGGGGACTCTCCCAGCTCCAGCGAGAGGTGCTGCGGGCACCGCTGGTGGCCGCTCTCACCGGCGTCAGGAGCCGCCGGCCTGCCGGTGCCTCGGGCCCGCGAGCCGCGGATCACCCAGATCCGTTCGGCGCGATGGTGGCCGCCGAGGTCGAGATCTACCTCCAGGCGATGCTGCTGCCGGACGCCGATAGCTTCTCGATGGCTTCCTCGGTCGAGCTGCGGGTGCCGTTCGTTGACAGCCAGGTCTTCTCGGCAGCTCTCTGCCTGGCCACCCGGCGTGGCCGGCGGCCAGGCAAAGAGGCGATCGCGGTGGCACTGGGCGATCCCTATCTGGCCGGCACGGCGGCTCGTCCCAAGCGAGGCTTCAGCGTCCCCATGCGGTCCTGGATGGCAGGTCCGCTGGCGCCCGTGCTCGCCGCCGCCGACGACCCCAGCGCCCCGGTCTGGTCGTTCGTGGACCGGGCGATGGCTGAGCGTGCGGGACTGGTCCCCCTGCTGGTGCGTGATCGCTGGGCTGAGACCTGGGCGTTCGCGGCGCTGAATGCCTGGCTCGATTCGATGATGCGGGAGAAGGCAGGGTGAGACAGGTGCTCAGAACCGACACGGACCTGACCGCGGGGTCACGTCGAGCGTCCGATGTGACCGAGAGGGTCATTCTGCTGTCCCCGTCCCGCGGGCTCGGCGGCGGCATCGAGCGCTACGTGGAAACGCTGGAATGGGCGTTCGCGGCGCAAGGCATCAGCTATCAGCGGATCGACCTGCACCGTTCCGGGTCGGCCGGCCAGATCCGGATGATCACCGGAGTCCGCAAGCTACTGCGGGAGACCGTTGCGCCAACTCGCCTGGTCGTCGGGCACAGGGCGATGCTGCCGATCGCATCGCTGCTCGCCCGCGACGACAGGTCGGTGCGCGGCATGTCGGTCCTGTGCTACGGCTGTGACGTCTGGGATGCGAAGTTCCGGCTTCGCCGGCTCGCCGAGAACCGCCTGCTGCGCCGCTCGAGCGTCCGCGTCGTCGCGATCAGCAGCTTCACCGCTGGCGCGATCTCCCGCCTCCGCCCGGCGACGATCCTGCCGCCTGGCCTGTCCGGGGAGTGGTTCGATGCGCTGGTGCAGGCGGCCGAGGCCGACCGGAAGGGCCGCCACGGAATACGGATAGTCACCGCGTTCCGTCTCGCGGTCTGGCGGGAAAAGGGCCTGCCCGAGCTGATGGACGCGGTCGCCGCCCTGGGCCGGCCTGATGTCCAGCTGACCGTCTGCGGCACCGGAGAGCCGCCAGCAGACCTTCTGGAGGCGGTAAGGAAGCAAGCCTCCTGCACCCTGCTTCCAGCCCTATCCGATCGTGAGCTTGCGGTTCAGCTCGCTGAGGCTGACCTGTTCGTGCTGGCTACCAGGACAAGGACCGGGCGGCGTGCCTCCGGTGAGGGCTTCGGCCTGGTACTGCTCGAGGCGCAGGTTGCCGGAACGCCGGTGGTAGGCCCCGCATACGGCGGATCGCCCGACGCCTACGTCGACCGGGTTACCGGGGTTGCCCCGGTCGACGAGACCGCCGCGGCGCTTGCTGAGGTCATCGGCGGCATGCTGGCGGACCCGCAGCGCCTGGAGCAGATGGGCCGGCGCGCGGCGCGGTGGTCCCGCGAGTCTTTCGCCCCGGAGCGCTACGCGCAGCTTGTCGTGTCGAAGCTGCTCTGACTCCGGCGGCAAAGGAAGAGTCATGCTGAGAGGATTTCTGCCGGTGCCCAAGCTCCATGGCTTTGATCACCGGCTCAGGGCCAGACTAACCGGGCACACTATCTTGTACGGACCCCTCTCGCGCGTTCGCGTCAGCGATACAGCTTGCCTGTCCAACGCCGTAATTAATACCAATGGCGGATTCGTAGATATCGGCGACTATGCCTTCCTGGGCCACGATGTGCTGCTGCTGACAGGCACCCACGACTTCAGGCGGACAGGCCCGATCCGGCAGCTGGCGCTGGATACGGCAGACCGAAATATAGTGATCGAGCCCGGCGCTTGGATTGCAAGTGGAGCCATAATCATCGGTCCGTGCAGGATAGGGACGAATGCGGTAGTCGGAAGTGGCTGCATCATAGATTTTGATGTTCCAGCGGACACGGTAGTCCGGGTCCGCCAGGAATATACCATGGACCCAATCAGATATGCCGAGCCCCGGTAGCGAAGTTATCCGAGCGGATTCGACGCGGTGAGGAAGATGAAGGCGCCGACGCGTGAGGCGATCGCGAGTTTACGCTGGTCGGGGATATGGGATGCGACCATGCCGCGTACCCGGCGCGGCAGCGGCACGACATCGACCTCCTGGCCAAGAACCACGCCCGAGGCCTTCTCGAAGAACCCGCGAAACAGGTCTTCGAATTGCTCCTTGTGGTAGTAGCGTGCGGAATATCCGTCTGACCAGCGCCAGAGCGTCTCGTCGGGCGAACGGCGAACGAACTCGCCGCCCAGGATGTAATGGCGCAACAGCATGCACCTGGCAATGAGCGCCTCGCGGTTGTACACCATGACGCGGGTCTCGCCGCGCGGCTTCAGGACCCGCGCGATCTCCCGCACGATCCGGGCTGTGCGCGCCGAATGATGGATCACCCCCCACGACCACACGAAATCGAAACTCTGGTCGTCGTACGGCAGCGACTCCGCATCCGCGCATCTGACCTCGGCCTCCATGCCGAACTCCGTCATGCGCGCCGCGGTCGCCTCGACCGCCGCGTCGGTGAGGTCTACCGCGTGCACCCTGGCGCCACGTCGAGCCAGCTCGAGGCTGTGCAGACCCATGCCGCAGCCGATCTCAAGTACCTGCTGCCCCTGAAGATCGTCGGGCATGATGCGGTCAAACGGGCGCTGCGCCGTGAGATACGGCCGGCTGGCGCCGACGAACCGGCGGTCAATCTCATCGAACCATTCCCGTGTTCCCCGCTCCAGGCTGATCTCGCCGTGCCAGTCGTAGCTGAGCGGGTACTCCGACCACCATGACCGATTGCCGCACTGCACGTCGTCGGGCGCCTGAGCGCGGGAGCGGGAGTCGTCGAATCTCATAGTCGTCCTGATCCTGTTCGCGGCACGGGTCGCAGGCTTACCCGGATTGCTGCGCCGAAAGTGTCGGCGCAGTCACTGTGGGTAATTGGCAGGTCGATTGTGGGTGAGCATGGCGGGTACGCCAAGAGCGACACGCCGACCGGTCGGGGCGGATTCCTGCCTGGCCCGCAGATCCGCCGGCGGGCCAGGGCGGATCTGCGGTCGGCGGATCTGCCGGCTGCGGGTCCGGCGGCGCCCGTAACGCTCCGATGGTCCGGCTACCTGGCTGGTTCACAGCCCGGCGTGACGTCCGCGAGCCCGGCTGCGGCGATCGGCGGCGCCCAGATCAGCGTGGACCTGCCGCGCCGCCACGGTGAATCTGCTCGGCCACGGCACCAGCGAGCGATGGCGCCGTGACCGCGATCCGCCCGGCGGCAGGGTGCTGCCGACCGGCACGCTTCTCGGCCGGGCGTGCGCGGGCTGATAGGGGGCGTCGGCCGCGCGTGCCCTGGTCAGGTACGGCGCGGCGGTGCCGGGCGCCCGCCGCGAAGTGCGGGTGACTGCCCATAGCCGGGCGAGCGCGAGCACGAAGGTTACCGCGAAGCCAAGCGAGCTTACGAGCGCGACGGCACGGAGCGGGCGGCCGCCGATCAGCAACGTGCCAGCGATCGTCAGGATGCCACCGGCGCCCTGCGTGACGCACACGAACCCGGGCAGTCCGTAGGCGCGCAGCAGCGCGTCAACCACGGTTGTCAGGGCGGCGAAACAGGAGCCGAGCAGCAGGACCTCGGCGGGCACGACGGCGGCTGAGTAGCGCGCTCCGAACACCCAGGGGATCGCCCAGGGGAGGAGAGCCGCCGCGGGCGGCGCGAGCAGCACCAGGAGACATGCGGCACGCCGCAGAGTCCGCCAGGCGGCTTTCGCCTTCGCCCGGCCAGTCAGCGGCGCGATCGTGGGGAGCCCCACCATGCCGAGCGAGGCGATCAGGGTGGGCATCGGCGCGGCAGCGGAGGCGCCGACGCTATACAGCCCGAGCGAGCTTGCCGACCCGAGGAACCCGAGAGTGTACTGGTCCGCGCTGGTATTGACGAGCAGTCCAGACAGGCTGGCGACGCTGCGCCAGCCGTACGACCACACCGAGCGAAGCTCGCCAGGTGACAGTGGCGCATCGCGGGCGCCGCGGCTCGCCCGGTGCAGCCAGCGGGCGGCGAGCCCGGCGCTGCACCAGGTGGGGATGAGATACGCCGCGCCCGTCTCGGCGGGCGTCAGGCGCAGCGCGAGGGTGCCGACCGCGATCAGCGCCCCCGGCATCGCGCTGGCGATCAGGCGCGTCCGATTGAATCGGGCGAAATCGGATGACCCCTGGGCGTACATGACGCCGTAAAGGCCGATCGTCGCGGCCGCTGCCCACGAGGTGTATTCGACGGTCAGCAGCGTCCCGACGCCCCGGCGCAGGTGGAACCACCAGAGGACGGCGATGCTGACGGCTGTCATCGCGACCGCCTGAACGGCGGCGATCCGCTTGAACCAGGTGACCAGCGCCGCCCGGCGGTGCGGCCATCGGGCCAGGTGGTAGGAGCAGGACGAATGGAGGCCCAGGCTTCCCGCGGTCTGGATCAGCAATGACCAGAGCGCCACGATCGCCAGTTCTCCCCGGCCGGCCGGGCCCAGTGCCCTGGCGCTCAATGCCCCTGCCAGGGTGGCGCCGCCCAGAATGACGAGATTGGCCAGGAAGGTTGTGGCTGTCGGGCCCCGTAGCGACTCCATGGCACGGGCTGCCCGAGTTCGCGGCGGCGCCATCGCGTCAGCCCGCGCCTGACCTGGAAGCTGATCCCGTGCGGCCGGTGCCAAGCGGAACCGCGGCAGGCCGGGGCCGGTCATCTTGACGGCATGTGGACGGAGCGACCCGAATTCGCCCCCACGCGCCTCCCGCGGCCAGCCAGAACAACGGCTGTATCAGTGGATCATCGAGCGACTGGTGCCCTTTGAGGAAAACGATTCCCAGGGCGACCGCGAGGATTGTCAGCGCGCGGCCTGTGCCGTCCATTCGGCGCAGAGCGCAGATGGGCGGCGCGAGCACAGAAAGGAATACTTCACCATATAGTATGACTCCCGCGATGCCGAGTTCCAGCCAGGTCTTGGTGAGGCCGCCCTCGGCGGTGACGAAAGATCTGCCGGCAAGGTCATAGCCGATGTATGACCTATGGCTGTCAACGCCGGCGAAGGTCGTTGCCCCCACCAGGCTGCCGCCCTGTGTCGATGTCCCGGTGCCCTGACCGGCCAGGGCACCGGGATGGGCTGGCGAGAGCATGAGGGTGAGCGCGTCCTGGCCATTTGACGCTGAGGTGAGGAAGGGCAGGAGCTTGCTGGCGCCCATGATGCAGACCAGGGCGACCGCTCCGATCGCGGCGAGGATGAGGGCGGGCCCCAGCCGGGTGCGGGTTGGCGAGCTGGTCCGGGAAGCCGGCCGGCCGGCCATGTCGGTCGTCTTGACGCCAGTCGGCTTGACCCGGCGCAGCAGTTGCAGCGCCACGACGCCGGCTACAGCCACGACGATGTCCGCGCGCCGCTCGGTTGCGATCAGGCCGGCGGCGACCAGCACGCCGACGGCTGCCGAGGACGTCCTGCCCAGCCTGCGCAGTGGCAGGTGGGCGAGGGCAATCCAGGCGAACAGCGCGATCAGCAGTGCCTCCGCGGCTTCCTCCGCGGTCGCGAAAATGGACGGGGCGAGATAGATGTTCCCCGTATCGAAGCTGTGGATTCCGGCGCTCGGCACCATCGGCTGGAGGAGGGCCGGTGCGGACTGGCCCTCCAGCGCGCTGACGATCGCTCCCAGCCCGACCGCGGCGCCCGCGATGGCGACAATTCGCAGCGTCAGGGCGGCCCGGCGGTCATCGGACATCAACTCGGCACCTATATATAGCAGCGGCACGAAGAATACGTACGAGGACCAGCCGAGCATCGCCATGCTGATCGGCACGCGCGGGACGATGGCCTCGATAACGCACCAGATGGACAGCAGGACTAGCCAGATCGGCAGGGCTGCGGGTGCTGCCCGTAGCCGGCTCTTTATCCCCCGAAGGAAAAACAGGTATATCACGCCCGCAAGAAGGTAAACGATGCCTAGTGTGCTGCCTGGCAGTCCGATCATCTTCCGGCCGGCGTCAACTGAGAGCGTGGCCAGGTACAAGAGCAGGACAAGGAACCAGGCTTTCCCTCGTGGCGTCCGGTCATTCGCTGGTGATTGGGTCGCGCTCAAGTATCCCCCGGATCGTGTTAGTGACAAGCACGAGAGCCGGACGCCGGGCCCGGATTGGATGCTGCTCGGTAATTGGTGTCCGATAGTCTAAGGCTGGCAACTGCCCGCCGGCGCAGCTCGCCCAAATGGCGGCATAGTTCTGGGACCTATCGAGATATTCCGCATCACCCATACCTGCGATGCGAGATGTATGTCGGCGAGCAGGCAGATTGCCGGAACCGGTGAGTCGGCAAGCCCGCTTGAGGGGTCTTGTCAGTAGCAAGAGGGGGCATAAGCACATGTCTGAGACCATGCCTGAATCGCCCATTCCTGGCCGCCGCAGGGTGCGATCCCGCCTCGGGCCGCGGTCGCGCCTCAGGATGCGGTCCCGCCCCGGGCCGCGGTCCCGCCGGCACCGGGCCCGGCGCATTGTGCTCGTGTCCGGGCTGTCGCTGATCGGGCTGGCGGGCGTCGCCTCCGCGGCCATCTTTATCGCCGGAAACCAGCTGATCGGAAACATTGCGCGGATCCCGAACGTCTTCGACGGGCTGAAGGCGGCTGGCCGCCCAGGCGTTCCCGCCGCGTACCGCCAGAGCATGACGATACTCGTCGTGGGATCGGACAGCCGGTCGGCGACGCCGGTCACGGCGGCTGGCCACGGGAAGCCGCAGGCCGACCTCACCCAGCAGCAAGGCGACGCGATCATGCTCGTGCATCTCAACGCCAGCGGACGGGCAGTCTCGGTGATCTCGATCCCCCGCAATTCCTGGGTGCGGGTTCCCGGGCTTGGGATGATGAGCTTCTACAAGGTGCTCGCCCTCGGCGGGCCGCCGCTGATGATCAAGACGGTCGAGCGGCTCACCGGTATCAGGATCGATCACTACGCGGTCATCGACTTCGCCGGCCTGAGCAGCGTGGTCCGTGCCCTGGGCGGCGTGCGGGTGGCCGTGGCCCGCCAGACCAGCCGCGGCGGCGTGACCTTCCGTCAAGGGCTCAACCTGCTCAGCCCCAGGGCGGCCATGATCTATGTGAGCACGGCGACCAGGCCCGCCGGCTGCCGCTGCTGGCAGCGGAACGGCCTTCCTGGAGGTGACCTGAGCCGGATTCAGCGTCAGCAGAACCTCATCCGCTCCATCCTCGCCACAGCCGCCTCCTGGCGCCTGCTCAGCGATCCGATCGCCTGGTATCGGCTCCTCGACGCCTTCAGCCGTGCCGTGAGCGTCGACAGCACCTTTACCAGCGCGCAGCTGAGATCGCTGGCCCTGCGGCTCGCTCGGCTGCACGGCAGTTCCTTCACGTTCCTGACCGTGCCGGTGCGCGGACTCGGATGGCAGGCCCGCGACGGCGTGGTCTACCTGGACGGGGCGCAGTGCGCCACCTTGTGGGATGCCGTCAGGCACGACTCGGTCGCGGCCTGGGCCATGCGACACCCGGCGACCGTGACCCCCCAGGTGCCGTACTGATCAAGGGCCAGCCGCCCAGTTCGGGTGGCCGGCCGGGAACGGCATGCGAGAATGTGGACCGGACGGCGGGAGGTCGGCTTGGCGGAAGCGGCGCGCCCGGGCAAGGCGGCGGCCAAGCACGGGACGGGACCAGCGAGCGCGGTACGGGCGGGGACGACACCGGCCGGCCCGGCGCCGGCGGCGGGCCGGGACTGGGACTACGCCCCGGCGCCTGAGTCGCGGGAGATCGTGTCGATCGCGCCGGAGTACGGGCTGTTCATCAACGGGGAGTTCGGGCCGGCCGTGGGCGGCAGTGCCTTTCCGACCATCAACCCGGCCACCGAGGAGCCGCTGGCCAGCGTTGCCGCGGCAGCCGCGGCCGACGTGGACCGGGCTGTCGGCGCGGCGCGGACAGCTTACGAGCGGGTCTGGCGCCCGATGCCGGGCGCCGAGCGGGCCAAGTACATTTACCGGATCGCGCGGATCCTGCAGGAGCGGTCCAGAGAGTTCGCTGTGCTCGAATCGATCGACAATGGCAAGCCGATCAAGGAGACCAGGGACGTCGACATCCCGCTGGCGGCGGCGCATTTCTTCTACTACGCGGGCTGGGCGGACAAGCTCGAGCACGCGGGCCTCGGCCCTGCTCCCCGGCCGATCGGAGTGGCTGGCCAGGTCATCCCGTGGAACTTCCCGCTGCTGATGGCCGCCTGGAAGCTGGCGCCTGCCCTGGCCGCCGGCAACACCTGCGTGCTCAAGCCGGCCGAGACCACGCCGCTGACCGCGCTGCTGCTCGCCGAGGTCTGCCAGCAGGCGGACCTGCCTCCTGGCGTCGTGAACGTGCTGACCGGCGCTGGGGATACCGGGGCGGCGGTTGTCGCCCACCCCGGCATCGACAAGGTCGCCTTCACCGGCTCGACCGAGGTGGGCATCGCGATCAGCCAGGCGGTCGCCGGCACCGGCAAGAAGCTCACCCTGGAGCTGGGCGGCAAGGCGGCGAATGTCGTGTTCGACGACGCTCCGATCGACCAGGCGATCGAGGGCATCGTCAACGGCATCTTCTTCAACCAGGGCCATGTGTGCTGCGCGGGCTCCCGGCTGCTGGTTCAGGAGTCGGTCGCCGAGGCGGTGGTCGACCGGCTGCGCAGAAGGCTGACCACGCTGCGGCTCGGTGATCCGCTGGACAAGAACACCGACATCGGCGCGATCAACTCACGCCAGCAGCTGGACAAGATCCGAGACCTGTCCGACGTCGGCGAGGCCGAAGGAGCGCAGCGCTGGTCGCCGCCGTGCGAGCTGCCAGCCCGGGGATTCTGGTTCGCGCCCACGATCTTCACGGGAGTCAGCCAGTCGCACCGGATCGCCCGCGAGGAGATCTTCGGCCCGGTGCTCTCCGTGCTCACCTTCCGCACCCCCGAGGAGGCCGTGACGAAGGCGAACAACACGCCGTACGGGCTGTCCGCCGGGATCTGGACCGAGAAGGGCAGCCGGATCCTGTGGATGGCGCAGCGGATGCGGGCAGGCGTCGTCTGGGCGAATACGTATAACAGGTTCGATCCGGCAAGTCCTTTCGGGGGGTATCGGGAGTCTGGGTTCGGGCGCGAGGGCGGGCGGCACGGGCTGGGGGCGTATCTCGATGGCTGATAAGAAGGCCGGGCCGAAGAAGAGCGGAGTTCGCGGGGCGCCGGCGGACGCCGGATCGCCGGTCGCGGCTGAACGCGCGTCCGACGACCCGTCATCCGCCAGCGCTGATCTGGCCACGGCAACAACGACTAGGGCAGTAGCGGCTGGGTCGGAGGTGACGGCGGCACGGGGGGAGGGGGGCGGAGCGTCGTCCAAATCCGTGTCGTCTACCGGCGCTGGGGTGGTGGGCAGCGGTGCCCGTCGCGCCACATTGGCCACCGCCACCACTCCCGCTACTCCCGCCACCTCCGCCTCCGCCACGTCGGCCACCCCCACTACCTCCGGGGGGCGGGTGGGGGTGCGGAAGACTTACAAGCTGTATGTGGGCGGGGGGTTTCCTCGGTCGGAGTCGGGGCGGTCGTATCCGGTGCACGGGGCCGATGGGCGGCTTCTTGCCTATGCGGCGATGGGGTCGCGTAAGGATGCCCGGGACGCGGTGGTGGCGGCCCGCGGGGCGGTGCGGAAGTGGTCGGGGGCGACGGCGTACAACCGGGGGCAGGTTCTTTACCGGGTGGCGGAGCTGATCGAGGGTCGAGCCGGGCAGTTCGCGGAGGAAATTGTTAATGCTGAAGGTCTTTCACGGGCAGCAGCCGAGCGGACGGTCGCTGCCGTGATCGACCGGTGGGTCTGGTATGCGGGGTGGCCGGACAAGGTCGCGCAGGTCGCCGGGGGGGCCAACGCGGTGGCCGGGCCGTATTTCAACTTCAGCGTGCCCGAGCCGACCGGCGTCGTCGCCGTGGTCGCGCCGGCCGGGTCCAGCCTGCTCGGGCTGGTCAGCGTGGTAGCGCCGGTGATCGCGACCGGGAACACCGCGGTCGTGGTCGCCAGCGAGGAGCGGCCGCTGCCGGCCATCACGCTGTCCGAGGTGCTGGCGACCTCGGACGTGCCGGGCGGGGTGGTCAACATCCTGACCGGCCGGACCGCCGAGCTTGCCCCGGTGCTGGCCAGCCATTTCGACGTGAACGCGATCGACCTGACCGGGGTCGATCCGGCCGCTCGGGCCGAGCTTGAGCGGGCGGCGGCGGGCAGCGTGAAGCGGGTGTTCTGCGCGGAGGATGAGTGGGCGGCGGCGCCGACGCCGCGCCGGATGCTGGCGTTCCTTGAGATCAAGACGGTCTGGCATCCGGTCGGGATCTGACCAGGAGGGCGGGCATGGCGGGAGCCGACTTCGTCGAGCTTGACCGGCGCGCGGTGCGGGCCAGCGTCGAGATCGTGTCCGGGATGACGACCGGCGACCTGGCCAGGGCGACCCCGTGCGCCGACTGGAACCTGGGCGAACTGCTTGCCCACATGACCGCGCAGCACGACGGGTTCGCCGCCGCGGCGGCGGGTCGGGGGGCTGACCTGGAGGTGTGGCAGGTCCGGCCGCTCGGCGATGATCCCGCCGCCGACTACGCCGCGGCTGCCGAGCGGGTCATCGCCGCCTTCGCTGAGCCTGGAGTGCTTGAGCGGAGGTTCGCGCTGCCCGAGATCGTGCCGAGCTTCAGGTTCCCGGCGGCCCAGGCGATCAGCTTCCACTTCATCGACTACGTGGTGCACGGCTGGGACGTGGCGCGGTCTCTGGGCGCCGGCTATCAGCCGGACGATGACCTGCTCGATGCCGCGCTGTCGGTCGCGCGGGCGGTGCCGGACGGCCAGGAGCGGCGCCAGCCTGGTGCCGCGTTCCGGCCCGGCCTGAACGTGCCGCCGGACGCGGCCGCGCTCGACCAGGTCCTTTCATTGCTGGGCCGCTCACCGGCCTGGCGGCAATAGGGGCCGTCGGGCTTTCGCGGTCGTCTGTCTGGCAGCCATAGTGACTGAAAGAAGTCCACCTAACTCAGGCACATCGGGGAGCGGAGCGGCCGGGGTCGGCCCGGTCAGGCGGTGGCGCCGGCGTAGTCGGGCTGGGCGGGGTCGTAGCCGTCGGTCAGCAGCGGTGAGGAGATCAGGAAGTCGGCGCTCGACCTGTTGCACGCGACCGGGACGTTCCACACCACGGCCAGCCGCAGCAGTGCCTTGACATCGGTGTCGTGCGGCTGGGGCTCAAGCGGGTCCCAGAAGAAGATCAGCAGGTCAACGGCGCCCTCGGCGATCCGGGCGCCGATCTGCTGGTCGCCGCCGAGCGGCCCGCTCAGGAAGCAGGTGACGTCGAGCCCCAGTTCCTCGCCGAGCAGCCGTCCGGTCGTCCCGGTCGCCACCAGGTCGTGGGACTCGAGCAGCGCCCGGTTGTACCTGGCCCATTCGACCAGGTCGGTCTTCTTGTTGTCGTGCGCGATCAGTGCGATCTGCATGCGCCTGGCCATCGTCTACCTTCCCGGTTGGCCGGTTCCGGTTGACCGGTCCCGGTTGACCGGTTCCAGTCTGGCCGAGCGGGATTTCCAGGCGGTTAACTGGCCATGACCTCAAGTCCACATCGCGGGTCAGATCTCGCCGAACAGCCGGTCGCCTGCGTCGCCGAGGCCGGGCATGATGTAACCACGGTCGTTCAGCCGCTCGTCCAGGCCGGCCGTGACCACCTTGACCGGGATCGGGAAGTCGTCGGGGAACGCGGCTCGCACTCGGTCCAGGCCCTCGGGGGCGGCCAGCAGGCAGATCGCGGTGAGGGAAGCCGCACCACGGGAGGCGAGCATCCCGAACGTCGTCTCCAGCGTGCCGCCGGTTGCCAGCATGGGGTCGAGCACGAAGGTGTCGCGGCCGGTCAGGTCGGCGGGCAGCCTGGTGGCGTAGGTGGAGGCGACCAGCGTTTCCTCGTCCCTGGCCAGGCCGACGAAGCCGACGTCGGCCTTCGGCAGCAGCCGCGACATGCCGTCGAGCATCCCGATGCCGGCCCGCAGCACGGGGACCACGAGCGGGTGGGGCCTGGCCAGCTTGACGCCGTCGGCAGCGGCGAGCGGCGTGTGCACCGTGACGTGCTCTACCCGGATGTCGCGGGTCGCCTCGTAGGCGAGCAGCGTGACCAGCTCGTCGGTCAGGCGCCGGAACACCGGCGTCTCGGTGTGGATGTCGCGGAGCGCGGTGAGCTTGTGCGCGATCAGCGGATGGTCGACGACCAGCGTGTGCATGGTCGGTAGTCTGGCAGGCCTGCCGCTGCGGTGGCACGGTGACCTGCCAGGTAGCCGCCGTTCAGCCCGGTCCGGCAGGCCCGGCTGGCTCGGCTGGCGGCCAGCCGTGTCGCGGCTGGTACCAGGCCGCCGTGCAGCCGGGCGTGCCGCAGCGCACGCACTGGTGGCCCTTGCCCGGATGGGTCAGCGCACCCGGGCAATCGCACGGCGACCAGCTGACGATCACCCGGCCCGGGCCCCACTGATGACCGGCCGGGCACTGCCCGGGATACGGCCACCAGTCAGGACGTGCAGCTGCGCTCATCTGACAAGTAGAACACGCATTCGACTTCGATGGCACTAGCGGGACCGGTTAGCTGGCCGAATCGGTTAGCTGGCCGAACCGGCTGGCTGGCTGAACCGGCTAGCTGGACCGGCTAGCTGGCCGGCTGGGCGCTGGCGGCCCTGGCTCGCTCCGCGGTGAGCTCCCGTTCCCTGGCATTGCGAGTCAGCTCGCTGGCGCGGCGGAACTCGGCCTCCGCCTCGGCCGTCCGGCCGAGCTTCACCAGCAGGTCGCCGCGGACGCTCGGCAGCAGGTGGTAGCCCTGCAGCGACGGCTCGGCGGCGAGCTGATCGACCAGGTCAAGGCCGGCCTGCGGACCGAGCGCCATCGAGACGGCGACCGCCCGGTTGAGCTCGACGACCGGCGACGGCATGACCTCGGCGAGGACAGAGTAGAGCCTGGTGATCAGCGCCCAGTCGGTCTCCTCCGGCCGGAAAGCCCGCGCATGGCAGGCGGCGATCGCCGCCTGGAGGACGTAGGGCCCCGATGTCCCGCCGAGCGCCTCGGCCCGCGCCAGCGCCGCTAGGCCGCGGTTGATCAGCAGCCGGTCCCAGCGAGCCCGGTCCTGGTCGAGCAGCAGCACTGGCTCCCCGGCCGGTCCGGTCCGGGCGCCGATCCTGGATGCCTGGATCTCCATCAGCGCCACCAGGCCATGCACCTCGGGCTCGTCCGGGGCTAGCTGGGCGAGAACCCGGCCAAGCCGCAGGGCGTCCTGGCAGAGCGCGGGGCGCATCCAGTCGTCGCCCGCGGTGGCCGAGTAGCCCTCGTTGAAGATGAGATAGATGACCTCAAGGACGGAGGAGAGCCTGGCCGGGCGCTCCTTGATGTCCGGCGTCTCGACCGGGACGCCGGCGCTGGCCAGCGTCTTCTTGGCCCGGACGATCCGCTGCGCGATCGTCGGCTCGGGCACTAGGTAGGCGCGGGCGATCTCGGCCGTGGTCAGCCCGCCGAGCAGGCGCAGGGTCAGCGCCACTCGGGCCTGCACGCCGAGAACCGGATGGCAGGCGGTGAAGATCAGCCGCAGCAGGTCGTCGTCGATGTCGTCGGAGACCACCCGGTCGAACTCCGCCGTGCCGTCATCGTGCTCGGCCTCCAGCGCCCGGCCGATCTCGGCGTACTTGCGCTCAAGCTCGCGATTGCGGCGGAACTGGTCGACGGCTCGCCGCTTGGCCACGGTCATCAGCCAGGCGCCCGGGTTCGCCGGCACGCCCTCGGCCGGCCACTGCTCGAGCGCCGCGACCACCGCGTCCTGCGCCAGCTCCTCGGCCAGGCCGATGTCCCGCGCGTAGCGGGCCAGTCCCGCGATCAGGCGGGCCGACTCCAGCCGGATCACCGTCTCGATCGCGGCGCGCGCCTGGGAGCCTGTCACGACAACCGATCACACCACCGGTCTGGCGGCCGGGCAAGTTCACGGCTGGCCCGGCCGACGTCCGGCAGGGAACGGCAGGAGCCCGGTAGGGAACGGCAGGTGCCCGGCAGGGAACGGCAGGTGCCTGGCGGGGCCGGGCAGCGATCCGGCGGAGCCTCGGGGGCCTGGTGCGCAACCGCTGACCCGGCCGGCGTTCGCGATCACGGTCAGAGGACCGGCCGGATCGTGGACTCGCCCTCGCCGACGATGGCCAGGAAGCGCTTCGTCCATTCGATCGCCTCGGCCTTGTCGCGGCACTCCATCAGAGCCCAGCCGCCGACGAGCTCCTTCGCCTCGGCGAACGGCCCGTCAAGTACGGTGAACTTCCCGTCGGTGTAGCGGACCCTGGTGGCATCCTCCACCGGCCCGACACCGCCGGTGGCCAGCAGCACCCCGGCCTTGGTGGCCTCCTCGACGAAGGCCCCCATCTTGGCGAACATCTCCGGGTTCGGCGGCGGGATCGGGGTCGAAGGGTCAGCCAGGGTGTATCCCAGGAATCGCATGTCGTTCTCCCTTGACTCGTGCGGGTGCCGGCGATCGCCGGTCCCGCGGCTTCCCGCGGTGGTCTGGGACCACCGCATCTGTTTCTCTGCCCACGCGTCGAACGCCGTCGTGCCAGATCGACATGCGCCCCAGAACTTTTTCCTGACCCGGCGGCCGTGCTCGCTAGGTCCCCCGCATGAACTCGCTCACCGGCCTGAGGCGGGCCTGGACAGCCGCCTGGCCGCGGCCGACAATACCTACTAGGTAGTAATAAATCGGCAGGGGGGTCGAAGGAGGGACCTCGATGCGCCCGTGCCTGCCATCGCGTCGCCGGTGGGTGTTTGCCGCGCTCGTCATGCCGCTGATGCTGCTCGCCGGGCAGAGTCCGGCTTCGGCGCAGTCCCGCACCCCCTTGTTTGTCTCCTACAACCCGCTCGGCGGAGTGGTCCAGGCGCTGACGGCACCGGACTCCGCGCCGCCGGGCGCCAACGACTGGTCCTGCAAGCCGAGCAGCGTCCATCCCGATCCTGTCGTGCTCGTGCCTGGCACCTTCGCCGACATGGCCGACAACTTCAACTCGATCTCCCCGCTGCTCTACGACTACGGCTACTGCGTCTTCGCGCTCAACTACGGCGGCACCCCCGGCAGCCCGATCCAGTCGGTCGGCGAGATCTCGGCCAGCGCCGCCCAGCTGGCCGCCTTCGTCAGCCAGGTGCTCGCCGCGACCGGCGCCGCGAAGGTCGACCTGGTCGGGCACTCCCAGGGCGGGATGATGCCGAGGTACTACCTGAAGTTCCTCGGCGGGGCCAGCAAGGTCAGCCGGTTCGTCGCGCTGGCGCCGTCTAACCACGGCACGACGCTGGACGGCCTGGTCACGCTGGTGAATGACTTTGACGCGCTCGGCCTGGTGAACAGCCTGGTCGCGCCGGGCTGCGAGGCATGCGTGGAGCAGGAAGCCGGCTCGGCGTTCCTGGCGAATCTGAACGCGGGCGGCGACACCGTGCCTGGGGTTAGCTACACGGTGATCGAGACGAAGTACGACGAGGTCGTCACCCCGTACCGGTCGGCGTTCCTCACCGGAAGCAACGTCACCAACATCACCCTGCAGAACCAGTGCCCGCTCGACCTGACCGATCACATCGGCATCGCCTTCGACCCGGTGGCGCTGACCGACATGCTGAACGCGCTGAACCCTGGCCACCCGATCCCGGTTCCCTGCCTGCTCGTGCTCCCCGCCGCCCAACCGCGCCGCTGACCGGTCTGCCCGGCCTGGTGGATGCGCGGATCGATAGCGAAAAATCGTGATGGATGCGCGGTTCCACTAGGCGGGCTCAGGCCGGGGAGGCGGCGAACCTGGCCGGATCGGCCTCGAACCGCTCGCAGCAGCGGTCTGAGCAGAACCAGAAGGCGGCGTCGCCCGTGCTCGCCCGCGCCGGGGCGCCGGCCTTCTCGACCTGCATCCCGCAGACCGGGTCGATCGCGTAGCCGGTCCCGCCGCCGAGCCTGTCCCGGTTCCGGTACATCAGGTACAGCAGCGCGAAGACCAGCAGGAAGACGATGTTGAGCACGGTCGTGTAGTTGAGCGCGACGCGATCGGGGACGATCTGGACCGGCCGGTGCGCCGGTATCAGGCCGAGCGCCCTGAAGATCAGCTCGGTCGCCAGCCCGGCGGCAGCCATCACCGCCCAGAACACCGCGAGCATCCGCAGAGCCAGCGCGCCGCCGTAGAACTTGCGGTAGATCAGCACCAGCGGTAGGGCGATCAGGTCGGCGAAGATGAAGCTGATCACGCCGCCGAAGCTGATCCCGCCCTGCCACAGCGCCGCGGCCAGCGGGACGTTCCCGATCGAGCAGACAAAGCTGATCAGGGCGATGAACGGGCCGACCACCGCGTTCTCGACGCTGGTCCAGATGCCGTGCCCCTGAACGAAGAACGCGTGCCAGAACGCGGTGGGGACGAGAACCGCCAGAAACCCGGCGCCGGCGAACCCGATGACCAGCTCCTTGCGGAGCATGGTCAGGTCGCCGATCATGTAGCCGGCCGCGTCGGCCCAGCCGGCCCTGGTGCGGATCCGCGCGCGCCATGGCAGCGCAGGCTGCGTCGGCAGGGCCGACCGGGTCGGCAGGGCGGGGTGAGCTGAGCCCGCATGACCCGCATGCCCGTGCCCGCCGCCGGGCTGGCTGGCGTCGCCGGCCAGGAGCCTGGCCCTCGCGGCCTCGACCCGGCGGCCGGCCAGGAACACCCCGCCAAGCAGGGCCAGCAGGATGATCATGATCGTGCCGCCGACGTACTCCGCGATCGCGAACTGCCAGCCGATCAGCACGACAAGCACGATGCCGAGCTCGATCACCAGGTTCGTGGAGGCGAACATGAAGATCATGGACGTCACGAAATCGGCGCCCCCGGCGAACAGCGACTTGGCCATCGCCGAGGCGGCGTACGAGCAGGAGGAGGAGAGCGTGCCGAACACCGACGCCCGGGCGACGGCCGCTGGCCGGTGATCGCCGAGCTTGGCCCGGAGCGACTCGCGGGGAGCGAACGCCTGCACCGCCCCGGATAGTCCGAAGCCGAGAATCAGCGCCCACAGCGTGTCCCAGAACATGAAGAACGACTCGCGCAGCGAATCGCCGATGCCGCGCAGCACCGTTCCCGCCGTGACCGCCGCGGCGTGCTGCGCGGCGAGCCCGCCCGGCAGGCCGATCGCGAGCGCGGCGGCAGTCATGACCGGACCAGCCGTGCGATCGCGTCGGCTGCCTCACGGACCTTGGCGTCGGCCTCGGGGCCCGGCGTCCTGGCCGCCTCGACCACGCAGCCCGCCACGTGATCCTCGATCAGGCCGAGCGAGACCGACTGAAGTGCCCTGGTCACGGCCGACACCTGGGTCAGGATGTCGATGCAGTACTTGTCGTCGGCGATCATCCGCTGAAGGCCCCGGACCTGGCCCTCGATCCGCCGCAGCCGCCGGAGGTAGTCGTCCTTGGTCGCGCTGTACCCCGCCATCGGCCGCCTCCCGTTCCGCGCCGCGGGTCTCCGCTCGCGTCAAGAAATACTATACCCCCCTATAGTATCTGCCTGTCGACCCGTGGCTACCGCGCTGGCGTCGCTTGCTTCTTGGCTAACAGGGCGCACACCCAGCTCGGGGCACACCCGAGCGGGCCAGGCCACCAGGCGGGACACCGGCCTCGGCTGGCCGGCTGCCTGGCACCCAGCCGGCGGTCAGCCCGGGGGACGGCGCGGCCGGCTGCCTGGCACCCAGCCGGCGGTCAGCCCGGGGGAACGGCGCGGCCGGCTGCCTGGCTGACCGGCTGGGGCCTATCCTGCACGAGTCGGCGTAGATCTGAGCGGGAGGCAGCGGTGGCAGGGGCTCAGCAGGCCGACTGGGTGGCCGCTGTGGCCGGTCAGGTCGCCGCCGAGGGCGAGAACCGCGCTGCCGGCGGCCCGCTGACCTGCGCGTCGGGGATCAGCCCCTCTGGCCCGATCCACCTGGGGAACTTGCGCGAGATCATGGTGCCGCATTTCGTGGTCGGCGAGCTCCGCGACCGCGGGCTGCCCGGTCGGCACATCCTGTCCTGGGATGACTACGACCGGCTCCGCAAGGTGCCCGCCGGGGTTCCTGACTCCTTCGCCGAGCACATCGGCCGCCCGCTGACCGCCGTGCCTGACCCCTGCGGCCAGCACGAAAGCTGGGCAGAGCACTTCAAGGCGCCGTTCCGCGCGGCTCTTGAGAGGCTCGGGGTCGAGGTGACCGAGATCAGCCAGACGCGGATGTACGCGGCTGGCGCCTACCGCGCCCAGGTGCTGCACGCGATGCGCAGCCGGGGCCGGATCGGCGCCATTCTGAGCGCCTACCGGACGCCGAAGAACGGCGATGACGACGACCAGGACGCGCCCGGCGAGTACTTCCCCTACCGGCCGTACTGCCAGGCCTGCGGCCGGGACAGCACGGCCGTGGTCTCCTTTGACGACGACACGACCCGGCTGCGGTACCGGTGCGACTGCGGGCACCGGGGCGAGTTCGCGCTCGGCGAGGTCAGTCACGGCAAGCTGGCGTGGAAGGTTGACTGGCCGATGCGCTGGGCGTTCGAGCGGGTCATCTTCGAGGCTGCCGGCGTGGACCACTCCTCTCCAGGTTCCAGCTTCACGGTGGGCTCCCGGCTGGTCACCGAGATCTTCGGCGGCCTGCCGCCGGTCTACCTGGCCTATTCGTTCGTCGGCACCAGCGGAGCGGCGAAGATGAGCAGCTCGGCCGGCGCCGCGCCGACGCCGGAAGACGCGCTCGGCATCTTCGAGGCGCCGCTGCTGCGCTGGCTGTACGCGCGCCGCAAGCCCGGCCAGTCGATCACGCTCTCCTTCGATTCCGAGGTCGGCCGGGTCTACGACGAATGGGACGCGCTCGGGCGGCGGGTGGCCGCCGGCCAGGCCGACGCCTGGGAGCGCACCAACGCCAGGCGCGCGCTCGGCCGCGGGCTGCCGGTCACCCCCCGGCCGGTTCCGTTCCGCACGCTCGCCTCGCTGGTGGACATCACCGCGGGCGACGACGCGCAGCTGCTGCGCATCCTGGCCGATCTTGACCCCGGCAGCCCGGTCACCAGCCTCGATGACGTTCGGCCCCGGCTGGACCGCGCCAGGACCTGGATCCGGGAGTACGTGCCGGAGCAGGACCGCACCCGGCCGCGCGCCGAGCCTGATCGCGACCGGCTCGCACGGCTGACCCCCCAGCAGCAGCAGGCCATCGGACTCCTGCTCGACGGCCTGGAAGCCGACTGGTCCCTGGATGGCCTGGCCGCACTGGTCTACGGCGTGCCCAAGCTGCAGGCCGGCCTGACGGCCGACGCCCGGGTGACGCCGGAGCTCAAGGCCGCCCAGCGGGCCCTGTTCACCCTGCTGTACGAGCTGCTGGTCGGCCGGGACACCGGCCCCAGGCTGCCGACGCTGATGCTGTCGCTGGGCCCGGCCCGGATCAGGTCCCTGCTCACCGCGCAGTGATCCGCCGGATCCCGCTGGGTCACAGGACCCGGGCCAGACAGCGCCTGCCGGGCGGTAATCACGCCGACCCGCCGGAGAATCACGATGTTCCCGCCGCCGCCCGCCGCCGCTGCCCGCCGGTTCCCGCGGCCACCCGCCGCCGGTTCCCGCCGCC
>DATNIU010000117.1:0-23489 GCA_035604275.1 Streptosporangiaceae bacterium | reverse complement strand
CGCTGGCCGCGGACGGCAACCCGGCCCTGCGCGGTGACGCGATCACCGCCGCCCTGCTCGCGCAGGCCGCCGCCCGCGCCGCCGCCACCCTGGTCGGCATCAACCTGGCCGCCGTACCCGACGATGCTCGCCATGCCCGCTCGAAGCTCGTGCTCGCCGCCATCGCCCGGTCAGCGATCCTGGCCACAGGTCCCGACTGCGACCCAACCCCCTGAGCGTCGCCCGGCCGGGGCGGACGGCATGCCTGCGGTGCTAGGCGTTGCGCAGCAGCCGGCACCGCCGGGCATGCCGCCCGACCCGCCACGGTCCCACCCGTGGACCGACCAAAGGTCGACACGTTCGGTCGATGGCGGTGACGGATTCGGTCCCGAGCCGGCCAGGTAAGGTGCATGAACCTTCGACCACGGAGTGACACCTGATGCGCGGCAGCGGCGGTGACGAGCGCTCGGCCGAGTTCGAGGCCTTCTACACCGCCTGCTACGCCGAGATCGCCGGCTACGTCCGGCGCCGGGTCCAAGCAGACGAGGCCGACGATGTCGTGGCCGGCGTGTTCACGGTGGCCTGGCGCCGGTTCGACCGGGTCCCTCCCCCGCCTGATGACCGGCTGTGGCTGTTCGGCGTCGCTCGCAACACCGTCGCCGATCACCACCGCTCGCGGCATCGCAGGCTCGCGCTGCGCGTCAGGCTCGCCCAGGACGCCGTCACGGCCGCCGTGACCCATCCGGGCTCCGACAGCCGGTGCGGGCCGGTCCAGGCCGCCATGGCGGCTCTGCGGCCAGCCGAACGCGAGGCGCTCCAGCTCGTGCTCTGGGACGAGCTGAGCCACGCGGAGGCGGCCACCGTGCTCGGCTGCAGCGTGAACGCGTTCGAGTCGCGCTACCGCCGGGCCAGGAACGCCGTCCGCGACGCGGTCGCGAGCACGGGGCCAGCCCCCGGGCACGGGCCGGCATCCGGTCTTCGCACCTCGACAGCACGGGAGACAGCGTCATGAGCATCGAAGAGCAGATCGCGCAGGCCAATCCGGTCCCGCACGGCAGCCTTCCCGGACCGGACTCGGCGCCGGCGCGCGAGGCCCTTGCCCGGATCCTGCGGGTGCCCGCCCCGCACCACCGCAGGCCAGACCGCCGCGGGGCGAGCCGCATCCGGCCCAGGATCGCTCTCGGCGCCGCCGCCGCGGCCGGAGCAATCGCCATCGTCCTGACCCAGGTCCTGCCCGGATCACCGGCCAGGCCATCGCGCCCAGGCCGTCCCGCGCGGACGGTCGCTGCCGTGCTTGATGCACTGGCGGTTGCCGCCGCTGCGCAGCCGGCCGAGCATCCGCCCGGACCCGGCCAGTACCAGTACACCGACTCGGCGTCGCTGAGCGAGGTCGACACGGCCTACTCACCCAAGATCTACTTCAGGGTGATGTACCGGCAGCACCGCCAGATCTGGATCGGGTACAACGGCTCGGGGCGGATTGCCGAGACGAACCGCGACCCGAGATTCGTCTCTCCGAAGGACCGGGCCGCCTGGATCGCGGCCGGCCGTCCGACGCTCCTGGTGCCGCGCTCGGACAGCAGATTCGGCCCGCACCAGCTCAGCGACGGGCCGAGGAACCTGCTGACCCTGACCACCAACCCGGCCAGGCTCTACGCGCTGCTCACCGAGCGCCGGATCGAGGGCGGGCCGCCAGGCCCGGCCGAGGACTTCGTTCAGATCGGCGACCTGCTCAGGGAGACCGACGCCCCGCCGGCCCTGCGTGCCACCATCTTCACCGTGGCCAAGCGCATCCCGGGAGTCAGGCTGCTCGGCACCGTGACCGACCAGGCAGGCAGGCGAGGCGTCGCGCTCGCCTACGTCAACCGCATCGCCGCGAAGGGCCGCGTTCCCGCCCAGCTCGACACCTCGGTGCTGATCTTCGACCCCAAGACGAGCAAGCTGCTCGCCGAGCAGACGTCCGTGACCGACGCGAGGACCAGGAAGACCTCGCTGACCTCATGGACGGTCTACTACGTGTCCGGCGTGGTCAACTCGGTCACCTCTACGGCGCCCGTCACCGGCCACGGCCGCAACGGCTCAGGCCCCGCCTAGCAGACCCGATCCAGGCGGCGGTCACGGCGACATGGGAGCACCAGCCGTGACCGCCGCGCATCTATCGCCCTCGGGCACCGCCTCTACCGATGCCTGCGGCGCGAGTGCCGGCGCATGGCATCCACCTTCGACGCGAATGCGGCCGGTCCGATGACCGGCGTCCCTCGCCAGGGCGACATGGAGAGCAGGTCGGTGTCATTGGACACCACGATGAACGCCCCGACCTCAGTCGCCAGATCGAGGTTCAGGTTGTCCTCGTAGTCGGCACACTCGCTGACCGTACGCGGCACATCGATCGCGACTCCCCCGCCGCTGTGCTCCGCGGCGGCCACCACAGCCGCCAGATATGCCTCGATCTCGTTCTGAGCCCACTTGAAGAGCTCAGCCAGCACCCTCTCGACGTTGGTCAGGATGTGCGGGGACAGCCACAGGGCGAACTCCGCGGCATCCACGACGATGCCAAGGCAGTCGGCCGATGGGTTTCCTGACACCGGTGGCGGAGATGGCCATGATCTGAATGGGCTATTGCCGCTCGCGGCCGCGGAAACTAGGACGTTGACATCGAAGACCACGACGGTGGGCGCCAGCGCGAGCGGGCTCACGCCGTTACGCCCGAGATCCAGGCTTGAGGAACTCACCGATCCTGGCAGGTATGTCCGCCGGCCCGGTGGCCGGCCGGTGGTATCGTCCGCCGGTTCGCCAGTGATTTACTGGCAGGCAACATCTCCGACCGCTGCTAAGGACGGTGCGCAGAGCGATGGTCACGACGGTACGGTCGCGGAGCCAGTCAGGCCTGGCCAGGACATTCGACACGCTGAACCCCGCGACGTCTGAGGTCATCGGCACGTTCCCGATCTTCGGCGAGGACGAGGTCAACGACGCCGTCGCCCGCGCGCACGAGGCCGCGGCGTGGTGGGGCAAGCTCGGCTGGAAGGAGCGCCAGAGGAGGCTGATGGCCTGGAAGTCCTACCTGATCAGGTACATCGGGCGGCTGTCCGAGCTGGTGCACACCGAGACCGGCAAGCCGCTGGCCGACGCCCAGCTTGAGATCCTGCTCGCGATCGTGCACATCGACTGGGCCGCCCGCCACGCTCGCAAGATCCTCGGGCCGCAGCGGGTCCGCAGCGGCATCGTGGCGATCAACCAGGCGTCCTGCCTGGAGTACCAGCCGCTCGGGGTCGTCGGCGTGATCGGCCCGTGGAACTACCCGGTGTTCACCCCGATGGGCTCGATCGCGTACGCCCTGGCAGCCGGCAACGCGGTTGTGTTCAAGCCAAGTGAATTCACTCCCGCGGTCGGCGGCGCTCTGGTCAGCTCGTTCGCCGAGGTGGTACCCGACTATCCGGTCCTTCAGCTGGTCACCGGCCTCGGTGAGACCGGTAGCCACCTGGCACGAAGCGCGGTGAGCAAGATCGCCTTCACCGGCTCGGCGACCACGGCCAAGAAGGTGATGGCCGCCTGCGCGGAGAACCTGACCCCGATCGTGGCCGAGTGCGGCGGCAAGGACGCGCTGATCGTCGCCGCCGACGCCAACCTCGACGCGGCCGCCGACGGCGCGGTCTGGGGCGCGCTCTCGAACGCCGGCCAGACCTGCATCGGCGTCGAGCGGATCTACGTCGCGCAGGACATCTACCACACGTTCCTCGAGAAGCTGGCCGAGCGGGTCAGCGCGCTGCGGCCGGGCGACGACCGCGAGGCCGACTACGGGCCGATGACCATGCCGGGCCAGGTCGACGTGATCGAGCAGCACATCGCCGACGCGGTCGCGTCCGGCGGCCGGGCCGTCGTCGGCGGGCTCGGCAGCATCCGCCGGCCGTACGTCGGCCCGGTGATACTCGCCGACGTGCCCGAGTCGAGCAGCGCCGTGACCGACGAGACGTTCGGGCCGACCATGACGGTCACCCCGGTTACCGACCTGGCCGAGGGCGTCAGGCTGGCGAACGCCAGCCGCTACGGGCTCGGCACCAGCATCTTCGCTAAGAACAAGAAGGCGGCCATGCAGGCTGCCAGGGCGCTGCGCAGCGGCATGACCTCGATCAACTCGGTGATCTCGTACGCCAGCGTGCCCGCGCTGCCGTTCGGCGGGTCGGGCGAGTCCGGGTTCGGCCGGATCCACGGCGCCGACGGCCTGCGCGAGTTCTCCAGGGCAAAGGCGATCACCAGGCAGCGGATGAAGCCGCTGGTGAACCTGACCGCGTTCACCAGGACCGACGCCGACATGAAGAAGATCCTGAGCCTGGCGACGATCCTGCACGGCAAGAGGTACCAGTGACCATGGACACCGGCCCCGTCCCGGCCGCTGCGCAGACGGCCGCCGCAGCGGGTCCCGGCAATCCCGGACGGCGCAGCTTCCTGCTGATGGCGGGCGCGGTGATCGGCGCCGGGACGCGTCGGCCGTCGGTCGCCATGGAGGGCGCCGACGCGGCCGGCCGGCGGAGATCGGCAGCGTTAGCGAGCCGTCCCCAGCCGGCCTGGCCGGCCCGGCCGGGCGCACACAGCCCGACGATGGCCGACTGGCAGGCGCTGCGGCGGAAACTGTCCACGCGGCACCTGGTCCGGCCGGGCCAGCCCGGCTACGGCCTGGCGCGCCAGCTCTATGATCCGCGCTTCGACAGCCTGGCCCCGCAGGCGGTGGCCTACTGCGGCACGCCAGACGACGTGGCCGCCTGCCTGAGCTTCGTGACCAGGTTCAGGCTGCCCGTGCGCGCGCGCTCCGGCGGGCACAGCTATGCCGGCTGGTCCAGTGTCACCGGCGGGCTGATCATCGATGTCACGCCGCTGAGCTCGCTGCGCGTGGGCAGCGGGACCGTCCAGGCTGGCACGGGCCTGGCGCTGATCGACTTCTATGCCGGGCTCGCCGCGCATGGCCTGGCGGTGCCGGGCGGCACCTGCCCGACCGTCGGCCTCGCTGGCCTGACGCTCGGCGGCGGCGTCGGGATCCTGTCCAGACTGTACGGCCTGACCAGCGACAACCTGACGGCAGTGCAACTCGTCACGGCCGACGGGAGCGTGCTGACAGCCAGCCCGTCCCGCCACAGCGACCTGTTCTGGGCATGCCAGGGCGGGGGCGGCGGCAACTTCGGCGTGGCCACGTCGTTCACGTTCCGCACGCACAAGCTGGGTCAGATCGTCCTGTTCAACCTGACCTGGCCATGGTCGCTGGCCGCGCAGGTGGTGAGCGCGTGGCAGTCCTGGGCGCCGAACGCACCTGACGCGCTCTGGTCGAGCATGCACCTGTCCGCCCGGCCGGGCGGCTCGCCGAGGCTGAACGTGGACGGCGCGTACGCGGGCAGCGTGGCCAGCGCCACGGCACTGCTTGACCAGCTGTTCGCCGCGGTCGGATCCGCGCCGTCCTCCTCGGTGGTGCGGCAGGACAGCTTCCTGAACGCCATGCTGATGCAGGCGGGCTGCGGCGGACTCTCCGTGACCGAGTGCCACACTCAGCCGGGCGGCAAGCTGCTGCGCGTTCCGTCCTTCGCGAAGTCAGACTTCTTCAGCACCGCGCTGAGCACCGCCGGCATCCAGGCGCTGCTGACCGCCGTGCAGAACATGACCGGGGTGACCGGGGCCGCTGGCGGCGCCGGCGAGATCGGCTTCGACGCCTTCGGCGGCGCGCTGAACCGGATCCGCCCGGCTGACACGGCCTTCGTGCACAGGAACTCCCTGTTCAACGCCCAGTACCGGACGTCCTGGACGAATCCTGGCTCAGGCCAGGGGGTCGCCAATCAGCACGCCTGGCTGCGCTCGTTCTACGCGTCCCTGCATCCGTATGCGAACGGTCAGGCCTACCAGAACTATCCCGATCCGGACCTGACCGACTGGCGGCAGGCATACTACGGGGCCAATTACCCGCGGCTATCAGCGATCAAGGCCAGATACGACCCGCACATGCTGTTCCGGTTCCCGCAGGCCATCACTCCCGCATGAGCACGGAGAATGACCCGGCCCGCGGCCAGGCCGGGTCAGCGAGCCGGGGCCAGGGACGCCTCGACGGGCTCGAGCGCGACGAGCGGCGCCCGGCCTGAGATCAGGTCGGCTGCTCGCTCGGCGATCGCGATCGTCGGAGCGTTGGTGTTGCCACGGGGCACGGTCGGCATCACGGACGCGTCCACCACCCGCAGTCCTTCGACACCGCGAACTCGCAGCTCGGTATCGACCACGGCGGCCAGCTTGCCCGCGTCCAGCCTCGACTCACTGCCCATCGCGCAGGTGCCGACCGGGTGGTAAAGCGTGCTGACATCACGGCGGACGAAGCCGCGCAGCTCGGCCTCGGACCTCAGGTCCGGGCCTGGCGCGAGCTCCGCCGAGCAGATCTTGCGCATCGGCCTGGCCCTGGCGATCTCCCTGGCCATCGAGACGGCCGTCACCAGGGCGTCGAGGTCTGCCGGGTCGGACAGGTAGGCCGGGTCGATCAGCGGCCGGTGCCGCGGGTCGGCGCTGCTCAGCTGAATCCGGCCGCGGCTGCGCACCGCGACCAGGGTCACGAGCACCGACATTCCCCGTGTCGTCACATCGGAGAGGCCCTCATTGCGGAACGGGACCGGCAGGACGTGCCACTGGATGTCCGGGGCCGGCAGCCCGGAATCGGTCCTGGCGAAGCCGCCAGCCTGGGCGACGTTGGTCGTCATCGGCCCGGAATGGGCGATCTGCCAGCGCAGCAGGTTCCTGGGGCCGGCCAGCTCAGCCAGGCTGCGCACCTTGGGCGTGGACCACAGCGCGGTGGCGATCGGGTGGTCGGACAGGTTCGCGCCCACTCCGGGGCTGTCGGCCACCACCGCGATGCCGTGCTCGCGCAGATGGTCGGCCGGGCCGATGCCGGACAGCATCAGCAGCTGCGGGCTGTTGACCGCGCCGCCGGCCAGGATAACCTCGCTGCCGGCCAGTGCCACGTGCTCGGTGCCGCGATGGATGTAGCGGACGCCGGTCGCGTGGCCGCCCTCGATCAGCACGCCGGTGGCCAGCGCGTCTGTCTGCACGGTCAGGTTGGGCCGGTCGGCGGCCGGGTGCAGGTAGGCGTCGGCGGCCGACCAGCGCCGTCCGTCCTTCTGGGTCACCTGGTAAAAACCGACCCCGTCCTGTCTCGGCCCGTTGAAGTCCTCGTTGGCGGCCGCTCCGGCCTCGATGGCCGCTTCGACAAACGCTCTGGCGGACGGCGATCTAATCGGAGTATCGACGACGCTCAGCGGGCCAGACCCGCCGTGGAACGCCGATGCGCCGCGTGAATTGTGTTCTGCTCTGATGAAATAAGGCAGCATGTCGGTATAGCCCCAGCCATCGCAGCCATACTCATCGCGCCATGTGTTGTAGTCGTGCTTGTTGCCGCGGATGTAGATCATCGCGTTGATCGATGACGAGCCGCCCACGACCCGGCCGCGCGGCCAGTAGACGGTCTGGCCGGCCGCCTTGTCCTGCGGCACCGTGCTGTAGTTCCAGTCGTACGCGCTCTGGAACAGCAGGTTCAGTGCCGCGGGGATATGGATCTCGTCGGCGGCGTCGGGCGGCCCGGCCTCGAGCAGCAGGACGTTCACTGACGGGTTCTCGGTGAGACGAGCGGCCAGGACGCACCCGGCGCTGCCAGCACCGACGATGACGTAGTCGTACACGGCAACTCCCGAACCTGCTTCGGACATTTGAAGAAACACCCTACTAGGTCATACCAGGAGTACCGGAATTCAGTGACAATCCGCCGGACGCGCTCCCGGCTCCAGCGACCGGGAGCGCGCTGCCTCACCCGCGTTCGGCCAGATACGCTTCCCCCGGCGGGCCCCCGAGTTCCGCCGGGGAAGGAGAACCAATGGCCAGCGGACCGGTCAGGCGGCCCGCCGCCAGGCCCCGATCTGGCCTGGCAAGGGTCGCCGTCGCACGCCGCCCGGAGCGGCATAGCCGGCAGTCCGTCGAACCGCGCGTCATCGGCGACTACCCTATGTATTCTAACCATGCCATAACGTGTTCACAATGTGAATACCCCGGCCGGGCCGGCAGGCGGCAGACGCTACCGTGGATCCATGTCGTCCGATCGCTCTGACAAGCCCGTGGTCCTGTCCACGATCTACACCCGGACCGGCGATGCCGGCACCACAGCGCTCGGCGACGGAAGCCGGGCCGCCAAGACGGACCTGCGGATCGCCGCCTACGCCGATGTCGACGAGGCCAACAGCGCCATCGGTGTCGCGGTGACGGCAGGAGCGCTGGCGGCCGACATCACCAGCCTGCTGGTCAGGATTCAGAACGAGCTCTTCGACGTCGGCGCCGACCTGTGCAACCCGATCACGCCAGACCCCGCGTATCCGCCGCTCAGGGTCGATCAGAGCTACCTGGAGGCACTAGAGCAGGCGTGCGACTCCTACAACGACGGGCTGCCGACGCTGCGAAGCTTCGTGCTGCCTGGAGGCACGACCGGCGCGGCGCTGCTGCATGTCGCCCGCACGGTGGTGCGGCGAGCCGAGCGAAGCGGCTGGGCGGCCATCCAGGCGCACGGCGACACGATGAACCCGCTGGCCGTCGTGTACCTGAACCGGCTCTCCGACCTGCTGTTCATCCTGGGACGGGTGGCCAACTCAGCGGCCGGGGATCTGCTCTGGAAGCCCGGCGGCCAGCGCTGAGCCGACGTCGGCGGCACGAGAACCAGTCAGTCAAGGAGGCCCGGCACCGAACGCGGCGAGCCGGCCTCCAGCCAGGCCATGAAGCCAGTCAGCGCGTCCTGGCCCATCGCCAGCCAGAGCGGCTCCTCGGCGTCGCCGATCGCGAACCTGACCACGACCACGGCCCCGCCCGGCCCGGGCCCGCCCGGCCCGGGCCCTGCGGTCGACTCGGTCGTCCGCCCGGCAACCAGCCGCAGCTCATGCCGCTCGAAGACGGCGTCAGGTCGCAGTCGGACGCCACGGGCACGGAACCACCAGAGCTGGCCAGGACGGTATGCGGCGATCCCGGGCCGCCACCGGGTATCGCCGGCCTGCCTGATGCCGCATTCCACCGTGCCGCCGCGCCGCTGGATCACGAACCTGCGCGTCACGACGATCAGGGCGGACAGCAGGCCGACCAGGATCGGGACGGCGAGAATCCAGCCAGCGAGTGCCAGATCCTCGGTCAAGTCCGGTCCCTGTAGCCCTAGCCCGCCCCGTCAGCCCGGCTCGCCCGCGGCCCGGAGCAGCGCCCGCAGGTACAGGACGTCACCGGACTCCTGCACGGCCGACCCCGGTTCCGCATCGGCGCCCACCTGGGCCTCAAGCTCCGCCCGGACCGCGGCCCGGTCGACGTCCGCGCCGAGCATCGCCTGGCGGGCCAGGATCGACACCTTGTCATCGGACACGGACAGGAAGCCGCCGGCCACCGCTGCCTGGATCTCAGCCGCGCCCGGCAGGTCCTCGGGCAGGATCCGCACCACGCTGCCCTCGGCGAGGATGCCGAGCACCGGCGTGTGCCCGGTCAGGACGCCGATGTCGCCGTCCAGCGTCTTGGCGATCACCCGCTCGGCGGAGCCCGCCCACAGCTCCCCCTCGGGCATCACCAGCGTCACCCGAAGCGTCACGACCGCTCCAGGTCCTTGGCCTTGCGCTCCACGTCCTCGATGCCGCCGCACATGAAGAAGGCCTGCTCGGGCACGTGGTCGTACTTGCCCTCGGTGATCGCCTTGAACGAGGCGACGGTGTCGTCCAGCGGGACGAACGCGCCCTCGATGCCGGTGAACTGCTCGGCCACGTACATCGGGTGCGACAGGAAGCGCTCGATCCGCCTGGCCCGCTGGACGGTGACCTTGTCCTCCTCGGACAGCTCGTCGACACCCAGGATCGCGATGATGTCCTGAAGCTCCCGGTACCGCTGGAGGATCCGCTGCACCTCGCGGGCGACGTCGTAGTGCTCCTGGCCGATGTACCTGGCGTCCAGGATCCGCGAGCTCGAGTCGAGCGGGTCCACGGCCGGGTAGATGCCCTTCTCCGTGATCTCACGGGAGAGCACCGTGGTGGCGTCCAGGTGGGCGAAGGTGGTGTGCGGCGCCGGGTCGGTGATGTCGTCAGCCGGAACGTAGATCGCCTGCATGGAGGTGATCGAGTGACCTCGGGTGGAGGTGATCCGCTCCTGTAGCTGGCCCATCTCGTCGGCCAGGGTCGGCTGGTAACCCACGGCCGACGGCATCCGGCCGAGCAGCGTGGACACCTCCGAGCCCGCCTGGGTGAACCGGAAGATGTTGTCGATGAAGAGCAGCACGTCCTGCTTCTGGACGTCACGGAAGTACTCGGCCATGGTCAGCGCGGAGAGGCCGATCCGCAGCCTGGTGCCGGGCGGCTCGTCCATCTGGCCGAAGACCAGCGCGGTGTCGGCGATCACGCCCGACTCGGTCATCTCGAGGAACAGGTCGTTGCCCTCGCGGGTCCGCTCCCCCACCCCGGCGAAGACCGACACGCCGCCGAAGTTCTTGGCGACCCGCCTGATCATCTCCTGGATCAGCACCGTCTTGCCCACGCCGGCGCCGCCGAACAAGCCGATCTTGCCGCCGAGCACGTACGGCGTGAGCAGGTCGATCACCTTGATGCCGGTGACGAACATCTCGGTCTTGGGCTCGAGCTGGTCAAGGGCCGGCGCCAGCCGGTGGATCGGCCAGCGCTCGGTGATGTTCAGCGAGGCGGTCGGCACGTCGAGGGACTCGCCGATCACGTTGAAGACGTGGCCCTTGGTGACGTCGCCGACCGGCACCGAGATCGGGCCGCCGGTGTCGGTCACGGTCGCGCCCCTGACCATGCCGTCGGTCGGGCGCATCGAGATCGCCCGGACCGTGTTGTCGCCGATGTGCTGCGCGACCTCCAGGGTCAGCGTGCTGGTCTCGCCGCCCATCTCCACATCGACGTGCAGCGCGTTGTAGATCTCCGGCATGTCGTCGGCCGAGAACTCGACGTCCACGACCGGGCCGATGACCCGTGCGACGCGGCCGGTGCCCTGGCCGTCAGACCCGCCGGCGGCGGCTGGGTTCTCTGCGGTAGCGGTCATGATGATGCTCACTAACTCCCACTGATCGTCTCGGCCAGCGCGTTCGCGCCGCCGACAATCTCGCTGATTTCCTGGGTGATCTCGGCCTGCCTGGCCTTGTTGGCTTCCCTGGTGAGCGCGTCGAGCAGCTCGTTGGCATTGTCGGTGGCGGCCTTCATGGCCCGCCGCCGGGCCGCGATCTCCGCCGCGGCCGAGTCGAGCAGCGCGTGGAAGATCCGGCTCTCGACGTACCACGGGAGCAGCGCGTCGAGCACATCCTCGGGTGACGGCTCGAACTCGTACAGCGGCGGCGGTGCCGTTCTCGGCTCCTCGGCCTCGGTGATCTCCAGGGGCAGCAGCCTCCTGATCACCGGCCGCTGGGTCAGCATCGAGACGAACTCGGTGTAGACCAGGTAGATCTCGTCCACGCCGCCCTCCTCGGCCGACCGCTTGAACTCCTCGAGCAGCGGCGCCGTGATCTGGCTGGCGTTGACGGCCGCCGGGGTGTCGGAGAACCCGCTCCATTCCCCGGCCATCGCGCGTTCCCTGAACCGGTGCCAGACGATTCCCTTCCGCCCGGAGACGAACGGCACGACCTGGGTGCCGCGCTCGTCGAGCAGGACGTGCAGGCTCTGCGCCTCCCGCATCACGCTGGCGTTGAAGCCGCCGCAGAACCCCCGGTCGCTGGTCAGGATCAGCATCGCGGCCCGGGCCGGCCGCTCAGCGGCCGGGGTGGTCAGCGGGTGCCTGACGCTCGCCGACTTGCTGACCACGGCCTCGACCGCGTCGGTAATCGCCCGTGCGTAAGGCTCCGCCGCGTGCACCCGCTGCTGCGCCTTGAGTATCCGCGATGAGGCGATGAGCTCCTGGGCGCGCGTGATCTTGGCGGTGGACTTGACCGTGGCGATCCGCCGTCTGACCGCGCGAAGCTGCGCTCCCATCTGGCTACTTCGTCTCCTTCTGCTCCGGAAGCGTCACGTGCCTGATCACAGTCTCCTGCGCGATCTCCGACACATCGACCGGCGCCACCGGCTCATCGGAGACCAGCAGGTGGCCATCGCGGGTCTCGAACGTGCGGCGGAACTCCTCGGTCACGTCCTTCAGCGCCGTCGCGGTGTCGTCGGACAGGTCGCCGGTCTCCCGGATCGTGTCGAAGATCCTGGCGTGGTTGCGCTGGATGTAGTCGAGGAACTCGCGCTCGAATCGCCCGATGTCCTCGACCGGCACGTCGTCGAGCTGGCCGGTGGTGCCTGCCCAGACCGAGACCACCTGCCGCTCCACCGGGAACGGGCTGTACTGCGGCTGCTTGAGCATCTCCACCAGCCGTGCGCCACGGTCAAGCTGGGCGCGGGACGCGGCGTCGAGGTCGGAGGCGAAGGCCGCGAACGCCTCCAGGTCGCGGTACTGCGACAGGCCGAGGCGCAGCGTGCCGGCTACCTTCTTCATCGCCTTGACCTGCGCGTTACCGCCGACACGGGACACCGACCTGCCAACGTTGATCGCCGGGCGGACGCCCGAGTTGAACAGGTCGGTCTCCAGGAAGATCTGCCCGTCGGTGATCGAGATCACGTTGGTCGGAATATATGCCGAGATGTCGTTGCCCTTGGTCTCGATGATCGGCAGCCCGGTCAGCGATCCGCCGCCGAGGTCGTCGGAGAGCTTGGCGCACCGCTCGAGCAGCCGCGAATGCAGGTAGAAGACGTCACCAGGGTATGCCTCGCGGCCTGGCGGGCGGCGCAGCAGCAGCGAGACCGCGCGGTACGCCTCCGCCTGCTTGGTCAGGTCGTCGAAGATGATCAGCGCGTGCTTGCCCTCGTACATCCAGTGCTGGCCGATCGCCGAGCCGGTGTACGGGGCGATGTACTTGTAGCCGGCCGGGTCAGAGGCGGGAGCGGCCACGATCGTGGTGTAGGCCATCGCCCCCGCGTCCTCCAGGGACTGGCGCACCTGCGCGATCGTCGAGCCCTTCTGGCCGATCGCGACGTAGATGCAGCGGACCTGGCGGGCCGGATCGCCGGAGTCCCAGTTGGCTTTCTGGTTGATGATCGTGTCGATCGCGATCGCGGTCTTCCCGGTCTGCCGGTCGCCGATGATCAGCTGGCGCTGACCGCGGCCGATGGCGGTCATCGCGTCGATCGCCTTGATCCCGGTCTGCAGCGGTTCCTTCACCGGCTGGCGGTCCACCACCGAGGGCGCCTGGAGCTCAAGCGCGCGCAGCTGGGTGTTCTCGACCGGTCCCTGCCCGTCCAGCGGCTGGCCGAGCGGCCCGACCACGCGGCCGAGGAACGAGTCCCCGACCGGGACCGAGAGCACCTCGCCGGTCCGCCTGACCCGCTGGCCCTCCTCGATCTGGGAGAACTCGCCGAGGATGACCACGCCGATCTCGCGGACGTCCAGGTTCAGCGCCAGGCCGCGAGTGCCGTCCTCGAACTCGAGCAGCTCGTTCGCCATCGCGGACGGCAGTCCCTCGACGCGCGCGATGCCGTCGCCGCAGTCGACGACCATGCCGACCTCCTCGGTGGCAGCGGCGCCCGGCTCGTACGCCTCGACGAAACGCGCCAGCGCGTCCCGGATCTCCTCGGGCCGGATAGTCAGCTCCGTCATCTTCCTCGCGTCTCTCTCATCTGGTTCTGGTGCGTCTGGTTCTGGTGCGTCTGGTTCTGGTGCGTCAGCATGCGGATCCGCCCGGCTCAGGAAGCTAGCCTGCGGCGAAGATCGGCCAGGCGGCTCGCCACGCTGCCGTTGATCAGCTCGTCGCCGATCCGTACCGAGATGCCGCCGACGACCTGCGGATCGAGCACGACGTTCAGGTGGACATCGTGGCCGTAGCCGGCGACGAGCGCGGCCACCAGCCTGCTCCGCTGCTCGTCGGTCAGCGGGACGGCGACATGCACCTCGGCGACAAGCCGTTCGCGCTGCTCCGCGGCCAGGGTGGCATAGGTCTCCAGGCTGGCGTCCAGGCTTCGGCCGCGCGAATGTGCGGCCGCCTGGGTGATCAGCTTCAGCGCGGTCGCGGTGACCTTGCCGTCTACCAGCGCGAGCGCGAGTTCCCGTCTCCGCTCCGGGGGGACGAACTGGTTCGACAGCGCCGCGCGCAGCGGCGGGTTGGCCTGGACTACCCGGCTGAACCTGAAGAGCTCGTCCTCGAGCTCGTCCAGCTGGCCGTCGGCGTCGGCGGCCGCGGCGACGGCGAGCACGGCGAGCTGCTCCGCGGCGTCCGCCAGATCACCCGGTTCCGACCAGCGGCTGCTGACTAGTCCGGTGACCTGACCCAGGGTGGCATCGGAGATCTTGCCGCTCAGCAGCGTCTGTGCCAGATCCGCCCTGGCGGGAGCGTCCCTTGACGGGTCGGATAGCGCCCGGCAGAGACCCGGGTCGCGGTCGAGCAGGCCGGTGACGGCGAACAGCTCGTCGCCGATGCCCGTGCCGGCTGACGGGAGGCCGGCCTCCGGGCCGCCGGCCGCCGGGCGGGCCATGAGCACCGCGGTCAGCCGCTCCTTGGCGGCGGCCAGCGATACCCTGCTCGCGCCTCTCATCGGCCTGCCCGTACCCCGGGGCCGCCGGCCTGGGCCTCGAGCTCGGCGAGGAACCGGTCCACCGTGCGACGCTGTCTGGCCTCGTCGGCGAGCGACTCGCCGACCACCCGCCCCGCGAGCTCGACGGCGAGCGTGCCGATCTCCGCGCGGAGCGCCGTCACTGCCTGCTGGCGCTCGGCCTCGATCTGCGCGGTCGCCGACTCGACCAGGCGCTGCTTCTCGGCCGCGCCCTGGGCTCGCAGCTCCGCGAGGATCTGGACCCCCTGCTCCCTGGCCTCCTCGCGCAGCTGTGCCGCCTCGTGCTTTGCCTCGGCGAGCTGCGCCTGGTACCGCCCGAGCACCCGGTTCGCCTCGGCCTGCGCCTCCTCGGCCCGCTTCAGGCCACCCTCGATCGCGTCCGTCCGCGCCTCGAGCGTGGTCATGATCCTCGGCAGCAGGATCTTCCACAGCGCACCGAAGACGATGAAGAAGGCGATCGCGCCGACGACCAGCTCGGTCACGCTGGGCACCAGCGGATTCGACGGCTGCTGTAGTGAGGCCAGGTACTGCATGTCCGGCTACCTCCCGGCTTTCGTGGTCACTTGATGAAGAACGGGACCGCGATGCCGATCAGCGCCAGCGCCTCGGTCAGCGCGAAGCCGATCCACATGTAGGTGGTGATCCGGCCCGATGCCTCGGGCTGGCGGGCCATGGCCTCGATCGCATGGCCGAACACCAGGCCGATGCCGATGCCGGGGCCGATCGCGGCCAGGCCGTAGGTCAGCGCGCCGAGGTTCAGGATATGGAACGGCTGGGGAATTCCGGCGGCGATGTAGACCAGGTGATGCACCAGGTGATGCATGTGTCGGTTCCTTCTTTTCAGGCCGGCGGCATCGCCGGATCGGTGGTGTTATCGGTCAGTGCGATGACGACATCGCGTCGGCGAAATAAAACGCGGTCAAGGTGGCGAAGATGAAGGCCTGCAGGGCCTGGATCAGCACCTCGAGCAGGGTCAGGATGATCGTCATGATCAGCGAGGTCGTGGCGAAGAGCAGCCCGATCGACGCGCTGAACAGGTACCACGAAGCCAGCCCGAATACCAGCAGCAGCACGTGGCCGGCCAGCATGTTGGCGAACAGCCGGATGGTCAGCGTGAATGGCCGGACGAAGATGTTCGTGAGCAGCTCGATGGGGCTGAGCAGCGGCAGGATCCACCACGGCGCCCCGGCGGGCACGGCCATGTTCTTGAAGTACCCGATCGGCCCGTTGTGACGGATGCCGAGCGTTATGTAGGTGACCCAGACCATCAAGGTCAGGGCAAGCGGGAACGCGATCCTGGACATGGCGGGGAACTGAAGCACCGGAATGATCCCCATCACGTTCATGATCCAGACGAAGAAGAACAGCGAGATGATGAACGGCAGGAAACGGTCGCCCTTCTTGCCCATCTGCGGGCGCAGGATCTGATCCCGGACGAAGAGGATGCCCATCTCGCCGAGGTTCTGCGCACCGCGCGGCACGAGTTGCGGCTTGCGGAACGCGAACCAGAAGAACGTCACCACGATCCCGGCGCAGAACAACGCGAGCACCATGGGCTTGGTGATCTGGAAGCCGCCGACCGTCGCGATCGGCTTGAATATGAAATCCTCAATGGACGGCGCCGGGTACCCGCAGCCGGTGAAGATGTGGCAGCCGCCCGCGGCTGCCGATGCTAGATCGTGACTCACCGTGCGCTCCTCCGCGCCGTGACCTGCCTCGTCGCGGCCAGCCGCCGCACGCTGCGACCCATCCCCGTCAGGTCCTGCTGACCCGGAAGATGATCAGCGCGACCGCTCCCGCCAGGCCGGCGATCATCCCGACCGGAAATAGTACCGGCAGGTGCGTCCAGCGCCCGATGAGCCAGCCGATCCCGCCGTACAGCAGCATTCCGCCCAGCATGTAGCTGACTACCTGCCAGCCATCGGTCGGTCCCCGCGGCTCCTCCGGGCCCTTGGCGGAGCCGCCGCCGCGGCCGGCGCCGCTCACCGGCCGCCCGATCCCAGTTGTGCGTCACGGGTCATCGTTTCCCGTCCGGCTCGACATAGAGCGTCTTGAGCCGGATCGACCAGGCGATCTGGGCTCCGCTCCAGGCCAGGACGAGCACGATGGCGGTGAGCCCGAACAGCCTCGGGTTGAACGCGGTCGAGTTCTGGAACTGGCCGACGAGGAACAGCAGGATGATGATCTTAAGTAGGTAGGTCCCGATCGCCGTGGCCATCATCGCCGGCGGGCTGATCCTGGCGGCGCGACCGACCGCGACGATGCTGATGCCAAAGAACATCGTCACCAGGCCAACCGCGATCACCGCCGCGAGCACTCCCTTGGCACCGCCCACGGAGGCACTGATCGCGACCATGACCGCCGCCACGGCAGCCGTCACGACGGCCGACCGGCGAGCGATCTGGGCGTAGTTCGCCAGCATTGTCATGGACTCCGGCGGAGCTCATCGGCGGCCTCGCGGCCAGCCGGTACGGAACTTGTTCGGAAGCGTCGGGGCCCACGTGACCCGACGAACGCCCGGCCGCGTCAGGGCTTGCTGCCAGGCGAGCGAAACGTATCACGGTGCGCACACCCGACTGTGCGCGGGTGCTCGTGAAAGATATCACAAGCTCTCCGGCGTTGGCCCCAGCAGGTCACCGAACGTGACGAAGGCACCCGATCGGACCCTGCTACGGTGCCGTGCTCACGGAATGATCGTGCCCGACGCACGGGCGACCGGCCGCTGCCTGGCGGCCTCGGCCGTCTCGCCGGGTGACTGCGGCACGCCAGCGGACTGCGGCACGCCAGCGGACTGCGGCACACTCGGTGGCTGCGGGCCGCTGGGCGGCTGAAGATCCTGCGCCAGCATGGCGGGGCCGGCCGGGCCGTACTCCCTGGCTCCGCTCCGCTGCCACCAGCGAAGCTTCGGTATCGACAGCAGGACCAGCACGAGCACCGCCGCGAGCGTCGTCCCGGCCAGGACGCGAAGGTCCACAGTCACGAACGACAAGCCCACCACGGTTCCCGCGAACAGCGCCGCCCACGCGTAGAGGATCAGCACGCTCGACCGGTGCGAGTGGCCGATCTCGATCATCCGATGGTGCAGGTGCTTGCGGTCAGGCGCGAACGGCGACTGGCCGACCCTGGTCCGCCGGACCACGGCGCGCAGCATGTCGACATAGGGGATGACCATGACGGCCGCGGGCAGCAGCAGCGGGAGGATCTCGGGGAACCTGTTCGCCTTGTTGTGCAGGCTGATGTAGTCGAGCGAGGAGATCGCAGAGATCGGCACGTAGGCGAGCAGTAGTCCGAGCAGCATCGAGCCGGTGTCGCCCATGATGATCCTGGCCGGGTAGAAATTGTGCGGCAGGAACCCCAGGCAGGCGCCGGCCAGCACCACGGAAGCCAGTGCCGGGGCACCCTCCGCTGAGAAGCCCCCGACCTTGGCCAGGGTGTAGTAGTACGAGTAGAACGAGATCGCCGCGATGCAGACGACACCCGCGGCCAGGCCGTCGAGACCGTCGATGAAGTTCACGGCGTTGATGGTGGCGACCACCACGAGGATGGTCAGCACGATGGACTCGTTCGGCGTGAGGCTGAACAGATGGTCATTGGGCTCGGGGAAGCTGGAGAGCTGAGCGCCGCTGGCCACCAGGATTCCGCCGGCCGCCACCTGGCCGGCCAGCTTGCCGAGCGCGTTCATCCCCCAGCGGTCATCGATCATCCCGATGACCACGATCAGGCCGCCCGCCAGCAGCAGGCCGCTGACCAGGCCACTGCCGGGAAAGACGCTGCGCAGTGGCACCAGCTGACTGGCCACGAGCAACCCGGCGGCCAGCCCCACGTACATGGCAATGCCGCCCATCCGCGGAATCGGCACGGCGTGCACGTCGCGTTCCCGCACGGCCGGAACCGCGCCGACCTTGATCGCCACCCTGCGGACCAGCGGCGTCAGCAGGTAGGTGACCGTAGCGGTCACCAGCAGCGTCAGGAAGTACTCGCGCACCGCGGCTCACCAGGTCGGCAGATGTTCGGGCATTGCGACAACTCTATGGCACCAGTGCCGCCGCGCAGGCGGGACGACGTCAGTCCGGCCCCATCGCGACGGCCGCGACCTCGCGCAGCTGCCCGATCGGGACGACGCCGCTGCGCAGCAGCCGCGGCATCTCGCCGGTCAGATCGACGATCGTGGACGCCGTATCGGCCTGGCAGGGACCGCCGTCGAGATAGACGGCGACCGAGTCGGCAAGCTGCTCGCGCGCTGCCGCCGCTGTTGTGGCCGGCGCCGACCCGGTCACGTTGGCACTGCTCACCGCCATCGGCCCGGTCGCCCGGAGCAGCTCGAGCGCGACCGGATGCTGCGGCATCCGCAGGGCGACCGTGCCCCTGGTCTCCCCGAGATCCCACTGAAGCGACCGGCTGGCACGGCAGATCAGGGTCAGGCCGCCCGGCCAGAACTCGTCAATCAGCTGCTGACCGTACGGCCCCAGGTCCTCGACCAGAGCGGAGGCTGCCCGGACCGAGCCGACCAGCACCGGCGGCGGCATCTGCCTGCCCCGGCCCTTGGCCGCCAGCAAGCTGGTGACCGCGGCCGGCCTGAAGGCGTCGGCGCCGATCCCGTACACGGTGTCCGTCGGCAGCACGACCAAGGCGCCCCTGAGCACGGCCGAGGTAGCGGCCGCGATCCCCGCGATCCGCTGCGTCTCGTCGGCGCAGTCGAAGATGTCGCTCACGCCGATCATCCTGCCATGGCCGGGCAGTGACCGGGTCCGGGGCTAGGGCGCGGCTGCGGTGACGAACCGGTCGAGCCCGGCGAGGTCGGCATGGTTGCGGGTGCCGAGCCAGCCCCGTTCCTCGGCGAAGATCCAGTAGACCGCCGCGCCCTGCGGCGAGCCGTGCTCGACGGCGACCAAGCCGCCGGGGCGGAGCAGCCGCCGCGCCGCGCGCTCCACCACCCGGATCGCATCCAGCCCGTCGGCGCCCGACCACAGCGCGGCCGTCGGCTCGTACTCGCCGACCTCGGGCGGCACCTGCGCGCCGACCGGTATGTACGGCGGGTTGCTGATCAGGAGGTCGATCAGGCCGTCGAGCCCGGGCAGGGCCGAGTCGAAGTCGCCGGAGTGCAATGTCACCCTGCCCGCCATGTGCGGCGCGGCGGCCACGGCGCGCGCGATGTTGCGCTCCGTCCACGGCCGGGCCAGCGGATCACCTTCCACCGCGTGCACCCGTGCCCTCGGCACCTCCTGGGCGATCGCCAGCGCGATCGCACCCGATCCGGTCCCGAGATCGGCCACGACGGGCTCGGCCACGTCCATCTCGGTGAGCCGGTCGATCGCCCAGCCGGTCATCACCTCGGTCTCCGGCCTCGGCACGAACACGCCAGGACCGACCCGCAGGTCCAGGTATCTGAAGTACGCCATCCCAGTGATGTGCTGGAGCGGCTCGCGAGCCTCGCGCCGCGCGACATCATCCCAGAACCGAGGGTCGAAGGCGGTATCGGGCACCAGGTGCAGCTCGGTCCTGGCGACGCCGTGCCTGTCCGCCGCCATCAGCTCGGCGTCGGCGCGCGGCGAGGAGATCCCGGCCTCGGCCAGCCGCGCCGCCGCGGCGGCGATCTCGGCCAGCAGCAGGCTCATCGGCGCGGCGCCATCGCGCGAGGGCCGGGCGACGTCGGACACCTGACCGGCTTCATCCCGGAGCAGTCCCGCGCCAGCGCCGGCCAGCCCCGCATCAGCGCCGGCCAGCCCCGCGCCAGCGCCAAGCAGCGCGGCGTCGGCGCCGACCAGCCCGCCAAGCAGCCCTGCCTCATCGCCCGGCAACCCGACCCCCGCACCGACCGCGGCCTCGCGTCATCGCGACGCGGCGATCTTGTCCGCCCGGTCGGCGTCCACCAGCGCGCCGATCACCGCGTCCAGGTCCCCGTCGAGCACCTGGTCCAGGTTGTATGCCTTGAACCCCACCCGGTGATCGGAGATCCGGTTCTCCGGGTAGTTGTAGGTGCGGATCCGCTGCGACCGGTCCACGGTCGCTACCTGACTGCGGCGGTCCGCCGAGGCCTGGGCGTCCGCCTCCTCCTGCGCCGCGGCCAGCAGCCTGGCCCGCAGCACGCGCATCGCCTGCTCCTTGTTCTGAAGCTGGCTCTTCTCGTTCTGGCAGGAGACGACGATGCCGGTCGGCAGGTGGGTGATCCGCACCGCCGAGTCCGTGGTGTTGACGCTCTGCCCGCCAGGACCAGAGGACCGGAAGACGTCGATCCGCAGATCGTTCGGCTCGATGCTGATCTCGACCGGGTCCGCCTCCGGCATCACGAGCACGCCAGCGGCCGAGGTGTGGATCCGGCCCTGGGACTCGGTCACCGGCACCCGCTGGACCCGGTGCACCCCGCCCTCGTATTTCAGCACCGACCAGGCGCCGGCCGGCGTGCCCGCGAGGCTGCCGCGCCCGGCGGCCTTGACCGCGACAGTGACGTCCTTGTACCCGCCCAGGCCGGTCACGGTGGCGTCCAGGATCTCGGTCTTCCAGCCCTGCCGCTCAGCGTACCGGAGGTACATCCGCAGCAGGTCGCCGGCGAACAGGGCCGATTCCTCGCCGCCCTCGCCCGCCTTGATCTCGATGATGACGTCCTTGGCGTCCAGGGCGTCCCGCGGCACGAGCAACTGCTCAAGCCGCAGCTCCAGGTCCTCCCGCCGGCGGGCCAGCTGCTGAGCCTCCTGGACGAACGAGGAGTCCTCGCCGGCCAGCTCGATCGCGGCCGCCTCGTCGCCGCTGACCTGCTGGAGCTGGTGATACGCGGTCACGACCGGAGTCAGCTCGCCGTAGCGGCGGCCAAGCGCCCGCGCCCGGTCCTGGTCGGCGTGCACGGCCGGATCGGACAGGTCGCGTTCCAGTCTCGCGTGTTCAGCGGCGAGGTCAGCAAGCCGGTCGAGCACTGCTTAACCTCCCTCGACGTCGCGGCGGACCGATCTCGATCCCGCCAGCGGATTGGCGCGCTCAGGCCTCGCGGGCCGCCTCGCTCGATGATCACGCGGTTGTCCTGTCATGGTGGCAGAAAGCCGCGAGATCATGAGCTGCTGCGGTTTAGCCAGGTCAGGACGCCCGGCGAGACCGGACGAGAACTACTTGGCCGGCTGCTTGCCGAATCGGCGCTCGAACCTGGCGACCCGGCCGCCGGTGTCCAGGATCTTCTGCTTGCCCGTATAGAACGGGTGGCAGTTCGAGCAGACATCGGCGTGGATCTCGCCGTTCCTGGAGGTGCTCCGGGTAGTGAAACTGCTTCCGCAGGTGCAGGTGACCTGGGTCACCACATAATGCGGGTGGATGTCGGGCTTCATGGTTTTCTCCTGGTTCCTCGGTCGCCGGGTCGCCATCGGCGCATCGCGCCATCGGCGTGAACCGGTACCGCACTAGGTCAGCACACAAGTGTGCCACATCCGGAACGTGAAGTTCGGTCCGGAGATTCCCGCCAGCCGGCCCGATCGCGTCATGAGGCGACGGTGGTCTTCTGCACGTGCAGCAGGAACTCCGCGTTGCTCTTGGTCTCCTTCATCCGCTCCATCAGGACCTCGAGCGCCTGCTGCGGCTCGAGCGCGTGCAGCACGCGCCGCAGCTGCCAGATGATCTTGAGTTCCTCCGGCGTCATCAGCAGCTCTTCCTTGCGGGTGCCCGACGCGTCCACGTCGATGGCGGGGAAGATCCGCTTGTCGGCCAGCTCCCGGCGGAGCCGCAGCTCCATGTTGCCTGTGCCCTTGAACTCCTCGAAGATGACCTCGTCGGCGCGGGACCCGGTCTCGATCAGCGCCGTCGCCAGGATGGTCAGCGATCCGCCGTGCTCGATGTTCCTGGCCGCGCCGAAGAACCGCTTGGGCGGGTACAGCGCCGTGGAGTCCACGCCGCCGGACATGATCCGGCCGCTGGCGGGAGCGGCCAGGTTGTAGGCCCGGCCGAGCCTGGTGATCGAGTCGAGCAGCACGACCACGTCGTGACCCATCTCGACCAGCCGCTTGGCCCGCTCGATGGCCAGCTCGGCCACCATGGTGTGGTCCTCGGCCGGCCGGTCGAAGGTCGAGTGGATGACCTCGCCCTTGACCGAGCGCTGCATGTCGGTGACTTCCTCGGGGCGCTCGTCCACCAGGACGACCATGAGGTGGCACTCCGGGTTGTTCTTGGTGATCGCGTTCGCGATCGCCTGGAGGATCATCGTCTTGCCCGCCTTGGGCGGCGAGACGATCAGGCCGCGCTGGCCCTTGCCGATCGGGCTGATCAGGTCGATGATCCGGGTGGTCATGATGGTCGGGTCGGACTCCAGGCGGAGCCGCTGCTGCGGGTAGAGCGGCACCAGCTTGGAGAAGTCCGGCCGACCCTTGGACTCCTCCGGGTCCAGCCCGTTGACCTTGTCCAGCCGGACCAGCGCGTTGAACTTCTCCCGCCGCTCGCCTTCGCGCGGCTGGCGGATCGCGCCCTCGATCACATCGCCCTTGCG
Source organism: Streptosporangiaceae bacterium (assembly GCA_035604275.1). Taxonomy (GTDB): domain Bacteria; phylum Actinomycetota; class Actinomycetes; order Streptosporangiales; family Streptosporangiaceae; genus Chersky-822. Next base: position 443 of record DATNIU010000117.1, on the reverse strand, counting down.
CAGGCCGTACCTGCGCACCTGGGAGAGCGAGACGTACACGTCGTTGGAGCCGGGCAGGTAGCCGGTGGTGCGGACGAAGCCGTAGTTGTCGAGCACGTCGAGGATCCCGGCGATCGGGATGAGCACATCGTCTTCCGCGATGACCGGCTCGGAGTCACTGCCGCCGCGCTCGCGGCGCCTGTTGCTCCCCTGCTGGTTCCGGTTGCGGAATCGGTCGCGATCGCGGCTCCGACGGCTCTGACCGTCTCTGTCGTCGTCACGTCCGCCCTGGTCACGGTAGCCCTGCTGATCGCCACCGCGGCCCTGCGCGTCGCCGCGCCCGCCCTGGTCGCCGCGACCCGCCTGGCCCGCATCGCGAGCCTGCTCGGCGTTGTCACCGCCAGAGCGGCTTTGCTCGCCAGCGCGGCCGTTGCCGCCGCGACCGCGCCGGTCGCCTCGCTGGC
>DATNIU010000116.1:0-4347 GCA_035604275.1 Streptosporangiaceae bacterium | reverse complement strand
GGGCGACCCGGCCAGCCGCATTCGGTGCCCACGTGGCTGTGGTGCTCCCTCGTCACACTGGGTCATAGCCGGAATCCGGGCATAACGGGCTCCCAGCCCCGCCTGCGCGATCTGCAAAGAGCACTCATCACGGGTTACCGTCATGATCACCAGGGTTTTATGCCTATTCGGTGGGCGAACTCGTGATAAGTCGAGCGTGGCCCTTGCGGCGTCCTCAGCCGGTCAGGGCGAGGGTGGCGCCGGCGGGATCCACGAGCCGGTGGTAGCCGGGCTCGCCGCCGAACCTCGCGAGATCCCCGCTGACGCGTGCCCTGGGCCCGTCGATGCCGGCCAGGATCGCGCCGTCGGCCCCGGCCGCGATCAGCTCGCCGTCGACGCGCAGCAGCACAGGCCCGTCCTTGCTGGCCGAGATGGCGACTCGGCCGGCGGCCAGACCATCGAGCACGGACGCCGCCTCGGCCGCCTCGGACAGCACCCACGTCGTCGGGGACCCGGGCGGCGCGTCCGAGCCCGGCCGGTGCCAGTCGCTGCCGCCAACCGGGATCGCGCTCGGATGCCAGGCCAGCCACCAGCTGATCGGCGCCGTCCAGCGCGGATCGAGCCAGCTCCAGTGCCAGACCTCGACCAGCGGGGGCCGCCGCCGCATCGGCGCGATCCAGCTCACCGGCCCGCCGTAGGGATGGTTGATCGACAGCAGGCCGCCGCCCCGCTCGGCCGCGTCCAGCCAGGCGTCGGGCGGTTCGCGGAAGTCCACCCAGCCCAGGTCGCCGAACGCGTTCGCGTGGCCATGGTCGACCGTCAGCTCCTGACCGGGCAGCAGCGCGATGCCATGCGCGGCGCCGGCGGCGGGCAGTTCCGGATGATGACTCACCGTGTTGTGGTCGGTCACCGCGAGGAAATCGAGACCGCGACCGGCGGCGAACCTGGCCAGCTCGGGCACGGTCATCGCGCCGTCGGAGTGGACGGTGTGCGAGTGCAGGTCGCCGGCCAGCCAGCGCATGCCGTTGCTGGCTGGTAGCTGACGCGGCGCGGGCCGGTCGTGAATCGGCGGCGCGGTCTGGTCCTGAGGGCCGGCCGTTAGCTTGCCCGGCGTGCTCGCTATCTCGGCGATCAGCAGGTACGGCACGCCCTCGGCCGGGATCCGGTGCAGCCCGATGGCGATCTGCCAGGTGCCAGGCTCAAGCTCGCCCGGCAGGTATCCGGGCGTGGCCGCGTCGGCCGCGATGACGAACGATCGGCGAGCGCCGCCCGACCAGCCACGGAATCCCCCGGGGTCGAAGCAGCCCAGGTCGAGGACCGCACCATCGGGGTCGTAGTCAAGCTCGACCTTTAAGGCACAGGTCCCTGGCACTACGTCGATCGGGAGGTAGTGCCAGGCCGACTCGCACCGGTCCTCGATCGTCCAACGCCCGGCATGCCGAGTCTCCGCCATAGGTCATGTCTACCTCAGATGCCCGACAGCCAGCGCTCGACATGCTGCCGCCAACCGGGGGGTGCGGGGAGTTGATGGAGGCGGGAGCGCCTTGCGGTGGGAAATGCGGAGCGGTGCGAGGCCGGGGTGAGCGGGCCGGGGTGAGCGGGCCGGGCGGTGGCTCGTACTCGTCGGTGCGGCTCTTGACCACGGTAATTCAACGCTTGTAGAGTTCAACAAGTGTTGAGATAACGGCGGGCTGGACATTCCGCCGGGATCGGAATGACCGCGCAGTTGGCGCGCAGCGGCCGGCCGAGAGCCGGTCATCGTCGGGCAACTCGGTAAGGGGCACCCATGTGGGCCATGATCGTTAAGGAATTCCGTCAGCTGCGGCGAGACCGGCGGACGCTCGCGATGATGATCGTCCTCCCGGTCCTGCTGCTTGTGGTGCTCGGCTACGCGGCCAGCTTCGATGTCAAGACGATCACGGTCGCGATCTCCGGGCCGCGGGCGAGCGCGATCGACGGCGTGCTGCCCAAGCCGTTCGATGTCGTGCTGTCGGCCGCGGACCAGGGGCGATCCTGGGCGCAGAACCAGCTCCGCGATGGCAAGGCCGAGATGGCGATCGTGACCGGCGGCAGCAGGCCCCTGGTGCTGATCGACGGCAGCCAGCTCTTCGCCGCGCGGGCCGCGCTGACCGCGCTGGCCGGGCTGGAGCACGGGAGCTCCGCGAGCGGAGCGGCGGGCTCGGTCCGCGGTATCGGCGGCGCCGGCGGCTCAGCGGCCGGACCGGCGTTCGCCCCGAAGCTGACCATTCTCTACAACCCGGGCCTGACCACCTCGGACATCATGATCCCCGGGCTGTGCGGTGTGGTGCTGGTCTTCGTCGGCACGATCATCACCAGCCTCGGCGTGGTCAGGGAGCGTCAGTCAGGCACGCTTGAACAGCTCGCCGTGATGCCGCTGCGGCCAAGGGATGTCTTTCTCGGCAAGATCGTGCCCTACTTCCTGGTCGCGACCGTCGATCTCGCGATCGTGCTGGCGGTCGGCATCGCGATCTTCGGAGTGCCGTTCCGCGGCTCGCCGGCCGTCTTCGGGCTCGGGGCGCTGCTCTTCCTGTTCGTGACCCTGGGCATCGGCGTGCTGATCTCCAGCGTCTCGCAGAACCAGGGCCAGGCGATCCAGCTCGCCGTCATGACGCTGCTGCCGCAGGTGCTGCTGTCCGGGCTGATCTTCCCGCTGACCTCGATCGCGGCCGGGGTGCGCTGGCTCGCATACTTCCTGCCGCTGACCTACTTCAACCAGATCTCCCGAGGCGTGATGCTGCGCGCCGAGCCGATCGCCGCGCTCTGGCAGCCGTTCCTGTTCCTCGCGCTGCTCGGCGCCATCGTCGTGACCGGAGCGACGCTGCGGTTCCGCGGCTATCTCGCCCCGGCCGGCCGCCAGCGCGGCGCCAGGCCGGCCCCCGCCCAGCCGCAGGGAGCGGCGGCATGACCGGCCACGGCCGCCCGGCCGCCACCGAGGGACGGGCCGGGACCGGGCACGCGTCGTACGGTGCCAGCGACCTGTTCGTTCTGTATGGCAAGACCGTCGCGCTCGGCGGCGTGTCACTGTCCGCACCGACCGGCCAGGTAACCGCGGTGGTCGGCGGTGACGGCTCGGGCAAGACCACCCTGATGCGCTGCCTGGCCGGGTCGCTGGCGCCGGACAGCGGAACGATCCGGCGGCCGGCCAAGGAGCGCGTCGGCTACCTGCCGGCCAGTTCCGGGCTTTACCCGGACCTGACCGTGGCCGAGAACCTGGACTTCCGGGCCACGGGGTACGGGATGTCGCGGCAGGTGGCGCGTGACCGGGCTGCCGAGTACCTGGACCGGGCGGGCCTGAGATCGGCCTCGGACCGGCTGGCCGGGCAGCTGTCCGGCGGGATGCGGCAGAAGCTCGCGGTGATCGCGGCCATGCTGCACCAGCCTGAGCTGCTGATACTCGACGAGCCGACCACGGGGGTGGATCCGGTCAGCCGCTCCGGCCTGTGGTGGCTGATCGCCCGCGCGGCCGCCGATGGGTGCGCCGTCGTGCTGGCGACGTCGTATCTGGACGAGGCTGAGCGGTGCACCTCGGTCCTGGTGCTCGACGCTGGGATGCCGCTGGCGTCGGGGACTCCTGACGAGATCGTCGCCGCCATGCCCGGCACCCTCCGCGAGGCGCCTGCCAGGCCGGATGGCCAGCTGGCGGCGCTGGCGTGGCGAAGCGGCGGACACTGGCGGGTCTGGGACCCCGGGCCGGAAGGCGGGTCCCGGCTGGCCGGGACGGAAGACGGGTCGGTGCTGATCGAGCCTGATCTCCAGGACGCGGTCACGGTCGCCGCGCTCGGCATGGCAATCGCCGGAGGTGCGTCATGAGCGGGGGTCCGCTGGCCGAGTGCGTGGGCGTGACCAGGCGGTTTGGCCATTTCACCGCGGTCAGCAACGTCAGCTTGCAGGTCTGGCCCGGAGAGATCGTCGGCCTGCTCGGCGCCAACGGCGCAGGCAAGACCACGCTGATCCGGCTGCTGCTCGGCCTGCTCGGCACGTCAGAGGGAGAGGTGGCGCTGTTCGGCCAGCCGCCGTCCCGCCTGACCCGCAGCCGGATCGGTTACGTCCCGCAAAGCCTCGGGCTCTATGACGACCTGAGCCCCGCGGAGAACATGCAGTTCACGGCGGCCGTATTCGGCGCAGCGCCCGGTCAGGCCGGCCCGATCGGCGAGAGCGGCCGGTCTGGCGGGAGCGGCTCGGGCGGCTCTGGCGGCGCGACCGGCTCGGGCGGCGCGCGCGGCTCGGATGGCTCGCGCGGCTCGGGCGGCGAGAGCGGCAAGCGCGACCGGCACGGCCTTCCCGAGTCGCTGTGGCCCTACGCCAGAGAGCTGGTCGGCTCGCTGCCGCTCGGCGTGCAGCGGCGGG
>DATNIU010000115.1:0-10384 GCA_035604275.1 Streptosporangiaceae bacterium | reverse complement strand
GGTTCAGGTCCGCGCCGAGCCGGACCAGCATCTGGGCGGCGACCCCCTCGCCCTCCCTGATCAGCCCGAGCAGGATGTGCTCGGTGCCGATGTAATTGTGGCCGAGTTGCAGCGCCTCGCGGAGCGATAGCTCGAGCACCTTCTTCGCCCGCGGCGTGAACGGGATGTGCCCGGACGGCGCCTGCTGGCCCTGGCCGATGATCTCCTCGACCTGCTGGCGGACCGCCTCCAGGCTGATGCCGAGTGATTCAAGCGCCTTCGCCGCGACACCCTCGCCCTCGTGGATGAGGCCGAGCAGGATGTGCTCCGTGCCGATGTAGTTGTGGTTCAGCATCCTGGCCTCTTCCTGGGCCAGGACCACAACCCGCCGCGCCCGGTCGGTAAACCTCTCGAACATTCTCCGCCGCCGCCTTCCTGAGCAGGCGCTCGCGCTCCGTGCGGAGACTGACCGGGACGAGAATGGTTCCGGCTCCGCCGGACCAGCAATGACAACCTAAAGGATAAGCATCACCAGCTAGCGCAAAGACCGCGCGCGATCGGGGCGCCGATCCAGGACGGCGCGGGTGGCTCGGTTCCTGCCGCGCCAGCCCGGACACCGGTGGTCCTCAGATCACGGCAGCTGGAAGCCGTTGTAGTACCAGAGCGCCGAGCTGTACCAGAGCACGCCGATCAGAATCGCGAGGATGCCGCCGGCTACCGGAAGCGCCCAGCCGGGCAGCCGCTTGCTCTGGACAAGCAGGACCTTGGCCGCGAACGCGCCGTAGAAGAAACAGCCAGCGATCGAGTGGATGGTGACCCGCAGGCTGCTGAACTGCACGCCGTAGGCGATCAGGCAGTGCAGGGCGACCGGCACCGTCACCGCGAACAGCCCGACGCCGACCGCCCGGTGCGTCAGCCCGACGGACCGCGGCGCGCGGCCGGCCAGCGGCAGCTTCCGGTAGATCCACAGGGCGAGCACAACCTGGACCGCCGCCAGGCCGAGCGCGACCGACGCCAGCGTCGACTTGAGCGTGATCGCGTCCAGCCCGGTTCGCCCGAACAGGCTGTAGTAGTAGTTCGGCGAGTGCAGCCGGCCGTACGCGAATATCGCGGCAGCCACTCCCAGACCGAGCAGGCCAATAGCTGCCAGGCGCACAGTCGCGGACCTCTGGCCCGCCTCACCGGGGGTTGTCATGGCATCGCACTATGCCACATTGAGCGGCCGAAGTCTGGAAATGCCGTGGCGATCCGTCATGGCGCCGGCCAGCGCCGGCCGCTGTGCCGCCGGCCGCCGGGTACGACGGCCCGGATTGCCCGCATGCCGACCGGAATCTGGCCGGCATTCAGGCGTGCGAGCCGTTCCGCCCAAGATTTTTCGCTGACCGGTGAACCGAGACCGCCGTTCATCCGTGCTTGACTGTGCGTCGCATGCGGTTCACTCGCCGGATCGGCTCGGGGGCTTGGCCGACACTGCCGCACGCTCGCGCACTCGTGATTGCCGGTCCTGAACCGAAGGAGCATGCTCATGCGAGTACTTCGCTGGGTCGCACTGGCCGGTGCCAGCGCCGCCGCTGTCGCCGGAGCGGGGCTGACAGCGCCTGCCGCCTTTGCACAGCCTGCGCATCATTCGCCGTTCATCAACCTCTTCCACCACACCAGGCTGGTCGGCTCGACGGTGCCGAACAACGGCGATATCAATCCGTACGGCGTGGCCGTCGTGCGCCGCAGCCAGGGTCGCCTGCACCGCGGCGACGTCCTGGTCAGCAACTTCAACGCCAAGACCAACCTGCAGGGCACCGGAACCACGATCGTCGAGGTCAGCCCCGGCGGTCAGGTGACCCAGTTCGCGCACATCTCCGCGTCGGGACTGCCGGGCGCCTGCCCCGGCGGCATCGGGCTGACCACCGCGCTTGTCGTGGTGCACGACTGGGTGATCGTCGGCAGCCTGCCGTCCAAAGACGGGTCCGTCGCCACCTCGCAGGCCGGCTGCCTGCTGGTGCTCGACAGCCAGGGGAAGGTCAGGGAGACCATCTCCGGGCACGGCATCAACGGGCCGTGGGACATGACCGCCGTCAGCGGCGGCCCGTTCGCCGTCCTGTTCGTCGCCAACGTGCTCAACGGCACCAAGGCGGCTAAGGGCGCTGTCGTGCATCACGGCACCGTTCTCCGTCTCGTGCTCATGTTCTGCGATCACCGGCTGCCCATGCTCCGCGCCGTGACTGAAGTCGGCTCCGGGTTCAGCGAGCAGAGCAACGCCACGACCTTCGTGAACGGGCCGACGGGACTGGGCTTCGGCCGCAATGGCGCGCTCTACGTGGCGGACACCGGCAGCAACCGGATCACCGTGATCTGGAACGCGCTGTTCCGGCGCTCGTCCGCCGGCACTGGCACCGTCCTCACCTCGGGCGGCTGGCTCGACTCGCCGCTTGGCCTCGCGATCGCCCCCAACGGGGACGTCCTGACCGTCAACGGCGGCAACGGCAGGATCGTCGAGACCTCCCCGGAGGGCACCCAGGTGGCAACCCGGTTCCTTGACCGCTCGGGCAGCCCGCCAGGCAGCGGCGCCCTGTTCGGGCTTGCTGTAGCACCGCACGGAGCAGGCCTGTACTACGTGGACGACGCGGCGAACACGCTCCGTATTCTGAACTGACCCGGTTCAGCCTGCTGCGGAGCACACGCGGTATGACGCGCACGCCGCGCAGGCAGGCACTCGGCGCGGGAGCCACTCAGACGTCCCGGTCCGGTCGTGCCGGGGGACAAGCGCCGGTCCCCCGGCACGGCCTTTACGCGCGCTTGCGGTCGCTCATCGCGAGCCCGGGTCGCTCATCGCGAGCCTGGCCAGCCCCGTGCGCTGGACCGGGCCCGTGCGCTGGGCAGGATCGTGCAGCGGGCTTGTTGATTCACTGATCATCCGGCCGCACGAGCCTCGGGGAAGGGACAGCGGGAAGGATTCAGTCGTCCGACGGATCGGCCCCGGGGCCAATCGGATAGGTGTCAGCGAACTCGTTGTCGTACTGATCACCGGACCCGGAGATGTCGCCGGTTCCGTCGTCCTCCCCCGCGCTGTCCTTGAAGATTCTTCCACAGACGACCAGGTACAGCTGCTCAGGATACGGAATATGGTCAATGTTGCGGAGTGCCTGGTCCTGTCCGGCGGACTCCACCACGAACTCGCCATAGCCGAGCATCCGGCCCCAGAACGACCGGTGGAAGCTCATGTCGGTCACCTTGGCCAGCGGCATCATGTTCACGCTGCGGGTGAACACGCCGGACGTCAGCAGGATCCGATCCGAGGTGATCACGAAGTAGTCGACCGCCCAGTTGATGGCCTTCCAGATCAGGCGGCCCATCAGAACGGCCCAGCCGGCCCACGCGATGCCGATCAGCAGCGTCTCGTTGCGGAGCAGCGTGGCCGAGAGCACCGCCGCGACGAGCAGGCCTCCGACCGCCTGCGCGCTCGGCACGATAAGCACCGCCGGATGCCGCCGAACCGTCGCCACGCGGACCTCGCGCGGAAGCAGGTACTTATCTACCGACGCCTGCTGGTTCTTGGTGGCTGCGACCCGGCTCATAGCGCTTACAGGGAGTTGACGAACCTGGACATGGAGTTACCGGCCTGGTGCAGCCAATTAAATGCACTGTGAACGAAATGGGCGGCTCCGGTGGGCGAGGTCGCCAGGTAGTACACCACGAAGATGATGCCACCCCAGGTCAGGACCTTCTTCACCATCTCGATCACCTCCCTACAGCACGTGACAGGGCGCAACCGCCACTGTAGCCAGCATAGCCCAATGACATTTACAGACCAATGGCGCTCGGCCGTGGATGTAACCCTAGCCGCCCGGACGGGCCGGCCGGATCATCCACGCCGATTCTTGCCGGAAAGCCGTTACTGTTCTTCCTGCGGCGCCGGCGAGTCCTGGCCGGGCGGCGCGGCCCGGGCGCGGGCCCGCGCCGTAAGCGCACTGCGGCTGCTCGGCGATCTGGATGTAGGCGGTGGGTGACTATGACCGAAGTGACCAGTGGCGACTTCTGCATAGTCGTCTACCGGGAGGACGACGCCTGGGAGGCCGAGGTGCTCCCGGTCTCTCTCACCGAGAACCTGGACGCGACCATCCACGCGCTGCGCCAGCAGCCGGGCATCGGCGGCGCCATCGGGCTGGCCGCCGTCGGGGACGACTTCTTCGTGGTGATCCGGGTCATCGGGAGCCAGGTCTCGGTCTTCCTCTCCGATCTCACGGCCTCGGTCGACTGGCCGCTGGCCCGGCAGGTACTGGAGTACCTCGACATCCCGGTGCCCTTCGACGAGGACCTTGACCAGGTGCTGCCGGCCGGGGACCTGTCGATCCTGGCCGACCTCGGAGTCGACGAGATGGAACTGTGCGCGCTGTCCGGCGATCTCGACCTGTTCCCCGACGAGGTGCTGGCCAGCCTGGCCAGGAGAATTGGCTTCGGCCACGCGTTCGAGCGAGCCCTGGATGCCGTCGCCGGGCAGTGAGGCGCCCGCCGGGGGGGCTGCGCCGGGGTACGTGACCTCGTTCGAGCCTGCCATGACGCTCGCTCGTGACCTGGCCGCCGCCGATGCCGGTCCTGACGTGCCGGTGGGCGCCGTCGTGCTCGGCCCGGACGGCGCGGTGCTCGGCCGGGGGCGGAACCGCTGCCTGGCGGAGAACGACCCGACCGCGCACGCCGAGATCGTGGCCATCAGGCAGGCCGCCAGGGCGGCGGGCTGCTGGCGGCTGGACGGCTGCACGCTCGTGGTGACCATGGAGCCGTGCACCATGTGCGCCGGGGCGCTGGTGTCCGCCAGGATGCGGCGCCTGGTCTACGGCGCGGCCGATGCCAGGGCCGGCGCCGCTGGCTCGCTGTGGGACGTGCTGCGCGATCGCCGGCTCGGCCCGCCGGTCGAGGTGATCGGCGGAGTGCTGGCCGATCAGTGCGCGGCGCTGCTCAGCGCGTTCTTCGAGCGTGCTCGATGTGCCGGGAACTCTGCCTCCGCAGACCCACCAGATGGCCGGACGGGGTAGGCTCGGCGACGGTGGAGTCGCCTAGTGGCCGAGGGCGCACGCCTCGAAAGCGTGTGAAGGGGCAACCCTTCCGTGGGTTCAAATCCCACCTCCACCGCCATCCGCCGGACGGGCACTCCACGCGAGTGCCAGTCGTTGTACAGGTCGCGCCTAGGCTAGGCGCGACGTGCCGTGCTACGGGAGACTCGGTTGCCAGAGCCGCAGAGCACAGCCTTCTTCGTGCTCATGATGGTGATCTTCGCCGCCCTGATCTGGTGGCTGGTTGTGGCCAAGCAGCTGGTCTTCCGCGTGCTCGCCGCCTGTCTGGCGTTCGTCCCCGCGGTGGCGTTCGGCATCGCCGCGGTCAACAAGTACTACGACTACTACCAGAACTGGGGCGCCGCTTTCGCGGACCTCAGCAACTCCGGGGTGCAGACCGCGGCCCAGCCGGGTACCCATCTCAGCGGCGCCGGCGGTGTCACCAGGGTGCTCGGCAACTCCGTCTACGTCAGGCTCGCGGCCCAGGAGGGCTTCACCTTCCGGCTGTGGCTGCGTGGCACGGCCAGCCATCTGGCCAGGAATGTCTACGTCTACCTGCCGCCGCAGTATTTCCAGACCGCGTACCGCCGCTACCGGTTCCCGGTGGTGGAGCTGATCCATGGCTTCCCCGGCGAGCCGCAGGACTGGATCACGGTGGTCGGCGTCACCACCACGCTGAGCCACCTGATCAGCAGCGGACTGGCCAAGCCGGTCGTGCTCGTGATGCCGGACGCGAACGGCGCCCGCGGCGTGTCGCTCCAGTGCCTGAACCAGGTCAACGGGCCGCAGGACGCGACCTACCTCGCCCAGGATGTGCCTTTCTACATCTCGCACGTCCTGCGGGTCCGCCCGCCCGGGCGGAGCTGGGGAATCGCCGGCTACTCGGAAGGCGGGTACTGCGCGGCGAACCTCGGCCTCCAGTTCGGCCACAGGTACGGCTTCGCTGGCGTGCTCAGCGGCTACTTCACGCCGCTGCGGAATCAGCTGAGCCATCCGTCCAGGCGGGTCAGCCCGTTCGGCGGCAACAAGAAGCTGCAGAGGCAGAACACGCCGACTCAGGAGATCCTGAGCCTGCCGGCGGGCACGCCGGTGCCGCAGTTCTGGATCGGGGCGGGTTACGCGAGCCCGGCCGATGTCAGGGACGCCCAGATCTTCAGGCAGCTCGTGCAGGTGCGCCAGCCGACCGTCGTGCTCAGGCTCCTGCCCGGGGGCGGGCACACCATGTTCACCTGGCGGCTGCTCGTCTCGCCGATGCTTCAGTGGATGACGCCGAGGCTGGCGGCCAACGCCGCGCAGGCCGCGAAGCAGGCACAGCACAAGATCAAGAAAAAGCCGCCACACCATCACGTCAGGGGACGGCCGGTACCCACCGCGACGCCGCTCCGGCTATCTGTGAGTCCTAGGCCCTCGCACGCGCATCACTGACCCGCGGGCGGCGCGCCGACCGGGGTGCCGGGCCGCGTGGTCGGTGCCGGACCCGTGGTCGGTACCGGCGGAGCGGAGCGGGTGCGAAGACCGGCGGAGGCCGCATCGCGACGGCGGTCAGGAGGACACCAGGCTGGCGGGACAGGCGGGCGTGCCAGCCGCGATGCTGGCGGGCGGCGCACCGGACGGAGGCTGGCCGCACGCGGGCAGGGTGAGGGTGACGCACAGCCCGCTTGGGCTGTTGAGCGTCGCCTCGGCGGTGCCGCTGTGGGCGCTGGCGATCTCGGTGACGATGGCGAGTCCGAGCCCGGAGCCGGGGCGGTACGACTGCTTTCCGGCGCGGTAGAAGCGGCCGAAGATGCGAGGCAGCTCACTGGCCGGGACGCCGGGGCCGTCGTCGCTGACCGCCACGGTGACGGCGCCGCCGCGGGCGCGGGCGGTGATGGTGACGATGGTGCCGCACGGGGTGTGGGCGCGCACATTGGCGAGCAGGTTGTCGATGGCCCGCCGCAGCAGCTCCTCGTCACCGATAGTCACCAGGTCAGCCGCGATCCGGCTGTGCCAGGTTCGCCGGGGGTCGGCGATCTGAGCCCGCTCGGCGCAGCCGGCCACCAGGGCGGTGAGGTCGACCGGATCGTGCTGCTGGTCGGGGCGCTGGTCGAGCCGGGCGAGGCGGAGCATGTCATCGACCAGCCCGCTCATGCGCTGGGCTTCAAGCGCGATGCGCCGCATCGCCTCGTCGACCTGCTCCGGGCGGGCGAGGGCGCCCTGCTGATAGAGCTCGGCGTTGGCGCGCAGGGAGGCGAGCGGGTTGCGCAGCTCGTGGCTGGCGTCGGCGAAGAAGCGCCGGGTCAGCTCCTGGCTGGCCTCGCGCTCGCGGACCGAGGCCTCGATGCGGGCCAGCATCCCGTTGAGTGCCGTCCCGAGGCGGCCGACCTCGGTAGCGGCGTCCTGCGGGCTGACCCGGTCGGCGAGATCACCGGCGGTGATCCGGTCGGCCTGGGAGGCCATCGCCTCGAGCGGCCGCAGGCCGCGGCGAACGACCACGGCGACGCCCAGGGCGACGAGCAGGCCGGCCGCCACAGATCCGATGGTGAGGATGAGCCGGAGCCGGCCGACGGTCTTGCTGACGTTGCCGAGGCTGGTGGTGACGTAGATGGTCCCGCCGGCGACTCGTTCGGCCCGCAGCCGTAGCTGAGCGCGCCCGTTGAAGCTGGTCACGGTCTGGGCGTGCTGGTAGGAGGCGGGGGCTGGCAGGGCGAGATGGAGCCTGGGCCGCAGGTCCGTGTTGCCGATCACCAGCGCCTTTGCCTTGCGGTGGCCGGACACGAACACGACGTAGTACGCACCCAGGATGCCGGGCAGCCGCAATCGCGGCCCGATGATAACGACTTGCCTGACGGGAGTGCTGCGCGGCGGCGTGGACACCTTGAGCTGGGCCGGCCTCCGGGTCAGCCTCCCGTATATGTTCATGTCGAGCGGCCGGTACAGCCCGAGCACGGTCTGCATCTGCCGGTCGGTCTGATTGAGCAGGTATCCGCGCAAGGCGGTGACGGCGGCGACGTCGAACGCCACCAGCGCGACCAGCGTGATCAGCAGGACGCCGACCAGGACCCGGGTGCGGAGCTGCGGGCGGCCCGGCCGTCTAGGACTCATCGAGGCCCGCCTCGTCGCCGGGGCGCGGCATGCGGAGGCTGTAGCCGACGCCGCGCTGGGTATGGATCAGGTCCGGCCCGTATACGGCCAGCTTGCGCCGCAGGTAGGCGACGTAGGTGGACACGACGGTGCTTGACCCGCCGAAGTCGTAGTCCCATACGTGGTCGAGCAGCTGGGCCCTGGTCAGCACCCGGCACGGGTTCAGCATCAGGTAGCGGAGCAGGCGGAACTCGGTCGGTGACAGCTCGACCAGGTGACCGGACCTGCGGACCTCGTAGCTGTCCTGATCGAGCTCGACGTCGGCGAACGTGAGCACCGGGCCGGCCGCGCCGCCGCGGGTGCGGCGCAGCACGGTACGGATCCTGGCCGCCAGTTCCTCCAGCCCGAACGGCTTGGTCATGTAGTCGTCGCCGCCGAGGGTGAGACCGGTCACCTTGTCCGCCTGAGTGTCCCTGGCGGTCAGGAAGATCACCGGGACCCGGCTGCCTTCCGCTCGCAGACGGCGGACGACATCAAAGCCGTCGGTGTCGGGCAGCATCACGTCAAGCACGAGAAGATCGAACGGGCGGTCCCGCGCCAGCCGCAGCGCGCCGGCGCCGTTCTCCGCGGTGATCACCTCGAAGCCGAGGAACCGAAGGGACGCGGCGACCGCGTCGCGCAGGAACGGCTCGTCGTCGACCACCAGAAGTTCCCCCCGGTCAGGGGGCAGGTCAGCCACCGGGTCGCGCATCGCCTCGCTCCTTGCCCTCGCGGTTATCTGACCATGTCAGCCTCAGCGTCGCGGGTGACTTACCTGCGAGTTTCATGTGAGCGCAGGTTACCCGGCGGTGCCGATCAGTCAGGCGGAGCTCACCCGCGAGCGAGGCGGTGCGCTGGTGGCTGGCGCCCGTGATGGCCCGACTCTCACCCGGTCAGGCCCTGAAGGATCCTCAGGCAGCTTCCGGCCGGCCGGGAGCAGTCTGCCAGCCGGGGCCAGGGCCGACCGGCCGGCCGGAAGTTACCGGCCGGCCGGAGGCCTGGTGTCGTCCGGGCAGCATCGAGCGCCGAGTACCCGGAGGCGCCGGGCTAGCTAAAGGCGACCACCTCAGCGAGCCACGGCGTGCTGGCCGTGCCGGTGCCGGCGAAACTGCCGGTGCCGGCCGGGATCTGATCGGCCCGCGCGAGCGCATTCGAGCCCACGGTCGTCGTGCCCAGGCTCGTCCAGCCGGCACTCCAGCTCACCGAGGTCCCGCCGAAGGTCGCGGTCACCGCCAGCACGAACTCGCCTGGGCGGGCGGTAGTGCCGGTCGGACCGGACGAGAAGGAGGCACTGCTGCCGCTCGCCGCGGACTGCTGGTCCACCGTGGTCGCTCCGGCTACCTCGGCGGCCACTACCTGGCTGGCCGAGGCGCTCGGGAACGCGATGGTGATCTTGCCCCCGCTGGCCAGTCCCTTCTTGGCCACGCCGGACAGGGTCACCAGCCGGTGGCCGGCCGCATCTGACACGTTGCTTGCCACGCTCAGCACGTCGCCCGCACTGTCCGTGCCGGTCACGGCCCCGGTCGCCGTGGTGCCGGTGAGCTGGACCGTCGCGACGATCAGGTCGCCCGCGGCCACGCTCCGGCCGCGCGGGACCGTCACCGAGTCCGACGTCTGCTTCTTGGTCGAGCTGCTGGTGCCTATCTCGCCGACATACCGGGCGGCTGGCGCGCTGACGCTGACCTGCCGGGTAGTGGTGGAGCTGAGCCCGCCGCTGTCGGTGACGGTCACCGTGACCGTGTAGCCGCCCGGTGAGGTATAGGTGTGGCTGGCTTTCGCCGCAGCCTGGGGCCCCACCTTGGTGCCGTCGCCGAAGTCGAACGCGTACGTGCTGATCGGCGAGCTGCCCGCGGTCGACGCGGACGCGTCAGCGGTCACGGCGAGCGGCGCCGTACCGGTGGCCGGGCTCACGGTCAGCTGGGCCGTCGGCCCGGTGGCGGCAGGAGGCTGGAACTCGTACGCCCCGCGATCGTCATAGGCCCGCAGTCCAGCGCCGGTGTTAGGCGTGGCCGGGTCGTCGACCCGCGCATTGCCAAGGACATCGGTCGGCTGCTCTCCGCTGGCGCCGGAGTTGGCCGAGTCGATGGCCGGGGAGCCCTCGGTCAGCCGGAGGTTCCACGCGGCCGCGTTGGCGAACCTGGGGCTGGCGAAGATGCCGTTCGCCTCCTGCCCGGTGGCCGCGTTCAGCGCGGCCTGGGTGCTGTACGCGGTGCCCGCCCAGCCGTACTCGGCGCCCGGTCCGTCCTGCCAGACCAGGTTGT
>DATNIU010000114.1:0-25088 GCA_035604275.1 Streptosporangiaceae bacterium | reverse complement strand
ACCGGGGGCGGGGGCGGGACCGGGGGCGGGGGCGGGACCGGGGCGGGACCGGCATGCGGGGCCGTGCGCCGGCCACCAAGGCCAGTCTCGTTACCGCGGCTCGATCGACATGGACCGCGACGCCGTGGGCGGGCGACGCCGTGGGCGGGCGGCGCCTCGGCGCCGGTCAGCGCAGCTGGCCGAGCCGGGTCAGGGTCTCGTCGAGCTCGGCGAGCAGGCTGGCCATCACCTCGGCGACGGGCCGCACGGCGTTCATCCGGCCGACGATCTGGCCGACCGGCATGGCGACCACCCCAGGATCGCCCGAGTGCATCAGCCGCTGGTGCGCGTCGCTCACCAGCAGGTTCTGGAGCGGCATCGGCAGCGGCTCGGGTGCACCCGGCTCCTCCCAGGCGTCGGTCCACCTGTTCTTCAGCAGCCTGGCCGGCTTGCCGCTGTAGATCCTGGACCGCACCGTGTCCGAGGAGCTGGCGCTGAGCAGCGCGTCGCGCAGGGCCGGCAGCGGCGACAGCATGCCGTATTCCTGCGTCGTCAGCCAGAACGAGCCCATCCAGACTCCGACGGCGCCCAGCGACAGCGCCGCCGCGATCTGCCGGCCAGACCCGATGCCGCCGGCCGCCAGCACCGGAACCCCGGCGCCGACCGCGTCGACTACCTCGGGGATCAGCACCATGCTGGCGATCTCGCCGGTGTGCCCGCCGGCCTCGTATCCCTGTGCCACGACGATGTCGACGCCGCGCGATACATGCCGCGCGGCGTGCTCGGCCTTTCCGGCCAGCGCCGCGACGCTGATTCCGCGGTCGTGCGCGCTGGCGATCACGTCGTCGGGCGGTGACCCGAGCGCGTTGGCGATCAGCTTTACCGGATGCGAGAGCGCCGCCTCGACCTGGGCGCGGGCGACCGAGTGCAGCCAGCCGAGCACGCCGTCGCGGGCCCGCTCATCCTCGGGCAGCGGCGGGACGCCAAGCCGGAGCAGCGTCTGGTCGACGAAGTCCCGGTGCCCGGCCGGGATCAGGGCAGCCAGGTCGACCTGGCTGCCCTCGGCCGGAACCTTGGCGGGCATCACCACGTCGACGCCGTACGGCCGCCCTGAAGTATTGGCGTCCATCCAGTTCAGGACGGCGTCCAGGGACCCGGCGTCGTTGAAGCGCACGCAGCCGAGCACGCCGAGCCCGCCCGCCCGGCTGATCGCCGCGGCGACGTGCTCGGACGGCGTGAAGCCGACGATCGGATGGTCGATGCCGAGCAGATCGCAGATCGAGGTTCGCACCGTCATCGGTCCTGCGCGCCCGGCTCGGCAGCGGCAAGCTTCTGCTCCGCGCACCTGCGGGCCCAGCCGTAGTCGGCCTTGCCGCTCGGCGTGCGGCCGATGTGATCGACCAGCCAGACGGTGCGCGGCACCTTGTATCCGGCGATCCGCTCGCGTGCCGCCGCCTCGAGCTCGGCCAGGTCCAGGTCCACGCCGTCGCGCGGCTGCACGAGGGCGGCGACCCGCTGCCCGAGCCGGTCATCGGGGATGCCGATCACGAGGGCGTCGAAGACACCCGGGTGCGACTTGAGAGCGCCCTCCACTTCCTCGGGGAACACCTTCTCCCCGCCGGTGTTCACGCACGTGTTACCGCGGCCGAGCAGCGTGATCGTGCCGTCGGCCTCGATCCTGGCGAGGTCACCGGGTACCACGAAGCGCTCCCCGTCGACCTCGACGAACATGGCCGCGGTCTTGACCGGGTCCTTGTAGTAGCCCACCGGGATGAACCCGCCCCTGGCCAGCCGGCCGGTCTCACCTGGTCCGGCCCTGCGGCCCAGATCGTCAAGCACGATGGTGTGCGGGCCCGGCGTCACCGACGGGCCGCCGCGCTGCTCCGCGCCTGCGCTCACGAAGCTGATCCCGGTGAACCCGGTCTCCGAAGCGCCGATCGCGTCGGTGAAGACCACGCTGGGCAGCGTGCTCAGGCAGAGATCCTTGACCACCGGCGAGAACAGCGCGGCGCTCGACGAGACGGCCACCAGGGACGAGGCGTCGTAGTCGCCGTCCCGGTACGCCTCGATCAGCGGCCTGGCCATCGCGTCGCCGATGATCACGAGCACGTTCACCCTGTGCCGCTGCACCGCCCGCCATACTTCGTCCGGGTCGAAGCGCGGCAGCAGAACGATCGTGTCCCCGGCGAACAGCCCGGCCAGCGCCGCCCACTGCGCGTTGCCGTGGATCAGCGGCGCCGCGCAGAACTTGACCAGCCCCGTGCCCTGAATGCCGCGCCTGGACTGCTCCCACTCATCGGCCAGCAGTTCCCCGGTGATGAAGTCGATCCCGCCGCCAAGCGTGCGCCAGACGTCCTCGTGCCGCCATAGCACGCCCTTCGGATAGCCGGTCGTACCGCCGGTATAGATCAGGTACAGGTCGTCGTTGCTGCGCGGCGGGAAGTCGCGCTCGGGTGACCCGTCCGCCAGCGCTGAGTCGTAGGGCACTCCTGGCCCGGCGGTGACGCCCGGTCCGGCGCCGTCGTCGATCTCGACTGACCCGCGCAGCCCGGCAGCGGCCGGCAGGACGGCGGCTACCAGCGGCGCGTACTGCCGGTCGTAGACCAGCGCGGTCAGGTCGGCGTCGGAGAGCAGGTAACTGAGCTCGTTCTCGACGTACCGGTAGTTGATGTTGACCGTCATGGCACGGAGCTTGTACGAGGCGATCAGCGTCTCCACCGCCTCGATCGAGTTCCGCGCGTACAGCCCGACCTGAGCCCCGGCGCCCACCCCGATCCCGGCCAGATGATGGGCGAGCCGGCTGGTGCGCTGGTCAAGCTCGCGATAGGTCACCTGCCGATCGCCGCAGGCCACAGCGGTCCGGTCGGCAAAGGTGTCCGCCGCGTGCTCGAAGAGATCGGCGATGTTGAGTGCCATGGGTTGAAACTAGAACCTGTTATCGTTTCAGGCAACTCGGTGACGGCAGTGCCCCCGGCCAGGCATTTCAGCCAGGCAGTTCAGCCAGGTAGCCGGCCAAGCGTAAGGAGACGTCGGCGCGATGACCTCCGCAAGCTCGCAGCCGGACCCGGGCTCGGCCGAGGAACCAGGCGCGGGCCAGGACGCGGGCGCGGCCAGGGAACCCGACGCGGCCAACGAACCCCGCGCCACGGACCCCCGTGCGGCCGACGAAGCCCACTCCCCCGAGGAGCCGCACGCGCTGGTCGAGCGGCAGGGCCACGTCCTGATCGTCACGATGAACCGGCCGCACGCGCGCAACGCCCTGAGCGGCCCGATGATGGCGCTCATGCGGCAGGCCTGGGACGAGGTCGATGCCAACCCGGACATCCGGGTGGCCGTGCTGACTGGCGCGGGCGGCGCCTTCTGCGCGGGCGCGGACCTCAAGGCGATGAGCGCGGCGCATCCCGGCGACTCGTTCCGCGGCGCTGGTCACGACATGTCGGTGATCGAGTCGCTGCTCAAGGGCCGTCGGCTGACCAAGCCTCTGATCGCGGCCGTCGAGGGTCCGGCGATCGCCGGCGGGACCGAGATCCTCCAGGCCACCGACATCCGGGTAGCCGCCGAGAGCGCCAGGTTCGGCGTCTCCGAGGCGCGCTGGGGCCTCTTCCCGCTCGGCGGGTCGGCGGTCAGGCTGGTTCGCCAGATCCCCTACACGATCGCGGCCGACCTGCTGCTGACCGGCCGCCACATCACCGCGGCCGAGGCGCTCCAGATCGGCCTGATCGGCCAGGTCGTGCCCGATGGGCAGGCGCTGGGCAGGGCGCTTGACATCGCCGAGATGATCGCGGCCAATGGCCCGCTCGCGGTTCAGGCGATCCTGCGGACCATCAGGCAGACGGAGGGAATGCCCGAGAACGAGGCGTTCGGCATCGAGGCCGGTATCGGCATCGAGGTTTTCAAGTCCGCTGACGCGAAAGAGGGCCCGCGGGCGTTCGCGGAGAAGCGCAGGCCCCAGTTTCAGGGCAAGTAACCGTTCCGCGGAACTGTTCCTGGGCAGGTCGGCCGGGCATGAGCCGGCACCGGACAGACCCGCGGCGCGAACAGCGCGCTAGAATGGCTGGCTCCCGCATGCTGTGCCCGGCATAAGTGACAGGCCAGAACATATTTGCCAAGGCACCAATGATTGGTATTATGAGCAGTTAGGTCTTTCCGACCTCGGCAACCAGGCCGATGGCCGCCATGATCAGCCATGCTAAGCACCGGCGAATGGAGCCCAGTCGATGGTGCCGATGTTATCTGATCGACCAGCGAGATCTGCGAGATGTGGTTTGTGATCATTAAGTGTCCTCATCCAGACCATGTCGGATCGCACGTCGTGCGCCATGGCTTCGGCGGCTCGCCTCCGCGCCAGCGCTATCGATGCGAGCACGCGGACGGCGTGCACACGTTCTCGTTGCCGGCCCAGATCCTGCCGCAGTTAACGGGCGAGCCAGCGCCTTCGGCCCAGATCCGGTCCTACCGGCATGACGTCGCCGAGATAGCGTCGGCGCTGGTCGCGATCGGCCGCGGGGCCAGCTACCGGCAGGCGGCCCTGAACTCCTCGGCCGGGTCGAGCATGAACGGCCAGCTCGTGGCTAACTGGGTGCGGGTATTCGGCCCGGTCGTCACCGGGGCCGGCCTCCCCCGCCGATGGCCGCCGATCGCGGCGGTGGGCGCCTTCCTGCTACAGCAGCGGCCGGGCGATGACAGCCTCGTCGTCCAGATCGCCGTGGGCGCCTCGGCGCCGGCCGCCTTCCCCCGGCTGTGGGACGCCAGAGTCGCCAGCCGTCGCCCTGGCCAGTGGCGGGCCTTCTTCGAGCGGCACGTCGGCGCCCCCAGGGTCCTGGTCACTCAGCGGGGCAGCGAGCCCGCTGCCGCCGCACTCAGTGTCTGGTCGGCCAGCCCGCCACAGCTGATCGAGGCCAGAAGCTGGATGCGCCCGGCGGTGGTCCTCCATGGCGGGCCGGACCAGGCACGCGGCGCCGGCGGGTATCAGCACGCCGCGGGCGTTGACATCGAGGGGCTCGTGCATGCTTACGCCGAGTCCCGCGACGGCCTGCTGCGCAGGCTGGCCAACCGCCGAGGGCACTTCCGGCTGGTCGACCAGCTTGGCCGGCTGCTCGACCTGATGCGGATGGACGTGACCGGCGATGCGGAGCCTGCCGAGTACGCCCGGCGGATCACGTTCGGCGACGCTGGCTGAGCACCCGCCAGGCTGAGCACCCGCCAGGCTGAGCACCCGTCAGGCCGGAGGCAGCTCCTGGTCTTCCGCCCGCTCGCCTTCGCCCGGTGGCTGGCCGGTGCCGGGCAGCGCCTCGCCGTGCGCCACCACGTCAGCCTCCATCGGCTCGGCACCGAGCGATTCCTCGCTGGCCGGCTCGGCGCCCGCGGCGTCCACCTTGATGATGGTGCTCATCAGCAGGGCCGCGACGGAGATCCCGGCGGCCACGACAAGCAGCACCGTTCTCAGCCCCCAGGCCTGAAGGGCGGGTCCGGCGAGAGCGTAGCCGAGCGGGCCGGCCAGCAGGTTGGCCGTCATCACAAACGCGATCACCTGAGCGCGCAGTTCCTCCGGCGTCCGCAGCAGGATCAGCGTGATCAGCGGTGCGTTCAGCATCGGCGTGAACACGCCGGATACCAGCAGCACCAGCCCGAATTGCCAGGCGTTCAGCGGCAGCGCGAGCAGCCACAGGGGCAGCGCAAGCGCCACGGCGGCGAGCGCGCCCATCCGGATCGGCGGCAGCTTGCTCGCGAACCGCATCACTCCGTACAGGCCGATCAGCGCGCCGGCCCCCCACGCCGCGAACAGCAGGCCGGCCACCTTCGGGTTGGCATCGAAGCGGCGGTCGGCCACCACCGGCAGGCTGGCAAGCAGCGCCGGGAAGAAGAGCCCGAAGAGCAGCGCCGCCGCGCTGACCCGGCGCAGGAGCGGATTGCCGAGCACGAACCTCGCTCCGGCCAGCACCCCCGACGAGCCCTCCGCGCCCGCCATCGAGCGCTCGGGCCTCGGCAGCCTCGCGGCCAGAATCCCGAACGAGATCACGAACGATGCCGCGTCGAACCACAGCACGTGGACCGCGCCGAGCACGCCGATCAGCAGGCCGGCCATCGCGGGACCGAGCAGGCTGGTCAGCCGCGTGGCGCTCTCGAGCAGCGCGTTCCCCTGGACGACGAGCGCCTCGCTGTCGCCGAACGTCTCAGGGATGACGAGCCGCTGGGCCGACACGTAAGGCCCGGAGAAGATGCCGACGCAGAAGACGATGGCGAGCAGCGCGCCGAAGGAGAGCGCATGCAGCTGGTACAGCACGGGCACCAGCGCTATCAGCACCCCCCGCGCTGAATCGCCGATCAGCATCGTACGGCGGACGCCGAGTCGCTGCACCGCGAGCCCCGCGGGAATGCCGAGCAGCGCGACCGGCACTAACTCAATGGCGAAGACCAGGCCCATGCGGGTGGCGGAACCGGTGGTAACCAGCACGAACCACGGCAGCACGAGATAGGTCATCTGCGAGCCTAGTGCCGATATCGTCTCGGACAGGATGATTGCCCGCATGACGGAATTGCGCAGCGGGCGGACCTGGCTGGGCTCCCCGGCGCCTGCTGGCTGCCGGGCCTCATTGGCTACCATCGTCTTTGCCCTCTCGCATCCGCGCCGATGTGCATAGCACTCCGCGTCGCCCCTATTTCCGTTGATAGCACATCAGTCATCGAACATCAGCACCAGCGAGCGCAGGATGTCGAGCCGCCTTTCCAGCTCAGGCCCCGATAGCCGGGACAGGCTCCGCCTGATCTGGCCGCTCATCGCCGCGATCCGCGGATCGGCATACGGGTCGCCTTCGGGGATCAGCCGCGCCAGCATCCTGACCGCGGCCGCCGCCTGATTGGCGATCAGGCCGAGCAGGGCCAGGTCCTCGAGCTCGGTCCGCGAGCCTTCCGTCCAGTCGAGCACCTCGAGCACGCCGACGCACTCGCCCTCGAACAGCAGCGGGGCCGCCATCAGCGCGTTCGGCACGTAGCCGGTGGACTCGGCCGCGTCACGGGAGAACGTCGGATTGCCGGACAGATCGTCGAGCCGCAGGCTCTCGTGGCTGCCCACGACCCAGCCGGCGATGCCGGTGTCCAGCGGGAACCGCTTGCCGACGAGCGAGTCGGCGCCGGCGCCTGCGACGGCGCCGAATACCAGCGCGCTGTCGTCTAAATCGAGAATGAAGATGGAACTGGCGGCGGCCCCGAACACGCCGCGCGCGGTCTCGACGATGGGCTGGAGCAGCGCCGCGGACTCGTAGGCCTTGGCCGGTGCGGGAAACGCTCGCTCGGCTTGCGCGCTATCTGACATGGCTGCCTCCCACGTTGGCCGACGTGCTGTAAAGAAGCGTCTTCACCTCGAATGGTGTCAGCTCCGGGTGCTTGCTCAGGATCAGAGCGCAGATTCCGGTGATATATGGCGTCGCGAAGCTATTTCCAGTCGCCTTGATGACAGTTCCCGCTGTCCACGCGACTTGCACATTGACGCCCGGCGCGAAGAACTCCACCGGTGGCGTCAGGTTGTAGTAATGCTTGACCTGGTCGTTGTCGACAGTGCGCTGATCGATGCTGGCCACCGACGTCACCGCGGCGAATCGCCACGGATAGCTGGTGACCGGCGAGTTGTGTGCCGAGGCGCAGATCATGCTGCGCCGGAAGTAGGCGGTGTCGCACAGCTCGGCAAGCTCGGCGCGCAGGGCCGGCTTGCTGGTCGAAAGACTCAGGTTGATCACGTCGTAGCCCTCGTCGATCGCCCACTTCAGCCCGGCGATCAGGACCCGCCCGGTGCCCTGGGCGCCGGACGTGAGGACCTGGACGCTGGCCAGCGAGCAGGCCGGCGCAAGCGATCTGATCACCCCGGCGCACGCCGTGCCATGCCCGGTCGAATCGGTCGGCTCGGTCGGCACCACCTTCGGCTCACCGGTCGCGTCGAGCTCGACCCGCATCGCGGTCTGAACGCCGCCGACCATGGGATGACTGGCATCGACCCCGGTGTCGAGCACGCAGACCCGCACCCCCGATCCGTCCGCGCCGCCGTACGCCCAGCTCGCCGACGCATCGGAGAGCCACAGGTCGGCATCCACGGCCGGCGGCCCGCCACGCGGCGCTCCCCAGGCGGGCACGCCGGGACGCTGGCTGACCCCTTCCTGCCGCCATGGCCGGACAGCCGCACCGGGCTCGGTCACTGACGCCCCTCCGTTCGGTGTCCGTCGGCCATGCCCGCCCAGACGGTCGCCAGCTCGGCGCATGCGGTGGCGCCCTTGCCGGCGAACTGCGCCCTGGCTGCGTCCAGTGCCTGCCGGGCGGCCGCGTCGTCGCCGGCCCGGCCGCGCACCCACGCCTGGTCGATCAGCGCGTCCGCCAGGCTCCACAGGTTGCCGGCGTCGCCGCCGAAGGCGACGGCGGCCGCGGCCAGCCGCCCGGCCGCGGCCGGGTCGGAGCTCAGGGCCTCCAGCCGCGCGGCGACGCCGTACCACAGGCCAAGGAAATGGGCGTCGTCGCTGGCGTCGGGCGGCTGGTCCTGGCCGGGGTGCCAGCCGATCGCCGAAGCGGCCGCCGCGGCGTCGCCGGCCAGCAGCGCCGCCCGCGCCGACATCACGCAGATCGTCCGGGTGCCGCTCTCGCCCGCCGGGAACTCGGCGGCGGTGGCGAGCAGCTCGGCGGCCGCGGCGGCCGGCCGGCCGGCCAGCAGCAGTACGAAGCCGCGGCACTGGAAGAGCAGGGTCCAGGCGCCGGGCAGATCGAGGTCCACGGTGATCTGGCGGGCCGCGGCGATCAGCTCGGCCGCCTCATCCTGCCTGCCCTGCATGGCCGCCAGCGCAGCCATCGTGGCCAGCACCGGTGCCGTCAGCTGGAGGTCGGATTCGATCAGCGGCAGCAGCGACTCGCACTGCGCCCAGCCTTCCGAGGCCGGCGCAGGCCCCCAGAACGCCAGCTCGCACAGGCCGGACAGCATCCGCCGGGCAGTCCGCTCGTCGCCGGACTGGCGAGCGCAATCCAGCCCGGCCCGCACGGCCTGCTCGGCCTCGGCGAACTGGCCGTCAGCGACATAGGCCAGAGCCGCCAGCTCATAGGGCCAGATCAGCGCGTCGGGACCGGTCAGCCCCCGCAAGCCGGCGATCGCCTGGTCAGCGACCTGCGCCGCGGCGTGCCGGGTGGCCGGATCCTGGCGCAGCTCCAGCGTGGCCCGCGCCACCGGCCGCAGCAGCGACCAGACCTGCTGGCCGGCCAGCGCCTGATCAGCCCGGTCGAGCATCAGCGCCGCCTCGCCAAGTCCGCCGACCGTCATCCAGCAGTCGAACAGCTGGCGGGCGACCTCGTAGTGCCGCTGGTCACCCGGCGGCAGCAGCCGCTGCGCCTGGGCGAGCATCCGGATGGCCGAGGGCAGATCGGATCTGGCCAGGCACTGGCTGCTCGCGGCGAGCGCGGCGGCTGCCGCGCGACCGCCGAGATACCCGACATCCGGGCTGTCCGGGGTGATCTCGGCCAGCAGCGCATGCGCCCGTTCCAGGTGGAAGGCGATCAGCTCGGCCCGCTCGCCCTCGCTGAGCTGCGCCATCGACTCCAGCCAGGTCGCGACCCTGCCATGGAGCACGGAACGCTGGCTCTTGGGCGTGGCCAGGTAGGCGGTCTCCATCAGCAGCGCCTGGGTGAAGCGGTGCGCCGGACGGCCCGCCACCCTGGCCCTGGTCGGCTGAAGCACGTCCGTCTTGAGCAGCCGCTCGACGATCTCGTGCCAGGTCTGGTCGGAGATGTCCGGCCGATCGGCGGCGAACTGCGCCGCGGCGGCCCAGAAGTCCCGGCCGACGGCGGCCGCGCTCTGGCAGAACAGGCGGTCACCGGACGCCAGCCGGTCCAGCTGAGCCTCGAACAGGGTCTGAACCGCCACCGGCATGTGCGGGTCAGCGGCGGTGAGCTCCAGCATCTTCGTCAGGATCAGCGGGTTGCCCTCGCCGACCGCCGCCAGCCGGCCCAGGTCGACCGGCTCCGGCCGCGCGAGGCCGGTAGCCGAGCCGACCTGGAGTTCGCCGAGCGGCCCGCCGTGCGCCATGACCGCGGCGGACAGCTCGTCGATAAGATCCCGCACAGCGTCGCTGTCCAGCGGCTGCAGCTCCATCGTCATCACCCGGCCGCGCCCGCCGCCCCAGGCCGGGTTGGCGGCCAGCAGCTCAGGCCGAGAGACGCAGACCATCAGCACGGGAACCGATTTCAGCCGAGCGGAGAGCTGGTCGAGGAACTCGATGAAGGTCGGCTCGGCCCATTGCAGGTCCTCCCAGACGATCACGATCGGCTGGTCGCGGCTGAGTTCCTCGATCAGCCGTCTCGCCGCCCACACGATGTCGGGCAGGCCGGTCTGCCTGGCCGAGTCGCCGACCGCGGTAGCCAGCCGCTCGGTGACCTGGGCGCCCTCCGGCCCAGGCTCGAAGAGGCCCGCCACGTGTGCCTGCCAGTCGTCGCTGAGCTGGCCGAGAACCTGCATCACCGGCCAGAAGGTGCCGCCGGAGCTGAACGACGGGCACTGGCCCTCGAAGACCGCGAAGTCGTCGCGGCTCGCGAGGAACTCGGTGACCAGCCTGGACTTGCCGATGCCGGCCACCCCGAGGACGGTGACCAGCCAGCTCTCCCCGCGCTGCGCGACCCGGCCGGCGATCCGGTGCAGGTCGGCGAGCTCGTCCTCGCGGCCCACCAGCCGGGCGGACGGCGCGGCGGGGCCGGCGACCGAGGTGGTGTCCAGGCGCCAGACCTGGACCGGCTCTGACTTGCCCCGCACCTGAATCGGCTGCACCGGCATCAGCTGCGCGCCGGGACCGGCGAGCGCCGCCACCGTGCCGCCGACCAGGGTCTCGGACGGCCCGGCGGCATGCTCGAGCCGGGCGGCCACGTTGACCGCGTCGCCGGTGATCGAGATCTGCCCGTCGGCGTGCCGGGAGACGAAGACCTCACCGCCGTTGACCCCGACCCTGACCCGCAGGCTCAGCCCGTACTCGCTGGCCAGGCTGGCCGAGATGTCGGCGACCGCGCCGTGCAGCTCGGCCGCCGCGCGCAGGGCCCGCGCCGCGTCGTCCTCTCTGGCCACCGGGACGCCGAAGACGGCCATGACCGCGTCGCCGATGAACTTCTCCACGCTGGCGCCATGGCGGATCAGCACGGCGGACACCGTGTCGAAGTAGCGCCGCAGGTAGCCCCGGAGCGATTCGGGATCGAGCCGCTCACCCAGCGAGGTCGAGCCGACGATGTCGACGAAGCAGACCACGACGTGCTTGCGCAGGCCGGGCGCCTCCGCCGGTTCGCCGAGCACCGCGCCGCACGCCGCGCAGAACCGGGCCCCGGCGGGTGCGGTCGTTCCGCATCTCGCGCAGTCGCTCACGGTCCGGCCAGCTCGTGCTCGAGACGGCTGGCGATGCAGCCATCGGTGATCTCGGTGATCAGCTTCTTCAGGTAGTCCAGGGTCGCCAGCGCGTTGGCCCTGATCATGCCGTGCAGCGTGCCGTCAACCGGAATCGCGTCCAGCGCGGCGTCCAGGTCGCGGCAGTGCTGCGGGTCGAGATGAGCGTGCTTGCGCAGCGTGCGGAAGGCGGTGATCGGGTAGCCGGTACGGTCGGCGGCGAACCTGGCCAGGTCCTCGGACGGCGGATATCCCTCCAGCACCGCGATGTACCCGAGGAACACGGCGGGATGCACATGGTGGATGTGGTAATACTGCGAGCCGACCATGGCGGCGACGGCCGGAGACGGAATGTGCCTGGTCGCCGCGGTCGGCCGGACTCCCAGCCGGTCAAGGTCCTCCAGCAGCCAGTCGTCGTGCCACAGCTCCTCGCCGATGTGCTTGTCCAGGTAGGCGGCGAGCGGCGGGCCGCAGGGCAGATCGAGATAGCGGTCCCTGGTCACCTCGAGCGCGGTCCGCATCAGCGGCACGCTGGCCCTGATCACCGTGTGCAGCGCGACCAGGTACCTCGGATAGAGCACCCGTAGATCCTGATGCTCCCAGAACGCCGAGCCGGCCCGTGACAGACCCGGCAGGAACGGCGCCAGCGTCGCGCGCAGGCGCACGCTCGGCAGATCCCCCGTGATCGCGCGCTGCGGCGCGGTGTGCGTGACGGCGGTCATGCGGCACCCTCCCGAGATGTCTGTCGCGCCAGCAGCGGCAGCAGCGCGAGCACCGGATCGCTGCGATCGCCGAGCGGCGCGGCGGTCGCGTCCTGCAGCCGCCAGCACAGGTCACAGATCCCCCGGACCTGCGCCGACGCCAGGTGGGCATAGTCAGGATGAGCGGTGACGGCGCCGGCGCCGACCGTGGCGATCGCGCCGAGCAGGGCATCGCTCCTGGCGGCGTCCAGTGCGGCGGTCAGCTCAGGGCCGCTGCGGGCCATCCGGCGCAGCCGATCGGGCCCGCGACCCATGATCAGCGGCTCGTTGCAGCAGACGGTGACCGCGCCGTCGTAGCGCACCACCGGAGCGGACAGCAGCGAGCAGGCGCCGATGCCGGCCGCGGGCACCGCGGGCGGCCTGGCGAACACGGTCTCGCCGCGTCCGTAGGACAGCGGCTCGATGTAGCTCAGGTCGGCCCACTCCGCCCAGCCTTCGCCGAAGGCCGCGGTCAGCAGGTGCTTCGCCGCGCCGACCTCGGCCGGCCGGTTCAGCACCTGGACGATCACCGGCACGTCCGCCGCCCGGATCGCCCGGGCCGCGCCGGTGAAGCGCGCCGCGTCGACCGTCTCCGCATGGAAGCCATCCGTGGACAGCAGCACGCAGCTCGCCAGCGGCAGGATCTCGCGGATCCAGGCCGGCTGCTGGCCGACCCGCGCCCACACTCCGCTGGTATACAAGGCGATGTTCTTGCCCGCCGCGCCGAGCCGCCGCATGGCCAGCGTCAGCCCCCGCCGCTCGACGAAAGGCTCGCCGCCGGAGATGCCGACCAGCTCGAGCGAGGCGTCGGCGCAGATCGCGTCGACCAGCTGCCCGAAGAGCGCGTAGTCGGTGATCGTCGGAGAGTCACGGCGCGAGTCGACCGAGCAGTGCGCGCAGCCGACCGGGCAGCGGTCGGTGATGAAGAGCAGCACCGACATACCCGGGGTGAACCGGTCCCTGAGCAGATCCTCAACGCGCAGACGCCGCATCGGCTGTCCTCTCCAGGTCATGATCTGCGGTCAGCCCGAGCGTCACCATGTGCGCGTACGCGGCGATGCCGAAGCGTCTGGCGAAGCTCTCCGGTCCGGTCTGCTCGGTGATCCGCTGGACCTCGGACTCCACGTAGCCGAAGGTCGGCCGCCTGGTCAGCGCGTCGACCGCGATGACGACCTGGTCGTTGCCGTCCAGCGAGGCGCAGGTGCCGCAGTATCCGTCCGGCGAGAGCCCGGCCCCGGCCTCCTCCGCCAGGACCTCGGGGCCGTAGGTGCGGATGGCCCGCAAGGTCGCGCGCTCGCGCACGGCCCGGGCGACGGCAGGCCAGCCGTCGCCCGGTGCCCGGCCGAGCCGCAGGTGAGCCGGCGCGGGACCGTCGACCACCTGCTGCTGGCAGCAGGCGACGATGCTGCCGTCGAAGGTCACGACCGGCCAGGCGGCGACGGTGCAGGGCATCGCGACCGGCAGCTGGTTGCGGTGCGCCGGCGGGCTGGCCAGCCAGTCCTTCGCGCGGCCGACCGATCCGAGCGGCGCCACGAGCGCGGGGACGCGATCGGCGAAGGCTTTCCTGATCTGCGCGGTGATCTCCGCCAGGTAGGGGTCGGCCGCGCCGCTGCCGACCACCTGGAAGCTGACATCCTGCCCGGCCTGCACCAGGGTGGCCACGGCGGCGAAGGCGGCATCGCGCGGCACCTGCACCTCGTGGAAGATGTCCTGGCTGGCGACGACGTGGTCGACCGCCAGCAGCGCCCTGAGCAGACGCGGCGGAATCCGCCCGTCCCGCCTGGCGAAGTAGAGCCCGGTGATCAGCGCGACCTTCGCGCCCGCGGCGTGCGCCAGCGCCACGATCTCGTGCACCAGGTCGGGTCGGAGCAGCGGCTCGCCGCCGGTCAGCCAGACCAGGTCGGGGTGATCGGCGACGGTGAAGGTCCTGGCGAAGCCGACGAAGATCGCCGCGCTGTGCTCCTCGCTGGTCAGCATCGAGTTAGTGGAGCAGTGCGCGCACGAGAGCGGGCAGCGGCGGGTCAGCGTCAGGAACACGCCCGCCGCCGGAACGGGCCGCAGGGCCAGCATCGATGCGATGTGCACTGCCCCTGCCTCCCGGTTCTCGCGCCTGCTGGCTAGAAGATGCCTCCGCCGACCACGGCGTGTCCCTCGACGTCATCGCTGGCCGCGTCCACGCGTGCCTTGATCGAGTTGATCGTCGCGACCTCGGCCGGAGTCAGACCGCGCATGACCTCAAGTTGTGCCTCGCTGAGCTGGTCCACCGGGTTGCCGCCGGCCCGCAGCTCGGCCAGTGCGTCGAATGCCATACCGCCTCCTCATTCCAGGTAACCACCTGCCGGTCACCTTGACTCCGATCGTCAGCACCCAGGGACCGGCGGTCAATTGGTGGCCGCCAAATATTTCAGCGAATTCGTCCTGCCATCATCACGCGTCCGGCCGATCAATGCGACTCGCATGCGCAGCGCCGGCGGTATAGCACTCTTAGTGAGCGCGAGAACGGGAGCAGATCTGCACCGGCCCGCTCCTTGACCGCTGCCGCCGCGGATTCCGGCCTCCGAGCCTCGCACGTGCCGCCGGCTGCGGGATTGGCGTCAGAAGACGCCGACACCCCACACCGAGTGGCCCTCAACGTCATCGCCGACGGCCTCAATACGAGCCTTGACCGAGTTGATCGTCGCAACTTCGGCCGGGCTCAGGCCGCTCAGGACTTCAATCTGCGCATCGCTGAGCTGGTCCACCGGGGTGCCGCCAGCCCGCAGCGCTGCCAGTGCGTCGAACGCCATTCCGTCCTCCTTATGCCAGAGCGCCGCCTGCCGGTCACCCTGCTTCCGATCGTCAGCACGCAGAACCGGATGGTCAATTGGTGACAGCCAATGTCCGGCGAATTTGTCACGTCATCCACACGCGCGTCTATCGGTCCAACACTACGTCGCATGCGCGCCGCCGGCCGGGCCATCACGCGACCGCTCCCGGCTCGAGCAAAGAGTGACACGGCTGAGTCGCCGTGCCACTCTTCATCGCTGACGCCGCTGGTCGGCGCGTCAGCGGCGCTCTGTTACCGGCCACGGGCCAGGGCTAGAAGATCCCGACGCCGACTACGACGTGACCTTCGACGTCCTCGCTGACAGCGTCAATGCGTGCCTTGATCGAGTTGATCGTCGCCACTTCGGCCGGGGTCAGGCCGCTCAGGACCTCTTGCTGCGCCTCGCTGAGCTGGTCCACCGGGTTGCCTGCCGCGCGCAGTTCCGCCAGTGCATCGAACGCCATTCCGTCCTCCTTATGCCAGAGCGCCGCCTGCCGGTCACCCTGACTCCGATCGTCAGCACTCATAGGTCGGAGGTCAATTGGCAACCGCCGAAATTCCGGTGAATTCGTCCCCCCATCCACACGCACGTCCAGTCGATCAACACGACGTCGCGCCGGCTGTGTTTCCGGCTGTGCCGACGCGCCCGTGACTTCCGGCTGCTAGCGGTCACGATCATGAAATCGGCGGCGGATTCAGCCCGTCCTGACCTCCATTTCCCGGCGGCGCCGCGTCGTTTAGGCCACCGATCACCGCGACGCACCGTGCTCGGCGCACTACAGCCCGGCGCGCCGTACTCTGAGTTATCGCCAGCCGCGTGGCGCCTCCGCCTGATATTTCGATATTCGCCGCGCGAGACGCGGGCGACAGTGATGCCGGTCATTCCGCCGGGCCGTCGTCCGCATCCTGCGGGTCGGCGACCCAGGCGGAGAAGACCGGCAGGCCGTGCCAGGCGTCGCTCTGCGCCGTGCCAGCCGCCCGGCGCCGGCTCCGGTCCGTCGGCCCGGTGACCGCGACCACCGCGAACGGATGACCAAACCGCAGCTCGGCCGTGCGGATCAGGCCGCGGCGCGGCAGCTGCATGCTTGCCATGATCGCCATCGCCGTCACCGCGGCCGCCTCGAAACCGACCCTGGTGTACCTGGCCATCGCGGCCTGCTTCGCCTGCCAGGGATCGCGTCCGGACCGGGCCAGGGCGGCGGCCGCCGCGGCGAATCCCAGACCGGGATCGCGCAGGTCATGCGTGCTCACCGCCGACCGGCTGGCAGCACGGCGTCGCACCGCTCGCCGCCGCTGGCGTCGTCCGATATCTCCTCGCGCAGCGACCACGCCGCGCCGTCGCCCAGCGGCAGGTCGAACAGCGAGCGCCGCTCGACGGACCGGCCGGCGGCGTGCGCGCAGGCCAGCCGGTGGGCGGCCGCGAGGACAGCACCCGGCGCCACGCCGGGCGCGGCCGCCACGGAAGCCACCAGCAGGCCGCCGCGGGCCTGGGCAACGTGCACAGCGACATCACCGGCCTCCGGCGTGGCTGCGATGAACGCCGAATGACCGAAATGCCGGGGAGCCCGGAGCACGCGGGCGAGCCGTTCCGCCCATGGATTTTCCCGGCCAAGCGCGCTCCCAGGAGCCAGCTCGAATGGGCACTCCCAGGAGACTCTGGTTGCCAGCGCGGTCGCCAGGATCAGGTAGACGCCGGGGTCCGCCAGAATCGGGAACCTTTCGATCAGGCCGAACGTGCGGCGCCGCGCCCAGTCATCGAGCTCGGGCTGGTCCGGGATCCTCGGCGCCTGGTCGACGACATCCCCGAGGCCGGCCAGCCACCTGGCGCTGACGGCGCCTGGCGCGTGCCAGACGGCAGCGGCCGCCGCGACCAGCGGGTGCGGATGCGCCAGCAGGTCGGAGGCGATCCCGGCCGCGTGGGCGACGTCGCAGCCGAGCACCTCGGTGAGCTTCGCCCGGTTCTCGCCCTCGCTGGCCGGGCCGCACAGTGCCAGCAGCAGCCAGGCGCCAAGCGGCGAGGCGACATGATGCCCGTCGCCGATCACGCCGTGCAGCCGCCGGGCATAGCCACTGACCAGCCCGGCCACATCGATCCGCGCGGCTGTCATCGGTCCTCTTCCAAGTCGGCCGGCTTTCCTCTACAGTTGGCCCGCTGCCGCATCGACATTACCGCCGATACCAGTCACCTGCCGACGGGCACTTGCCGTATTACCGTATTGCCAACCACGGGGCCGACCGTCCGAAGTTGGGGAGTTTGGGCATGCACATTAACGCTGGCGACACCGCCTGGATGCTGACCTCGACCGCGCTGGTCCTGTTCATGATGCCAGGGCTCGCGCTGTTCTACGGCGGACTTGTCGGAGCGAAGAACGTCGTCGCCACGATGGTCCAGTCGTTCATCGCCATCGGCCTGATCAGCCTGCTGTGGGCGATCGTCGGCTACACGCTGACCTTCGGCAAGGATCACGGCGGCGTGATCGGCGGCCTTGAGCACTTCATGCTGATCGGCGTGGCCGCCAAGCCGAACAGTTTCGCGCCGACCATCCCGGCCCTGGTCTACATGGCGTTCCAGATGAAGTTCGCGGTGATCACCCCGGCGCTGATCGCCGGGGCATTCTGCGAGCGGATGCGGTTCCGCGGCTACCTGGTCTTCATCGGACTGTGGTCGCTCGTCGTGTACAGCCCGTTCGCGCACGCGGTCTGGGGCGGCGGGATTCTCGGCTCGGGCGGGCTGCACGCGATCGACTTCGCCGGCGGCTCGGTCGTGCACGAGCTGGCCGGCGCTGCCGCCCTGGCCTGCGCGCTCTACCTGCGGCGCAGGCACGAGCTCGACCGGCCGCACAACATACCGCTGGTCCTGCTCGGCGCCGGGATCCTGTGGTTCGGCTGGTTCGGCTTCAACGCGGGCAGCGCCCTGTCGGCCGGGTCGGTGGCCGGCTACGCGCTCGTCAACACCCAGCTGGGCGCCAGCGCCGCGATGCTCGCCTGGATGGCTCTTGAATGGTGGCGGCGGGGCAAGCCGTCCGGCGTCGGGCTCGGGGCCGGCGCGGTGGCCGGCCTTGCCGCGATCACGCCCGCGTCCGGCTTCGTGCCGCCGTGGGCGGCGATCATTATCGGCCTCGCGGCCGGCACCCTCTGCTACCTGGCCGTGCACCTCAAGGACATCCTGCACTACGACGACTCGCTCGACGTGGTCGGCGTGCACATGGTCGGCGGCATGGTCGGCGTCGTGCTGACCGGCGTCTTCGCCAGCCTGGTGGTGAACGCGGCCGGAGAAGCGGGCGGCTGGACCCAGCTCGGCCGCCAGGCGGTGCTGGCCGTGGCCGGGATCGTCTGGCCCTTCGTGATGACCTGGGTGATCCTCTGGGTGACCGAGAAGACCGTGGGCCTTCAGGTCGCGCCCGAGGAGGAGGAGATCGGCCTGGACGTCGCCGAGCACGGCGAGTCCGGCTACGAGCTCGCCCAGGCCGCCGATCTGGCGCGAGCCAGCGAAACGGCGGACAGCGGCGCCTAGCGGCCTGGCGCTGCGCGGCTTCTTCCTGACCGACTGCTCCCCGGTACCCCCGCCGACCGAAGACCGACCGTAGAACACGTTCTATAACGAAACGGCGTTCAGGCGTCCGGTGCAGCGCAGACCTATTGCCGGTCGCAGCAGAAACATGTTTCACTCTGATCCGTGAACCAGCCGCTGCACGCTCCGCTGGAGATCTCGTTCGACTACACCCGCTCGCTGGGTCCGACGCTCGGCGCGTTCATGACCGCGCTGGCGGGCCGCCGGATCCTGGGCGCGCGGGCCAGTGACGGCCGGGTGCACGCGCCGCCGTTCGAGTACGACCCGGTCACCGCCGCGGCGCCGGCCGAGTTCATCGAGGTCGGGCCCGTGGGCACCGTCGTCAGCTGGTCCTGGATGGACCGGCCGATGGACTCCCAGCCGCTCGCGCACCCGTTCGGCTGGGCGCTGATCAGGCTGGACGGTGCCGACACCGCGATGCTGCACGCCGTGGACGCCGGCGCCGCCGACCGGATGCGGACCGGGATGCGAGTCCGCCCCCGCTGGGCCGACCAGACGGGCACCGGCATCACCGACATCGCCTGCTTCGAACCTGGCGAGCCCTTCGAGCCCGGAGAGCCCGGCGAGCCCTTTGAGCCCGGCGAGCCTGGCGAGCCCGGCGAGCCTGGAGAGCCCTTTGAGCCTGGCGAGCCCGGCGGGCCCGGAGCACCGGACGGCCGGGAGCCGGCCGCGGGGGCTGCGGAGCCGGTGACCATGATCACCACGCCGGTCCGGCTCAGCTACGACCACACCGTCTCCCCCGGCGAGAGCAGCTACCTGCGCGCGCTCGCGGAGGGCCGGCTGATCGCGCAGCGCTGCCCGGCCTGCGGCAAGGTCTACCTGCCGCCGCGCGGCGCCTGCCCGGTAGACGGCGTGCCGACGACCACCGAGGTGGAACTGCCCGACACCGGCATCGTGACCACGTTCTGCATCGTGAACGTGCCCTTCCGCGGCCAGCGGGTCACCCCGCCCTATGTCGCGGCCTCGGTCCTGATCGACGGCGCTGACATCGCCTTCCAGCACCTGATCCTGGGCTGCGACCCGGACCAGGTGCGGATGGGGATGCGGGTCAGGGCGGTCTGGAGGCCGCGCGAGCAGTGGGGCACGACGTCGGAGAACATCGATCACTTCCGGCCCACCGGGGAACCCGACGCCCCGTACGACAGCTACGCCCACCACCTGTGAAGGAAGAGCCGGTGCGGGAGGGAACCATCAGCTACGCGCGGGCGGAACCGGGCCGGCGGCTGGCCGGATGACCGACACCGCCGCAGCTGACGCCGCCGTGACCGACGTCGCCGTGATCGGCTTCGCGCAGGCGCGGAGCGAGCGCCACAGCCAGTGCACCACCAGCGGGGTGGAGATGCTGGTGCCGATCTTCCACGAGGTCTTCGAGGCCACCGGCCTGACCAAGAACGACATCGGCTTCTGGTGCTCTGGCTCGTCGGACTACCTGGCAGGCCGGGCGTTCTCGTTCGTCTCCGCGGTCGACGCGATCGGGGCGTTCCCCCCGGTGATGGAGTCGCACGTGGAGATGGACGGCGCGTGGGCGCTGTACGAGGCCTGGGTGAAGCTGCTGACCGGCGAGGCCGACATCGCCCTCGCCTACGGCTTCGGCAAGTCGTCGGCCGGCCAGCTGCGCCGGGTGCTCGCCCTCCAGCTCGATCCCTACCTGCTCGCCCCGCTCTGGCCTGACTCGGTCAGCATCGCGGCGCTTCAGGCCAGGCTCGGGATCGAGGCCGGCCTGTGGACCGAAGCCGACATGGCACGGGTGGCTGTCAGGTCCAGAGCTTCCGCGCTAACCAACCCGCGCTCCCTGGCCGCCGAGCAGGTCCCGGTCGAGTTTCTGCTTGACCAGCCATATGTCGCCAACCCGCTGCGGGCCCACGACTGCGCGCCGGTCACCGACGGGGCCGCGGTCGTGATCCTGGCCGCCGGTGACCGGGCACGTGAGCTGTGCGACCGGCCCGCCTGGATCACCGGGTTCGAGCACCGGATCGACTCGGCGGCGATCGGTGCCCGCGACCTGACGACTGCCCCGTCCGCCACCGCCGCTGCTGCCGCCGCTGCCGGTCACGCAGCCACGGCTGCTGCCGCCGCCGCCGCCGGTCACGCAGCCGCCGCCGGCCACCCTGCCGCCGCCGGTCACCCTGCCGCCGCCGGTCACGCAGCCACCGCCCGCGCTGCCGCCGGTCAACCCACCAGCGCCGGTCACGAAGCCACCGGCTATGCGGCCGGGCCGACGCGGGTGCAGGTCGCCGAGCTGCACGCGCCGTTCACCCACCAGGAGATTATCCTGCGCCGGGCACTCGGCCTGGCCGACCAGGTGACCATCAATCCATCCGGCGGCGCGCTGACCGGGAACCCGATGTTCGCGGCCGGCCTGGCCAGGATCGGCTGCGCCGCTGCCGAGATCATCTCCGGTCGCGCCGACGCGGCCCTCGGCCACGCAACCAGCGGCCCCGCCCTGCAGCAGAACCTCGTCTGCCTCCTGGAGGCCCGATGAACCCGCCGCGGCCCAGCACCCGCACCCCAGGAGTCCCAGCTACCCCTCGTTTCCCAGATTCTCGCCGTCCCCACCTGGTGGATTGCGCAATCGATCGCGATTTTTCGCTATGGAATGCGCAATCCACTCGGCCTGACACCGCCGCGAGCGCGGAATGAAGCACCGCGCGGCGGTGCTCGGCACCGGGCAGACGCATCACCGGAGCAAGCGCCTGGATGTCTCGATCGCCGGACTCTGCCGCGAGGCGGTCGACCGGGCGCTGGCCGATGCCGGCCTGACCGGCGACCAGATCGACGCCGTGGTCGTCGGCAAGGCCCCCGACCTATTCGAGGGCGTCATGATGCCCGATCTGTACCTGGCCGACGCGCTCGGCGCGGTCGGCAAGCCGATGCTGCGGGTGCATACGGCTGGCTCGGTTGGCGGCGCCACCGGGCTGGTCGCGGCGAGCCTGGTGCAGGCGGGCGTGCACCGCCAGGTGCTCGCCGTCGCGTTCGAGAAGCAGTCCGAGTCCAACGCGATGTGGGCGCTGTCCATCGTGCCGCCGTTCTCGATGCCGGTCCTGGCCGGTGCCGGCGGCTACTTCGCGCCGCACATCCGCTCCTACATCCGGCGCAGCGGCGCCCCGCCGCACATCGGAGCGATGGTGGCGGCCAAGGACCGGCGCAACGGCGCCAGGAACCCGTACGCGCATCTCCAGCAGGCCGACATGACGACGGAGAAGGTCCTGGCCTCCCCCATGCTGTGGGACCCGGTCCGCTACGACGAGACCTGCCCGTCGTCGGACGGCGCCTGCGCCGTGGTGATCGGCGACCAGGCCGCGGCAGAGTCGGCCGGGCGACCGGTGGCCTGGATCCGGGCCACCTCGATGCGGACCGAGCCGACCATGTTCTCCGGCAAGGACAACGTGAACCCGCGGGCCGGTGCCGATGCGGCCGCCGCGCTATGGCAGGCCGCGGGCATCACCGCGCCGGCCGACCAGATCGACGCGGCCGAGATCTACGTGCCCTTCGCCTGGTTCGAGCCGATGTGGCTGGAGAACCTCGGGTTCGCCGGGCCAGGCGACGGCTGGCGGCTGACCGAGGCCGGCGAGACCGAGATCACCGGATCGCTGCCGGTCAACCCGTCCGGCGGCGTGCTCAGCTCCAACCCGATCGGCGCGTCCGGCCTGCTGCGCTTCGCCGAGGCGGCGATGCAGGTGATGGGCGAGGCGGGGGACCACCAGGTTCCAGGCGCGCGGACGGCGCTCGGCCACGCCTACGGCGGCGGCTCCCAGTACTTCTCGATGTGGGTGGTCGCCGACACGCCAGACTAGCGGCTGAGCTTCGATCGGGCATTCGCGCCGGCCACACGGTCAGGCTCGCAAGCTGACCGGGTCTGGTCGACATCGGAGAGATCACCACCTGGGGTGGAATCGTCGGGCCGGGTCAGACCTGGACCGGCGCGGGCCAAGGGCATGCCCGATGGTGTTGACACCGACCCGGGGTTCCGTCCCCGGCCGCCGGTCCTGCGACGGGTCGGCTAGCGGTAGCTGACCGGCAGCCGCTTGATGCCGTTCAGCCAGCCGGACCGCAGCCGCTCGGCCTCTCCGGTCCGCCTGATCGCCGGCATCGCGTCAGCGATCGCGTTGAAGATCAGGTCGATCTCCAGCCGGGCCAGGTTGGCGCCGATGCAGTAGTGCGCGCCGGTGCCGCCGAAGCCCAGGTGCGGGTTCGGGCTCCGGCTGATGTCGAACCGCTCGGGTGAGTCGAAGACCTCCTCGTCGAAGTTCGCCGACCGGTAGAACAGCCCAAGCCGCTGGCCCGCCCTGATCTGCTGGCCGCCGAGCGTGATGTCCGATTTCGCGGTCCGCTGGAACACGGTCACCGGCGTCGCCCACCGCACGATCTCGTCGGCCGCGGTGTCCGGCCGCCCGGCCAGGTAAAGGTCCCACTGCTCCGGATGCTCGAAGAAGGCGAGCATCCCGTGCGAGATAGCGTTCCTGGTTGTCTCGTTGCCGGCCACGGACAGCAGGATCACGAAGAAACCGAACTCGTCCGAGCTCAGCTTGCCGCCGTCGACCTGAGCATGGACCAGCTTCGTGACGATGTCGTTGCGCGGGCATTCCCGGCGGTCCTCAGCCATCATCATCGCGTAACCGACCAGCTCGGCCGCCGCTGCCTGCCCGTCCCCGCCGAACTCAGGGTCGTCGTAGCCGATCATCGTGTTCGACCACTCGAAGATCTTCCTGCGGTCCTCCTGCGGCACGCCAAGCAGCTCGGCGATGGCCTGCAACGGCAGCTCGCAGGCGATGTCGCTGACGAAGTCCCCGGTGCCCTCGGACAGCGCGGTCTGCACGATCGCCTCGGCTCGCGCGGTTAGCGCGGCGCGCAGATTGCCGATCGCGCGCGGCGTGAAGCCGCGGGACACGATGCCGCGCAGCTTGGTGTGCTCCGGCGGGTCGATGTTAAGCAGGATCAGCCGCTGCAACTCCATGCTCTCGGGGGTCTGCGGCTGGCCGAGCCTGATGATCGCGGTGTTCTCCCAGCTTCCGAACAGCTCGCTTGACCGCGATATCTCCACGATGTCAGCGTGCTTGCTGACCACCCAGTAGCCCTCGTCGTCGAAGCCAGAGGCGCCCCGCGGCTGGGCGTTCCACCAGACCGGTGCTGCCCGGCGCAGCTCGGCAAGCTCGGCCGTCGGCACCCGGCAGGCATACAGGTCAGGATCGGTGAAATCGAATCCGGGCGGGATCCGCGGCTCGGCCATAGGCTGCCCTCCGACTGCAACGCGTTCTAGTTGGATTGAACCACGCACTGTCGCATGGGTGAACCTCTAGTGCCCGAAATCAAGAACACGTT
Source organism: Streptosporangiaceae bacterium (assembly GCA_035604275.1). Classification (GTDB taxonomy): domain Bacteria; phylum Actinomycetota; class Actinomycetes; order Streptosporangiales; family Streptosporangiaceae; genus Chersky-822. Next base: position 1,287 of record DATNIU010000114.1, on the reverse strand, counting down.
CTACCATGAGAGCGGCGACCGCACCGGCCGCTCCAACCGCAGGCCCCGGCCCCACGGCCGGCCCGGCCCCACGGCCGGCCCGGGCCCGTCTGCCCCGGCCCGTCTGCCCGGACGGCGCGGCCGGGCCCTGCGACGAGCGGCGGACCGCGCGGCCGGCCCGACGGCGAGGAGGCGGCATCTTGGGCACAGCCGTGATCGTTGACGCGGTACGCACCCCGATCGGGAAGCGAAACGGCAGCCTGTCCGGACTGCATGCGGCCGAGATACTCGGCGCCGCCCAACTCGCGCTGATCGAGCGGACAGGGATCGAGCCCGGGCTGGTCGAGCAGATCACCGGCGGCTGCGTGACTCAGGCCGGCGAGCAGTCGAACAACGTCACAAGGACCGCCTGGCTGCACGCCGGGCTCCCGTACCAGGCCGGCTGCCTGACCCTGGACGCCCAGTGCGGGTCCGCCCAGCAGGCAGCGCACCTGATCGCCGGCCTGATCGCGGCCGGCGCGATCGACGTTGGCATCGCCTGCGGGGTCGAGGCGATGAGCCGGGTGCCGCTCGGCACGGCGGCGATGGCCGGCGGCGGCAGCCCCCGCCCGGCGTCGTGGTCGATCGACATGCCGAACCAGTTCCTGGCAGCCGAGCGGATCGCCCAGCGCCGCGGCCTGACCCGCGCCGACACCGACGCCCTCGGTCTGCGCTCGCAGCGGTCGGCAGCGCGGGCCTGGGCGGCCGGGCACTTCGACCGGGAGGTAGCGCCGGTCAAGGCGCCGGTGCTCGGCCCCGACCGGGCACCGACCGGCGAGACCGCGACCGTCGACCACGACCAGGGCCTGCGCGAGACGACGCTGGAGGGACTGGCGCAGCTCAAGCCGGTGATCGAGGGCGGCGTGCACACGGCAGGCACGTCATCCCAGATCTCCGACGGCGCAGCCGCCATCCTGCTGGCCGACGAGACACGGGCGCGCGAACTCGGCCTGCGGCCGCGGGCCCGGATCGTAGCCCAGTGCCTGATCGGCGACGAGCCCTACTACCACCTGGACGGACCGGTGGCCGCGACCGAGCGGGTGCTGCGGCGCAGCGGAATGTCGATCAGCGATATAGACATTTTCGAGATTAACGAAGCGTTCGCCTCGGTCGTGCTCTCGTGGATGAGCGTGCACCGGCCAGATCCTGACCTGGTCAACGTCAACGGTGGCGCGATCGCCCTCGGTCACGCGGTCGGCAGCACCGGTTCCAGGCTGCTCACCACGGCCCTGCACGAGCTCGAACGCCGCGATGCCAGCACCGCCCTGA
>DATNIU010000113.1:0-15373 GCA_035604275.1 Streptosporangiaceae bacterium | reverse complement strand
TTCCTGACAGAGTGCCGCTTCCCGAGGCGGCGCGGGCGCTGTTCGACGGGCCGCATCATGTGACCGTGGCGACCATCGACCCTGACGGACGGCCGCAGCTGAGCATCGTCTGGGCCAAGACCGACGGGGACGACGTGCTGTTCTCCACCATCAAGGGCCGCCGGAAGCTCGCAAACCTGACCAGGGACCCGCGGGCGACAGCGCTGGTCTTCGCTGCCGAGAACCCTTACGCCTACGCCGAGGTTCGCGGCGCTGTGACCATCACCGACGACCCGACGGCCGCGCTGATCAATGAACTCGCGATCAAGTACACCGGAAGCCCGTTCGAGCGGCGGCCGCACGAGGAGCGGGTGATCGTGCAGATCCATCCGGACCGGGTGGTCGTCTACGAGGACTAACTCGCGACGCGGAGTCGCCCGGCCGGATCGCCATCGATCTCACCTGGCTGGGACCGGCCACCCGGGCCGGGTTCCGGTCGGCTGAGTCCCGCTGCGCCGCCGGCGGCGCTCGGTACGGCCCCGGCGACGGTAACATCCCGTAGCCTGAACACGTGACGCTCAGCCTCTACGACACCGCGACGCGCTCGGTGCGCGAGTTCACCCCGGTTACGCCGTCCAAGGCCGGAATCTACCTCTGCGGCGCCACCGTGCAGGCGCCGCCGCACATCGGGCACATCCGTTCGGGCGTCAGCTTCGACATTCTGGTCCGCTGGCTCAAGGTGAGCGGCCTGTCGGTCACGTTCTGCCGGAACGTGACCGACATCGACGACAAGATCCTGCGCACGGCCAGCGCCGAGGGAACGCAGTGGTGGGCGGTGGCCGAGCGGAACCGGCGCGCCTTCAACCGCGGCTACGACGTGCTCGGCTGCCTGCCGCCGGATGTCGAGCCGCAGGCGACCGGGCACGTGCCCGAGATGATCGTGCTGATGCGGCGGCTGATCGAGTCCGGTCACGCCTACGCCGCCGGCGGCGACGTGTACTTCGACGTCAGCTCTTACCGGGACTACGGCGCGCTGTCCGGTCAGCGGCCTGAGCACATGCGCCCGGCCGACGACACCGAGGGCGGCAGCGCCAAGCGGGACCCCCGCGACTTCGCCCTGTGGAAAGGCGCCAAGCCTGGTGAGCCGACCTGGGAGACGCCATGGGGCCCTGGCAGGCCTGGCTGGCACCTGGAGTGCTCCGCGATGGCCACCAAGTACCTGGGCGAGACGTTCGACATTCACTGCGGCGGGCTTGACCTGGTGTTCCCGCATCACGAGAACGAGCTCGCGCAGTCACGTGCGGCCGGTGACGGCTTCACCAGGTACTGGCTGCACAACGGCCTGGTCAGGCTCCGGGGCGAGAAGATGAGCAAGTCGCTCGGCAACTCGCTGCTTGTCGATGTCATGGTCACCAAGGTGCGGCCGGTCGAGCTGCGGTACTACCTGGGCCAGGCGCACTACAGGTCGGACATCGACTACTCGCCTGAGGCGCTGGCCGAGGCGATCGCCGCATACCGGCGGATCGAGGGCTTCCTGATCCGGGCGTCGGAAGCTGGCGTTGACTGGGTAGATGTGACCGGGCGCGGGCCGGAGCCGGCCGCTGATGTCAGGCCGGAGCTGGCGGCTGGCGCTAGCTTGGGGCCGAAGGCTGACGAGATGACCGCCGGGCTGGCTGGCTTGGGCGGTCTGCCCGGGGCTTCGGCTGGCCTGCCGGTGGCGAGCAGCCTGCCAGCCGCGTTCGTCGCCGCGCTCGATGACGATCTCGGGGTTCCGCAGGCCCTGGCTGTCGTGCACGAAGCGGTCAGGGAGGGCAACACCGCGCTCGCGGCCGGGGACACGGCAGGAGCGGTGAAGCAGGCCACATCGGTGCTGGCGATGCTGGCGGTGCTCGGGCTCGACCCGTTCGCGGCGCCGTTTGCCGACGACGGCGGGTCGGGTCTGAGGGATGTCGTGGACGCTCTGGTCAGCGTTGCGCTTGAGCAGCGCCAGGCCGCGCGGGCGCGCAAGGACTATGCCGCCGCCGACTCGATCAGGGAACAGCTGCTTGCAGCGGGTATCAGCGTCGAGGACACCCCGGCCGGGCCGCGCTGGGAGCTGGCCAGATGACGCGCTGTCGGCTCGCAGGGGCCAGCAGCGAACGGCGGCGGATGACGCAGCGCCAGGTCGGGCGATGCTGGACAACGCCGGATCGCATTGTGCTGGACGACACCGGGCCGGACGACATCGGCCCGGTTCGTGCCGGGCAGGATGCACGCGACCGGGCGATACCGGGACGGATGAGACGGCGGGAGCGAGTCGGGTGAGCGGCAAGGGCAGGGGCATGGCGAAGCTGGGACCGGGCGGCCGGACGAAGTCCGGCAAGCCGCGTCCGGGCACCGGCGGCTACGGCAAGCGCAAGCTGGAGGGCAAGGGACCGACCCCGGCTGCCGAGATGCGCCCTGGCCACCCCAGGCAGCGCGCGGCGGCGAAGGCGGCCGCGAAGGCCGCGGGGCGGGGGGCCGGTCCGGCCAGGTCGGACGCCGCGAGGCAGGACGCAGAACGGGGTACCGGGCCAGCGAGGTGGCCAGAGGACGACCGGGACGCGGGCGGGGCCGCGAGATCTGCCGCGCCCAGGCTGGCCGCCGTGCCCAGATCGGCGGTTGCGGCGCGGCCGGGTCTGGCTGCCCGTTCGGGGTCAGGGGCGAGAGCTGGTGCGATGCCCGGGCCGGGCTCAGCCCAGTGGCCGGACGGCGGTGCCAGACCGGGCGCCGTGCCGGGATCGCGCGGTGCGAGCCGTGTCACCGCTAGCGGCCGGGCTGCGAACGGCCGGGCTGCGCCCGGCAGACCCGCAACCACCAGACCCGCAGCCACCAGGGCCGCAGCCACCAGGGCCGCAACCAGCAGAGCCGCAGGCACCAGGGTCGCGAACACGAGAGCCGCAGGCACCAGGGGCGCGGGGGTCACGGCCGAGTTCGTGGCCGGGCGTAACCCGGTGCTCGAGTCCCTGCGGGCTGCCGTGCCAGCTCAGGCGCTGCATGTTGGTCCCCGGCTGGACGCCGATGAGCGGATCAACGAGGCGATCAGGCTGGCCGCCGACCAGGGAATCCCGATCGTCGAGGCCGGGCGGTCCGAGCTTGACCGGATGACCGGGGGGGCGATCCACCAGGGCCTGGCGCTGCGGGTCAGGCCGCACGACTACGCGCACCCCGATGACCTCGTCGCCGCGGCGTCGGCGGCCGGGCACGAGCCGCTGATCGTGGCTCTTGACGGCATCACCGACCCGAGGAACCTGGGTGCCGTGGCCAGGTCGGTGGCCGCGTTCGGCGGGGACGGCGTGCTCGTCCCGGTCCGCCGGTCCGCCGGGGTCACGGCAGGGGCCTGGAAGGCGTCCGCGGGAACGCTGGCCAGGGTGCCGGTCGCCCAGGCGCCCAACCTGGCCAGAGCGCTGGCCGCCTACGCCGAGGCCGGCCTGTTCGTGGTCGGCCTGGACGCCAGCGCCGACGACGACATCGGCTCGCTGGCATTCGCCGACAGCCCGCTGGTGCTGGTGATCGGCTCCGAGGGCAGGGGCCTGTCCAGGCTGGTCGCGCAGCGGTGCGACGCCGTCGTGAAGATCCCGATCAGCGGTGCGGAGTCGCTCAATGCCGGGGTCGCGGCCGGGATCGCGCTGTACCAGGTCGCCAGGCTGAGGGCGGGCGAGCCCGGATAGCCGTGGCTGCGACTGGGCCGGCCGACGGCGGGCACCGGACCGATGACGGGCGCCGGGCCGCCGGTGAGAGCCGGGCCGGCCGCGATCGCCCCGGGCCGGCCGGCCTCCCTGACCGGTCGCTGCCGGCCAGGACCGAGCAGGCCAGGGCCGATCATGCCAGGGCCGCCAGGACGGCGCTCGCCGACTTCCTGCGTGAGAGCGTCGGCATCGACATCGCGGTGGAGAGCGCGTTCCGCCAGGTGCCGAGACACCTGTTCGTGCCTGAGCTGCAGCCTCAGCTGGTGTATCAGGACGAGTCCGTCGTCGTGAAGGTGGGCGAGGACGGCACGCCGGTCAGCTCGTCGTCGCAGCCGACCATGATGGCGATCATGCTGGACCAGCTCGGGCTGGAACGGGGCCACCGCGTGCTCGAGATCGGCGCCGGCACCGGCTACAACGCCGCGTTGATGGCGCATATTGTCGGCGAGGACGGCAGTGTCGTCACGGTCGATATTGACGCTGAACTAACCGCGCGCGCCAGTGCCAGCCTCGCCGCGGCCGGGTACGGGCAGGTGCGGGTGGCCTGCGCCGACGGCGGTCTCGGCTTCGCCAGCGGAGCGCCGTACGACCGGATCATCCTGACCGTGGGCGCCTGGGACATCGCCCCGCAGTGGCAGGAGCAGCTCGCGCCCGGCGGCCGGATCGTGCTGCCGCTCTCGGTCCGCGGGCTCCAGCTCTCGCTCGCGCTCGACCACGCCGACGGGTACCTCACCAGCCGTTCCGCCGTGCGGTGCGGATTCATCCGGCTGGCAGGAACGCTGGCCGGGCCCGAGGTGCTTGTCCCGGCCGGGCCGCAGCCCGGCGTGCGGTTCGAGACCGACGACGGACGCCCGCTGGACGCCGACGCGGTCTACGCGGCACTGACCGGGCCCGCCGTTGTCGTCGTCGCCGATGTGCCGGAGGTCAGCGGGGCGGAGCTGAGCGACGCGGATCTCTGGCTGACGCTCGCCGAGCCCGAGCTCGTGCGGGTCTCCGCGTTCGGGGGCAGTGCGGGCAGCCCGGCGGCAGGCTCGCCGCGGCCCTTCAGCGGTCTCGCCGAGGCCGCCAGGGCAGACGGCAGGCTCGGAATCGCGGCAGTCGCACTCGGCCCGGCGGAGACGGAGGCTGAGCCCGGCGGCGGCCTGGCCGAGGCTGGTGCGGCCGAGCCGGGCGGCGGCGGGGCCGGGGCCGGTCTGGCTGAGCCGGGCGGCGGGCCGACCGCGCTGCTGGTCCGCGGTTACGGACCGAGCGGGACCGAGCTGGCCGGCTACCTCGCCGCCCGGGCCGGGACCTGGCACCGGCTCGGCCGGCCAGGCGTCGCCGACCTGCGGCTGCGGGTCTTCCCGGCCGGGGTACCGGGCGGATCTCCGCCGGACGGACTGGACGGCAGCATGATCTTGCGGCGGCCAGGCGCGACGCTCGCGCTTGACTGGCGCCGCTGAGGCGGTCGGCCCGCGGCCGGGCTAGGGCGTGTCCCGTAGATCTCAGGCGGCGCGGATCGGCACCCAGGATCACCGCCCGCATCCACCAAGATCCACGGGACACGCCCTAGACGACATCGGCCTGTAGCGCGACCAGCGGACCGTCGCCGAATCCGGCCGCCGCCGGCGCGGTTTCGGGCCCGGTCAGCCGGATCGAGCGGGACAGCCGGCTGGCCAGGTGCTCCCTCGGCGGCGAGATCCGGCTGATCTGGACCGCGGGCGGGACCGGCTCGCTCTCGGCGGCAGGCAGCTCGGGCATCGCGCGGACCGGTCCGACGATCAGCGGATCGGGCTGGCCGACTATGTCGTGCCGCTTGTCGCAGTAGTCGAAGAGCGAGAGCACATAGCGCATCGCCTCGACCCTTGCCCGCCGCTTGTCGTTGCTCTTGATCACCGTCCAGGGCGCCTCGGGCAGGTCGGTGTGCCGGAACATCGCCTCCTTGGCCCGGGTGTACTCGTCCCACTTGTCGAGCGACGCGAGATCGATCTGACTGAGCTTCCAGCGCTTGACCGGGTCGACCTGGCGGTCGATGAAGCGGCGGAGCTGCTCGGCCCGGGTGACCGAGAACCAGAACTTGACCAGGGTGGTCCCGTCCCTGACCAGTGCCCGCTCGAATTCGGGGGCGTCGCGCAGGAACTGGGCGTACTCGTCGGGCCGGCAGAAGCCCATCACCTGCTCGACGCCCGCCCGGTTGTACCAGGAGCGGTCGAACATCACGATCTCGCCGGGCGCCGGCAGGTGCGGCTGGTAGCGGCGCAGGTAGTTCTCGCCCTGCTCGTGCGCGGCCGGCTTCTCCAGGGCCACGATCCGGGCGCCGCGCGGGTTCAGGTTCTCGGTGAAGCGCCGGATGGTGCCGCCCTTGCCCGCGGCGTCCCGGCCCTCGAAGATGATCAGCAGCCGCTCGCCGGAGGCCTTGACCGACCGCTGGAGCTTCAGCAGCTCGATCTGGAGCGAGCGCTTGGCCGACGCGTACGCCTTGCCGCCCAGCCGCTGCGGGTACGGATAGCTCTCCCGCCACGGCCGCACGTCGGTGCCGTCCGGCCCGACCAGCGCGTTGCGGCCGTTCTTCTTGCGCGTCACGGTGAGCCCGAGGTCGGCGGCCAGCCGGTCGAGCAGCGCGCAGGTGTCCGCGTCGGGCAGCCGCGCTGCTGCATCCTGCTCAGCCAATACGGCACTCACGTCCGCCCCCGTTCTGTCCGGCCGACAGCTCCCCCAGCTGATGCCCAGCACCAGGTCAGGCGATTGGCTGCGGCTGGCCATGGAACGCCAGCAGGCAACCAGGTACCCCCCCGGTGACGTGCCGCGGTCCGGAGAACTGCCCGGAACGCGAAGTTGAACAACGGGCGAATAGATACCCATGCGGATCGTGTGCACACCTCGCCGAGGATAGGCCTGGTGCCCTTGTGGCGCGAGTCGAGAGAAACCCGGGCAACGCGCGCAACCCGAAGCTGGCGATAAGCGTCCAGAGACTGGAATAGTTTGCGTACCGGGTGTTCCGGGTGGCCAGGTGCGATGAAGCGGTTGGATGCGCACGCGAAGGGGAGCAGCAGATGGGACACGGAACACGGCGGTGGCTGGCTGGTCTTGGCGCCGCGGCGGCGGTCGGGGCATCGGTACTCGGCCAGGCCGGGGCGGCCGGCGCGGCGAGCGCAGGCCAGGCACGGGCTCTGGCCCATGCCGGTCAGGCTGGCCGCAGCGCCGCCGCAGGCGGCGTACCAGGCTCGGTGTACGTGCCGGCCGGCCAGAGCCTGACCCTCGGTGATCATGGTCCGGCGGTCCGGGCGCTCCAGCAGCGGCTCAGCTTCCTGCACTACTACCCGGGTAGGATCGACGGCAGCTTCGGCTGGGCCACGATGGAGGCGGTCTGGGCGTTCAAGGAGGTCCAGGCCGGCACCTGGCGGCCGAGGAACCCGGACATCGTCGGCCCGGCCATGCAGCGCCAGCTCGTTCATCCGCGGCTCCCCAAGGTGCTGCATGCCCGCGGCGGCCGGACCCGGATCGAGATCAACAAGAGGACCGAGGTGCTGGTCGTCTACCACAACACCAGCAAGATCGTCCTGATCAGCCACGTATCCACGGCCGACTTCAACCGCCCCGATGGCAGCGGCTGGATCACGCCTGACGGTCGCTACCACGCCTGGGAGTTCATCCCGGGCTGCGTGCCTGACGTGTCCTTCGGCGGCTGTCTGTATAACCCGGTCTTCTTCATCGGCACGCTGTTCGCGATTCATGGCATGCCCAACCCGACAAGCACGTTCAGCTATGACGGCGTGCCGCTCAACCCGGCGTCGCACGGCTGCGTGCGGATCCCGATCGACGTCTCGCTGATCCTGCACAAGCTCATCCACGCCCGCCCCAGGGGCGGAACGCCCATCTACATCTCGGGTCCGAGGACTCTGTCCTGGCCGTGATCGGCGCGACCGGCGATCCCGCGCGAGCGGCCGCCTAGCACGCACCGTCGCGTCCCGTCCCGGCCGGCTCCTGGCGGCCGGGACGCGCCGTGCCCGCTCCTGGCAGGCGTCGGCTGGCCGGCCGCACGTGGCCGCGCTTCCGCCGGTAGGATTGCCGCCACGGCTGTAGGAATTCGCCCAGACCGGGCACGCGATCTCTTGGGGTGGGTTCGATGCGACGTTCCGCGCTGGTGGCTGCGGCTGCGATTGTGGTGACCGGCGGTCTTGCCGCCTGCGGCAGCTCGAGCAGCGGCGGCGCCTCGGGCAGCCCGAGCGCGGCGGCCAGCTGCACGAAGGCCGGGATCTCGCACGAGCTGTTCAAGAGCGGCGTGCTGACGGTGGCGACCGACAATCCCGTCTACCCGCCCTGGTTCGAGAGCAACACCCCGACGAACGGCAAGGGCTACGAGAGCGCTGTCGCCTACGCCATCGCCGCCGAGCTCGGCTTCTCCAAGTCCCAGGTGACCTGGGTGCACGAGCCGTTTACGAGCGCCTATGCGCCCGGGCCGAAGGCTTTCGACTTCGACATCAACGAGGTTTCCGTCACCCCCGCGCGGGCCACGGCCGTGACGTTCTCGAACAGCTACTACCCGGTGCAGCAGTCGATCGTGGCGCTGAAGGGCACGCCGATCGTGACCAAGCACTCGCCAGCCGAGCTGAAGACCTATCTCTATGGTGACCAGATCGGCACGACGGGTCTGACCTTCATTACCAACAACATCCAGCCGGCCAGGCAGCCCAAGGTCTTCGACACGCTGGCCGAGGCCGCGGCAGCGCTCGCGGCGCACCGGATCGACGCGCTGGTGACGGACACCCCGACGGCGCAGTACATGGCGTCGCCGGCGCAGCTCAAGCACGGAATCCTGGTCGCGCAGTTCCCGACCGTCGGCGAGCACTACGGCCTGGTCTTCCACCAGGGCAATCCGCTGGTCTCCTGCGTCAACAAGGCCATCGCCGCGCTGCGGTCGAACGGGACGCTGACCGCGCTGACGAAGCGGTGGCTGGGCATCTACACCAGCTTCCCCACGATTCAGCCCTGACGGCAGCCCGAACTCCGCGCTCAGGCCCGCATGGACGGCAACCAGTCCGAACCGCCTGTCGACCCGCTCACCGGGATAACCCCGGCCGCGCCCCGCACGGCCGGCGGGCTGTGGCAGCCGCCTGGCTCGTTCGCCACCGGGCGGGGACCCCGGCTGTTCTCCGGCGGCGGCACCCGCGCCACGGTCATCTCGTCGGTCAGCACGGTCGTGATGCTCGGCATCCTGCTGGCGATCTTCCTGCTGGCACCCGGCGCCCGCGCGGTCGAGCACGCGTTCTTCAACCCGACGGACATGTGGCAGTCTTTCATCGGCAACCCGAGGAAGGGGTACTACTCGGTCGGCGCGGCGATCTGGCTGAACATCAGGATGTTTCTCGTCGCCGAGGTGCTGATCCTGGCGATGGCATTGCTTGTCGCGCTGATCCGCCAGTCCGTGCACCCGGCGCTGTTCCCGATTCGGGTCATCACCACGATGTACGTCGATTTCTTTCGCGGCGTCCCGCTGATCCTGGTGATCTTCGCGCTCGGCCTGGGCGTTCCCGCTCTTAGCCTGCCGGTGATCTCTACCCAGCCGGATGTGGTCTACGGCGTCGCCGCGCTGGTCCTGTCGTACTCGGCCTACGTCTCCGAGGTCTACCGGGCGGGACTGAACTCGGTACATCAGAGCCAGGTCGCCGCGGCCCGGTCGCTCGGGCTGTCGCAGGGCACGGCGCTGCGCTACGTTGTCCTGCCGCAGGCGATCAGGAACATCATCCCGCCGCTGCTCAACGACTTCATCAGCCTTCAGAAGGACACGGCGCTGGTCGGCACGCTGGGCGTGATAGAGGCCAACAAGGCGGCCGACATCTACAGCGAGACGGTCTTCAACTTCTCCAGCTTCACCGTCGCCGCGATCTTGTTCCTGATCCTGACCATTCCGCTGGCCAGGTTCACCGACCGGCTGATCGACCGGGACCGCCGCCGCCGGCTGGCCGGGGGTATCCGGTGACCGGGGGCCTCGAGGTGCCGATCGATAGCATGCAGTCCGGTGAGCCCGCCGAGGCGATCAGGATCGAGGACCTGCACAAGTCCTTCGGTGCCACGGAAGTGCTGAAGGGGATCGGCCTGACGGTCGCCCCGCACGAGGTAATCTGCCTGATCGGCGCGTCGGGATCGGGCAAGTCGACCCTGCTGCGCTGCATCAACCTGCTCGAGCCGATCGACTCGGGGAAGATCGGCCTGTTCGGCCAGGAGATCACCGGTCCGAACATCAACCAGAATCTGGTGCGTCGCCAGATCGGGATCGTGTTCCAGGCGTTCAACCTGTTCCCGCACATGAACGTGCTGAAGAACGTGACCCTCGCCCCGACGAAGGTTCTGCGCATCCCGGCGGCTCAGGCGGCGGCTGAGGCGCGGGCGCTGCTCGACCGGTTCGGCCTGGTCGACAGGCAGCTTGACTACCCCGACCGGCTGTCCGGAGGCCAGCAGCAGCGGGTGGCGATCGTCCGGGCGCTGGCGATGCAGCCGAAGATCATGCTGCTCGACGAGGTGACCAGCGCGCTCGACCCGGAGCTCGTGGCCGAGGTGCTCGAGGTGATCAGCGAGCTGGCGGCCGGGGGCATGACGATGCTGATCGCGACCCACGAGATGGGGTTCGCACGCGACATCGCGAGCCGGGTCTGCTTCCTCGCTGACGGCCTGATCATCGAGGACGCGCCGCCGGCCGAGCTGTTCACCGCGCCCAGGGACGAGCGCACCCGCCGGTTCCTGCGCCGCATCGTCGACGCCAAGCGCCTGTAGCGGCGCGGCTCAGGAACGCCGGGCCACGGCTCAGGCCATGGCCGCGAGCCAGGCGGCTGGCGTTAACCCCGGCCGGCGCCGGGTCGCTGCCGCACTGCCGACCTGCCGTGCCATCTCGCTATAGTCCTGCGAAGGCGCACGAATCGGTAGGACACCACCAATAGGAAGGTGACCCGTGCTCAAATTCCCCCACAGGCTTACGGCGGCCATCGCCCCGGCGCTGCTGCTGGCCGGAATCGTGTCGGCGGCCGGCCCGGCATCGGCCTCGACCTCGACCGCGCCGGCGGCCTGCCCGGCCGCCATTGTCCCCGGCGACACCGTCCTCTGCGGCTCGCTGACCGATGGCGCTACCTATCTGATCGAGGTTCCGGCGGCCTGGAACCATGACCTGTTCCTCTACAGCCACGGATACGTGGCGCCGGGGTCGAGCAACCCGGCGCAGGACGTCGGCGACCCGGCGACCGGCGCCTGGCTGCTCACCCACGGCTTCGCGCTGGCCGGCTCGTCGTACGCGACCACCGGCTGGGCGATCGCCCAGGCGCTGCCCGACCAGATCAGCACGCTGGACCTGTTCGACCAGCAGGTCGGCGACCCCGCGCAGACGATCGCCTGGGGTCACTCGCTCGGCGGGATCATCACCGCCGGGCTGATCCAGAGCTACCCGGACCGGTTTGACGCCGCGCTGCCGATGTGCGGCGTGCTCTCCGGCGGGGTGGCGACCTGGAACACCGCGCTGGACGCCGCGTTCGCCTTCCAGCAGCTGGCCTACCCATCCACGTTGCCGCCGCTTCAGGTCGTCCACATCACCAATCCGCTGGCCAACCTTCAGAACGCCGAGCAGGCAGTCGCTGCCGACCAGGCCACCCCGCAGGGACAGGCGAGGCTCGCGCTGGCGGCCGCGCTCGGTGACACGCCGGGCTGGTTCACCACCGGATCGCCCGAGCCGGGTCCGACCGATTACGCGGCGCAGGAGGCCAACCAGTTCCTGTGGGACACCAAGGTGGACTTCCCGTTCATCTTCGCCTTCCGTGCCGAGCTTGAGGCGCGGGCCGGCGGTAACCCGTCATGGAACACCGGCGTGGACTACTACCGCCAGCTCGCGAGGTCGGCCGATCGCGCCGAGGTAGTCGCCCTGTACCAGGCGGCCGGCCTGAACCTGAACGCGGACCTGCGCACCCTCCAGCAGGCGACGCGGATCTCGGCCGACCCGGCCGCGGTCAGTTACCTGACCAGTAACATCACCTTCAACGGCCAGATCTCGGTCCCCGTGCTCACCATGCACACCACGGGCGATGGCCTGGTCGTCCCGGAGAACGAGCGTGCCTACGCCGACGTCGTCCGCCAGGCCGGCAACGGCGGCCTGCTCCGCCAGGTCTACGTGAGCCGGGCCGGGCACTGCGCGTTCACGCCCGCTGAGACGATCACCGCCGTGCAGGTCCTGCTGCACCGGCTCAGCACCGGACACTGGGACTCGGACTCGCTGTCCCCGGCGAGCATGAACGCCGCGGCCGCGACTCTGCCGTCGGTCGACAATCCGCTGCCCCCGGCCTTCATCCAGTTCAAGCCGACCAGGTACCTGCGCCCGTTCGACGCCCCCTGAGTTTCAGGTAACCGAACAGCGGGCAACCGACAGCGGGGCGGCGAGGATTTTCTCCTCGCCGCCCCGCTCGCGTCAGCGCACCAGGCGATCGCGTGCCCGTCCTTCGCCGGCGCCCGGCTGCTCAGGCACCGCGCTTGAGCGGGCCGAGCTTGAGCAGCCGCCACCAGGTCAGGGTCGAGTAGAAGACGAACAGCGCCGCCATCGAGGCCATGTCGATCACCCAGGCGTGCGCGGTGTGGTTCCAGATCGGGTCGGCGTTATGCTGCGCGGTGAAGCCGCCGATCACGTTCAGGTTGACGGTCGCGGCGTTCGCGGCGAATCCCCACCGGGACGGCGTCAGCCAGGCGATCTCCTCGATCCCGACCTTGCCGTGGATCGGGAAGATCCCGCCTGTGGTGACGACCTGCACCATGACCAGCAGGAACACCAGCGGCATGGCCCGCTCCGCAGTGCTGACGGCCGACGACACGAGCAGGCCGATCGCCATCGAGGCGACACCCACGAGAGCCACGGACAGCATGACCTCGACCAGCGGTATCGGAAGCAGCGCGCCCTTGGGCGGGAACTTTGTCCCTGCCATCCCGACGAACACGAGCAGCACGGCCTGGAACGCGCTGATCACCCCGAGCACGATCAGCTTGGAGGCGAGATATGCCCCGGCGGACAGGCCGGCGGATCTCTCCCGCGAGTAGATCGGCCGTTCCTTCACCACCTCCCTGACCGAGTTCAGCGCTCCGGCGAAGCACGCGCCGAGGATCAGGATGAGCAGCACCGACTGAGCGCCGGTATTGACCCCGTCAGGCGGCGCGGTGAACCCGCCCTTGAGCGGGAACAGCCTGACCATCAGGCCGAGGCCGACGACGACACCGATCAGCAGGGCGAGGAAACCGCGGTCGGAAGCGAGCACGGCCATGTAGCGGCGGACCATCGTGGACGTCTGCGCGAGCCGGTTGCTCGTGCGCGGCGGAGGCGGCGACGCTGGCCGCGGCGCCCTGGCGCTGATGGCGCCGGCGCCGTCCATGCCAGCCACGACGTACTGCTGGTAGTAGGGCGAGTTGCGGTACTCCCCGGCCCAGTCGCGGCCCGGTTCGTTCTCGAAAGCCTGGAACACCTCGGCCCAGCCAGGCTTGTTGAAGTGCTTGAGGCCATCCGTGGGCGCGCCGAAGTAGGCGATCTTGCCACCGGGCACCAGGACGAGCAGCCGGTCGCACAGGTTCAGGTTGGCGACCGAGTGGGTGACCACGATCACGGTCCGGCCGTCGTGCGCCAGGTCGGCCATCTGCTCCATCACCGACTTGTCAAGCCCCGGGTCCAGGCCGGAGGTCGGCTCGTCGAGAAACAGCAGCGACGGCTTGGTCATCAGCTCGAGCGCGACGTTGACCCGCTTCTGCTGGCCGCCGGACATCGCCGCGGTCTTGGTCTCCGCGTGCTTGGTCAGCGCCAGCTCGGCCAGCACCTCGTCGATCCGGTGCATGCGCTCGGCTTTGCTGGTGTCCCTGGGGAACCTCAGTTCGGCGGCATAACCAAGCGCACGCCGGGCTGTGAGCTGGGTATGCAGGATGTTGTCCTGCGGGACGAGACCGATCCGGTTCCTGAGCTCGGCATAGTGCGTGTACAGGTCGCGGTCGTCGTAGAGCACGTTGCCCTGGGTGGCCGGGGCGATCCCGGTGAGCGCGCCGAGCAGGGTCGACTTGCCGGCGCCGCTCGGCCCGATCACGCCCATCAGGCAGCGCTCGCCGAGCGGGAAGGTGACGTGGTCGAGCAGCACCCGCCCGCTGGGCAGCGTGACGGTCAGGTCCCTGGCGATGTAGGAGATGTCACCGGTGTCGAGGAACTCCTGCAGCTCCTCGCCGACCAGGCGGTACGTCGCGGGGCCGATGGCGATGATGTCCCGCTCGGTGACCGGCGCCGAGCCGATCCGCTGGCCGTTGACGTACGTGCCGTTGTGGCTGCCCAGGTCGACGATCGTGTAGCCGCCGCGCGGGTCCCTGCGCAGCTCCGCGTGGTAACGGGAGACGCTCAGGTCGGCGACGACGACCTGGTTGTCGGCGGCACGGCCGATCCGCAGCACCGTGGACGGCAGGCGCAGCACCTGGCTGGGCATCCGCTCCATGCTGAGCAGCCTGGAGACCCCGTGGCCTCCTGGCGTACCTGGCGACGGCCTGCCTGGGCCGCCGCCATATCGCGCATCGCCAGGTCTGGCCTGACCTGGCGGACCGCCGGCGGCCTGGCCGGCCAGCCGGGGAACGGCCGGATTGGGCGGCGCGGCGGCCTGCTGGTACCCGGCAGGTCCGGGCCCGGCCTGCTGGTAGCCGGCCTGTGCCGGTGCCGCCTGCTGGTAGCCGGGCTGGCCGGGCGGTGCCGGCGGGTAGCCGGGCTGTGCCTGCGGGTAGCCGGGCTGTGCCTGCTGGTAGCCGGCCTGCGCCGGTGCGGCCTGAGCCTGACCTTGCGCGGCCGCGAACGGCGCGTAGTTCGTCGGCGCGGCTGGCTGGGCCGGCGCGGGCGGCGCGGAGACCGAGCAGGACATCGCCGGGCCGTCGTCCGGGTGGCCCAGCCGGACGTCGCACGACCCGCTGATCGCGATCCGCTGCACCCGGTCACGGCCCTGGAAGGTCCCGTTGGTGGATCCGACGTCCTCGAGCAGCCAGGTGGCGCCGTCCTGCCGCAGGACGGCATGGCGCCAGGAGACCCGCGAGTCGTTGACGACGATGTCGGACTGCGGGTCGCGGCCGATGTAATAACTGCGCCCGGCGGGCAGCGAGCGCTCCTTGTCGGGCGTCCGCACGAGCAGCGCGGGGCCGGCAGCGGGCGAGTGGGCGGGCTCAGGCGTCATGGAGTAACTGTAGAACGACTTGGCGTGCGAATGTATCGGGCTTTTGGTGCCGTTCAGGCCGGACTACCGGTCGGTTCAACTACATTATTTCGTACAAAAATCTCATCAAGAGCCCGTTATCTGCCTCGGCGTCCGCGCTTGGCTGGTCACCAGGCGTCTGTACCGCGGTTCGTCCTGAGCTTGAGATGCCGCGCGGATGGTCGAACCAGATACCGAGATCGCTCGTACCCATACTTGGAGCGACCGAAGCCGACATGCCCGATCCTGTCTTATTCCCGGATTCGCTCCGCGCCCTGCGCGCCGGGCAGATCGCTGGAGGCATGGTGAGCGAGCGTCCACCCGTGGTTCCCGGCGGATTCGCCGCTGGCTCGCGGATCGCCGGGTACCTGCTTGAGGAGCAGATCGGCCAGGGTGGCATGGCCGTGGTGTTCCGCGCGCTTGACGAGCGCCTGGACCGGCGGGTGGCGCTGAAGATCCTGGCGCCCGCGCTGGCCGCCGATGAGG
>DATNIU010000112.1:0-5628 GCA_035604275.1 Streptosporangiaceae bacterium | reverse complement strand
GAGCTACGCCTGGGCCGTGGCCAGCCGCGGCGAGACCTACCGGCTGACCGGCCGCTACGACGAGGCACTCGCCGACTTCAGCCGCGCCATCGAGCTCGACCCCGGCTATGCCTGGGCGGTCGCCAGCCGCGGCGACACCTACCGGCTGACCGGCCGCTACGACGAGGCACTCGCCGACTACGGCCGCGCCATCGAACTGGCGCCCAGTTACGCCTGGGCCGTTGGCAGTCGCGGACGGACCTACCAGGCCATGGGCCGATACGACGACGCGATCGCCGACTACGGCCGGGCCATCGAGCTCGATCCCGGCATCGCCTGGGCGATCGCCAGCCGCGGCGAGACATACCGGCTGACCGGCCGCTACGACGAGGCACTGGCAGACCTCGATCGCGCCATCGAACTCGACGCGCAGATCGCCAGGGCCTTCGGCAGCCGCGGACTCACTCTCCAGGCGATGGGCCGCTACGGCGAGGCGATCGCGGACTTCGGCCGCGCGATCGAGCTCGACCCCGGCATCGCCTGGGTCATCGCGAGCCGCGGCGACACCTACCGGCTGACCGAAGACTACGACCAGGCGCTCGCGGACTATGCCCACGCCATCGACGTCGATCCCGGCTACCCCTGGGCAATCGCGAGCCGCGGTGAGACCTACCGGCTGACCAGGCGGTACGACGAGGCGCTCGGCGAATTCACCCACGCGGTCGAACTCGACCCCGGCTACGCCTGGGCGATCGCCCGCCGCGCCGACACCTACCGGCTGACCAGGCGGTACGACGAAGCGATCGCCGACTACAGCCGCGCCATCGAACTCGACCCCGGCACCGCACGGGCCTTCGGCGGCCGCGGCCTGGCCTACCAGGCCGTGTTGCGCAACGACGACGCGATCGCCGACTACAGCCGCGCCATCGAGCTCGACCCGAGCTATTCCCTGGCCATCGCCCGCCGCGGCGACGCCTACCTGATGATGGGGCGCTACGAAGACGCGTTCACCGACCTGAACCGCGCCATCGAGCTGGAGCCCGGCATCGCCCGGGCCTTCGGCGGCCGCGGCCTGACGTATCAGGTCAGGAAGGAGTACGACAAGGCGATCGCCGACTACAGCCGCGCGATCGAGCTCGACCCCGGCACCGCCTGGATCGTCGCGAGCCGCGGCGACACCTGCCGGCTGGCCGGACGCTACGACGAGGCGCTCGCCGATCTCAACCGCGCGATCGAGCTCGACCCGAGCCTCGCCTGGGCCATCGCCAGCCGCGGCGAGACCTACATGATGATGGAGCGCTACGACGAGGCGCTTGGCGATCTGCGCCGGGCCATCGAGCTCGACCCCAACTACAGCACTGACCTGGCTGCCAGCTTCGTGTCCATGGCAGCCGATCACCTCAGGAACAGCGAGCCAGAGGCGGCGGCCGCGATATTCGAGACCATCATCTCGGTCACACCGAACGATGCGACCGCGCACAATAACTATGCGTTCTGCCTAATGCCCGTCGATCCCGTCACGGCTCTGGGGGAACTGGAGAGAGCGGACAAGCTGAGCGGCGACGATCTCACGACTCTGGCTAACCGGGTACTGGCTCTTCATCTGCTGGGGCGGAATGACGAGGCGCTGGCAATAGGCGCATCAGAGAATGCCCGGAATCTGCCGTCGAACAACAGCCTGATGTGGATCAGCTACGACGATGACGTGCTGCAGCTCAGCGACTGGATCGATGTACGCGAGTATCTGGTGACGCTGCTCGCGCACATCGAGAGCGAACGCGGCGGCGAAGGGCCGAACTGCTAGCTGTCGGTGCCCCGCGATACGTTGCGCCCCGGATGCCGGGCCCGCACCGCGTACCGTGGAGGTGAGGTGTGAAGTGGAGGCGGCAGCGATGGCGATGCCGGAGGCCGGCTGGGAGGCCAGCGCCGAGTCGGAGCTCGCGGACCTGGAAGAGATCTGGGCGGCGCTCGACATCCCGGGCCACCGCGTGGAGCTTATCGACGGGCAGCTCATCGTGAGCCCGAGTGCCAGCCTGTCGCACTCCAGCGCCATCGACAGGTTGATCGACGCGCTGATCGACGTCAAGCGAGAGCACGGCTGGCGATTCCACACCAACCTGACCGTGCACGTCGCGGAAACTAGAGAACGGCTCATCCCCGACCTGATGATCGCGCCGCAGGACGCGCCGGGTTTCGGCGAGAACGAGCTGCTCGCCGACGGCCTCCTGCTAGTCGTCGAGGTTGTCTCGCCGTCCAGCCGGCGCCAGGACCGGGTCGCCAAGCCGCGCGCCTACGCTCAGGGCCGGATCCCGCTCTACCTGCTCGTCGACCAGATCGCCGAACCGGCTGCGGTGACCTTGTTCAGCGATCCGGCCGACGACGGCTACCGGGCCTGCCGGCCCGCGTCAGCAGGCACGATCCTGAGGCTGCCCGAACCGTTCGGGATCGATATCAGTGCGGCGGCCCTGCTGGGCTGACCAGCACCGGCGCCTCGCTCGGGCGGCCGGGTGGGCCGGCCATCGCTGCCAGACGGCCGGGCAGCCAGAACAGCCAGCGCGGCAGGTACCAGGTCCGCTCGCCGAGCAGGACCAGCGCCGACGGGACCAGGATGCCGCGCACCACGGTCGCGTCGATCAGCACAGCCGCGGCCAGGCCCACGCCCAGCATCTTCAGCTGGATCAGCGACAGCGTGGCGAGGATCGAGAAGACCGCCACCATGATCACGGCCGCGCTGGTGACCATCAGCGTGATCAGTCCGTAGCTGGCGCCCACCGACAGCAGGTTCAGCCCCCACCGAGACCAGCGGGATCGCCACCGGTGATCGCGGCCCGCATCGCGGGACTCGTCAGGTCGGCCGGGCTGCGTCCGGTCACGACAACTGCGCCGGGGACGGGCTGCCGGGGAACGCGGCGTCGAACCTGGCCACGGTCTGCACCACCGGCAGGCTCGCCGAGAAGCCGCCGTTCGGCGGATTGCCGATCCGCATGCCGAGCGCGGGCGCGGCCAGCGCGAGCATGGCGAGCTGGCGAGCGGGCGACGGCAGGTAGATCATCTGCTTCGGTGTGGTAGGAATAGCGATGCTGAGCGGCCGGGCCGGGTACCGGGTTGAACTCTGCGCCGGGCGGCGGGGCCAGCGGTGATCTCGGGTGCTGACCGCGGGCCTGCTGTCATCCGGCTGCGGTTCGCGGGCTCCGGGTCAGGATCGGGCGCGCGCGTGGCGCGGCGGGGCGCGGGCCGCCGGGCAGCGGCCGGCAGGCAGTTCGCTTCAGGTCCAGGTGGCCTGATCCAGGAGGTCGGATGGGCGAGTACGGCATTGAGGCGGACGTATTTGTGAGCCGGCCGGGCGATGACGTCATGGGTTGGCTCGTCGCTCCGGATCGGATGAGGCAGTGGATCGTGGGAGCGGACCGGGCCGACCCGGTCAGCGGTTCCGCCGCCGCGTGCGGTTCGGTGGTCAGGCTGACGCTGTCGTCGGCAGGCGGCCAGTTCCGGGTGGGGCAGACCTATCTCGGGGAGATCACCGAGCTGAACGAGTCGCGGCTGGTCCGCAGGTACTGGCTGGAACGCAGCCAGGCCGGGGTGGTGCGGCTGACGGACGAGCCCGGGGAGTACGAGCGGACGGTGACCTACGAGCTTCGCCCGGCGCCCGGCGGTGTCCAGGTGCACTGCACGGCCCGCACGGTCATTCCCGGCTTGTCTCCTGCCGTCGCGCGGATCGGCGGTCACGCCGAAACCCGCTCCCTGCGCAGGTCGCTTGACCGGCTGCGGCTGTGCGCCGAGGGCGGGCAGCTGGGTCTGTTGGCCAGGGTCAGGGACGGCGGACAGTCCGCGCAGGCGCTGTAGGGCGGATCGCTGCCTTCCGGCCGGCCGCGCTGACCTGCTGCCCGGCAGGACGCCGCCGCCCCTTGCCCCCCCTCGCAGCGGTCCGTCTCGCCGCGCTCGGGCAGCGCGCCGTTACCCGGTGACGGGCATCACCAGCGTCTGCTCGTAATCCAGGCCGCCTTCCCGCTGGTAAAAGCGCACGGCGCCGTCGTTCCCGGCTATCACGGAGATCTTCATGACCTGGATGCCCAGCCCGGCCAGATGATCACGCACAGCCGCGAGAAGCACCTGCCCGACCCCGGCGCCGCGAGCTGCGGCATCGACCACCAGAGTCTCCAGCACCCCGAACCGATCCCCCCACTGCCAGGTACCCGGCGCCTCCACGACCCGCACCATCGCATAGCCGAGCAGGTCCTCCCCGTCCTGCGCGACGATCACCCGAGCGGACGGCTCCCGCAGCCACCGCAGGTACTGCCTGCGCCGCAGACGCCACGAATCCGCCGGCGACCGCACGGCGCCCACGGCCGCCAGGTGCGGCGCCACCTCGCAGTGACGGGCCAGCAGCTGGCACCACAGTCGCTCCAGGCGATCGACCTCGCCAGCAGCCAGGCTGCCAGTCACCGGTTGCATGCCCCGAATCGTAGCCAGCACCTGCCTGCCCGGCGAGCCAGTGCCCCGACCGGCACGCACCGGGATACGGCTAGCGTGGCGCTAGGCCGAGTGCAAGGATAGTTACACGGCGATGTGGGGGAGACATCATGGGCCAGCAGTTACGCGGCGTTAGTGCGCAAGCCCGAAATCCGTCTGTTCGCTGGGGTCGCTTCATCTTGAATGTACTCTGGCTCATAGCCATATTCGGATTGCTCGTGATAGGTGCGTTTAAGCATCGCGGCACTCCGCTTATGATCGACGATGCCTTCAGTTTCGGAGTACAGCTGGCAACGTTCCACCATCTCGCGCCGGGGCCGGTTGTTGAGTGGGCGGTTCTGGCCTCGGCCCTGTTCAGCATCCGCTGGGTTGCTCTTGAAGTCCGCGCCGTGCTGGGCGAGCGCATGGAGGTCCGGCCTATCGACAACGCAAGCGGCTGCAGCGTCGACACCCATCCCCTTGACGCTGCTTTCCGCGAGTACTTGACATTGCCAAGATTATATCAGCTGACAACTATTCCTGGAGATCCAGAGCCTGAACACTTGGTCGAAGTGCTCAGCGTCCCCTCCGCTTCGGGGTGGCGGGGATTAGCAGCGGCGGCTTTCGTGTATGCATTCCCGCGGCGAGCTTTCATCGTTTCGGCCTCACTCCGCAAGCAAGGCCACGAGCCCAGGTACGGGGTGGCTGTGCAGGTAAGACGGCTCCCTGGCCCTGCTACTGAGCTTGAGACCCAGTGGTCCACAAGCTTCGAGCGCGCCCTCCAGCGCGGAGCCTATGCTGCGGTCGCGCATATACTGCCGCAGACCAGGGCATGTCGTCATGCACCTTGGTCCGAGTGGCGCCGGCGCCTCTTGCCTGTCTCGCTGTTCCGCGACTACCAGCGGGCGAAGAAGATGGTGGCCGAGAGGCGGTTCGACGAAGCGCTGTATCTGTACCATCAGGCGCTCCTCAAGGACGCCAACAATATCGATCTGAGATACGACATGGGCCAGCTTTATGAGCGGCTCGGCCTGTACCCGGATGCTCTTCATATTTACCTCAATTTGGTGGATCAACTTTCCCCCTTTAACTCCCGACCGCACCGGCCGCACGTTCAGAGCAAGCGAGACTCGCTCGTGATCTGGTACAGATACGTGATAGTTCTTGCGCTCGGAGCGCCGCTGGCCCGCGAATTGCTCT
>DATNIU010000111.1:0-7029 GCA_035604275.1 Streptosporangiaceae bacterium | reverse complement strand
CCGGCCGCCACTCCGAATAAGTCGGCCAGTCCGGTGCCGCGCCTCACGCCGAACTCCGGCCCGGCACCCACTCAGAGCCCGGCGCCGCGGCAGTCACCGGCGGTGCTCCAGCTGGCGCCGGGCGCCGGCCGGCTGCCGCAGACCGCCGTGCGGCCCCGTGCGTACGGGCCGGCGTTCCACGCCCTGCTCACCGACCTGTGGCTGGCGGTCAAGACCGGCAACCCGTCGTACGGGCGGCCGGCGTTCTTTCCCGTCGGCGCCTACAAGCAAGTGAAGGCGATCTATGACCCCGCGGCGGACTGGCGAGGGCGGCTCTGGCTCGATTTCACCCTCGACGTCAGAGCCGCGCATCACCTGCTGCTGCCCCGTGCCGGGGAAGCCCGGCTGGTCCGAGTGATCGTCCCGTCGGCGCAAGCCCAGTGGGTCGGTCCCGGCGCGTGCTACAACAGGGTCGGCTACTGGCATGTCTCAGGCCCGCGAGTGGTGTACCGGCTGCACGGGCAGATCCGGTCGTTCGGCATCGCCTCGCTGATCTCATGGCGGGGTGACTGGTACGTCGTGCACTTCGGCGGCATCGTCCGGCCGGCCGCCGGCATGGTCGACTCCCCGGCGGCAGGGCCGGGGATCCCAGGCCCGCCGGGTGGCTGCTGACCGGTCTCAAGCGCCGGCGAGCCCGATGGCCGCGCACCGGGCTCGGAGGCCGGCGCCAGGGTCCGGTCGTGCTCAGACCGCTGGCAGCACCTCGGCGGCGATCAGCTCCAGCTGGTCGATGTCCTGCAGGTCGAGTATCTGCAGGTAAACACGCTCGGTTCCGATCGCGGCGAACTGACCGAGTTTGTCGATGATCTCGCCAGGGGTTCCGGCCAGGCCATGCTCCCGCATCTCGTCGAGCTCCCGGCCGATCGAGGCCGCCCGCCGCTCAAGCTCGGCCGCGTTCCGCCCGCAGCACACCACCTGCGCGATCGAGTAGATCATCGACTCCGGCGACCTGCCCGCGCCCGCGACGGCATCGCGCACCCGGCCGAACGCCGCCTGGGTTCCGGTGACTCCGTCGAACGCCGCGTTGTACTCGTCGGCGTAGGCGGCCGCCAGCCGCGGAGTCCGCTTCTGGCCGCCTCCGCCGATCACCACGGGCGGCCGCGGCCGCTGCACGGGCTTGGGCAGCGCCGGAGAGTCGGTCACCGTGTAGTGCTTGCCGCTGAACGAGAACAGCTCCCCGTCCGGGGCCTGCCAGAGGCCGGTGATGATGGCGAGCTGCTCCTCGAGCATGGCGAAACGGTCGCCAAGAGGCGGAAACGGGATTCCGTAGGCCGCGTGCTCGGCATCGAACCAGCCGGTGCCGAACCCGAACTCCACTCGGCCGCCGCTCATCTGGTCCACCTGCGCCACGCTGACCGCCAGCGGGCCCGGATAACGGAACGTGACCGGCGAGACGAGCGTGCCGAGCCTGATCCGCTCGGTCTGGGTGGCCAGGCCGGCCAGCGTGATCCAGGCATCGGTCGGGCCAGGGAGCCCGCTGACCGACCCCATCTTGAGGTAATGATCGGACCGGAAGAACGCATCGAACCCGCAGTCCTCCGCGGCACGGGCAACGCGCAGCAGGGTCGGATAGTCGGCGCCCTGCTGCGGCTCGGTGAAGATTCGTAGTTGCATAACCGAATCCTGCCGTATTCCGCCCGGCGGGCTTCAGCGGGCACCGGCCGGCGCCAGCGTCGCCAGGCACTCCACGTGATGCGTCATCGGAAAGGCGTCGAAGGCCCGCAGCCCGTCGAGTCGCCAGCCATGCTGCCCGAACACCGCGATGTCGCGCGCGAGCGTGGCCGGGTCACAGGACACGTAGGCGATCCGCCGCAACCCCGCGTGCGGCCGGTCCAGCTCCACGTCGTCCCGGTCCGGCTCGCCCCGGCCGGAGCCGGCGCCGCCCGCGCCGGGCCGCCGCGGGCGGCTGGCCAGCGGCCCGGCCGCCCGGCCGCCGCACAGCGCCTCGATCAGCCCGCGATCCACCCCGGTCCGGGGCGGATCGAGTACCGCGATCGACGCGCCATGCAGGCCGATCCGGTCAAGCACCTCGCCAGCATCACCCCGGTGTACCCGCGCCCATGGGTACGCGGACAGGTTGTGCCTGGCGTCCCGGACCGCGGCGGCATCGCGCTCTACCGCGATCACCGTTCCCGACGGCCCGACGGCCTCAGCCAGAACCCCGGCGAACAGGCCGGCGCCGCAAAAGAGATCGAGCGCCGTCTCGCCGGTCCCTGGTTCCAGCACCGCCAGCACGGTCGCTGCAAGCGCATCTGCCGCGGCCGGATGCACCTGCCAGAATCCCGCCGCGGCCACCCGCCAGTCCCGGCCAGCCGCCCGCTGCGTCAGGAAGCGGGGGCCAGATCCCGGCCTGCCGCCGCCCTGCGCTGCCACCGCCCGCTCACCTGTCGCCGGCGACACGGCCACATCCACCGACCGGGCTCCTGGCCAGGTTTTCCTGGTCACCTCGGCAGCGGTCACCAGGGCATGCGCGATCAGGCAGTCCCCGACCCTGACGATCTCATGGGACCGGTGCTTGTGCAGGCCGACGGTGCCGTCCTTCCCGACCGCGAACCTGACCCTGGTGCGCCACCCGAGCCCGCCGGTCTCGCCGGGCAGCGGCTCGACCGTCACCTCAAGCTCGACGCCCGCGATGCGCCGAAGCTGCTGTCCGATGATCAGCGCCTTGAGCTCGCGCTGGGCGGGCAGGCTGGCGTGCTGCCAGTCGCACCCGCCGCAGCCGCCCGGCCTGGCATGGGGGCAGGGCGGGCTGACCCGGTCGGTCGCCGGCCGGAGGATCTCGGCAGCGTCGGCACGGGCGAATCTGGCCGTGGTCTGGGTGATCACCGCCCGTATCCGCTCGCCAGGCAGCGCGTGCCGGACGAACACCACCATGCCCGAGCCCATCCCAGGCGCACCCGCATCGTCTGGCCTGGCGACGCACCAGCCGCCAGCCGCCGCCTCCCCGACGGTCAGGTCGATCACATCACCCACGTGCGCCCGCACTTCCGACGATGTCACTCCCCCATGCTGCCGGTGCCCGGCCGGGCACTTGCGGCAGGGTGGCACCTGGAGCTAGCACTACCTGCGAAACGGGCATAAGTTGTTCAGGCACCGCTGCGCTGGAAGGACGATCGTGCACATCGTGATCATGGGATGCGGTCGGGTCGGGTCGACGCTCGCCCACATCCTGGAGGACCAGGGCCACTCGGTGGCCGTCATCGACCAGGACATCGAGGCATTCCGCAAGCTGCGGCCCGGCTTCCGTGGTGGCAAGGTCACCGGCATCGGGTTCGACCGTGACGTGCTGATCGAGGCCGGGATCGAGAAGGCCGACGCGTTCGCGGCGGTCAGCAGCGGCGACAACTCGAACGTGATCTCCGCCCGGGTAGCCAGGGAGTCCTTCGGCGTGCAGCGCGTAGCCGCCCGCATCTACGACCCGCGGCGGGCCGAGGTCTACCAGCGGCTCGGCATCCCGACCGTGGCGACCGTTCGGTGGACGGCCGATCAGATGCTGCGCAGGCTGCTTCCCGAGGGCATCGCGACGCTCTGGCGCGACCCGACCGGCTCGGTGGTCCTGGCGGAGCTCACCTGCTGCGACGACTGGCTCGGTGAGAAGGCGAGCGCCATCGAGGCAGCGGCCGAGACCAGAATCGCCTTCATCTCCCGGCTGGGCGAGGTGCTGATGCCCGGTCCGTCCACGGTGCTTCAGCAGGGCGACGTGCTGAACGTGATCGCCAGGGAGGAAGACCTGAAGCACATCTCCTCGGTGTTCAGCAATCCAGGCGCGCCAGGGAAAGGGAGTCACATCTGATGCGGGTCGCCATCGCTGGCGCTGGCGCCGTCGGTAGGTCCATCGCCAAGGAACTGCTGGAGAACGGCCACGAGGTGCTGCTGATCGACAAGAACTCCAAGGCCATCAAGGTCTACAGCGTGCCGCGCGCTGAGTGGCTGCTTGCTGACGCCTGCGAGATCAGCTCGCTTGATGACGCGTCGCTTGAACGCTGCAATGTGGTGATCGCGGCGACCGGTGACGACAAGGTGAACCTTGTGGTCTCGCTGCTGGCCAAGACCGAGTACGGCGTCCCGCGGGTCGTGGCGCGGATCAACCACCCGAACAACGAGTGGCTGTTCAACGAGTCCTGGGGGGTTGACGTCGCCGTGTCCACGCCGCGGCTGCTCTCGGCCCTGGTCGAGGAGGCGGTCAGCGTCGGCGATCTGGTCCGGCTGATGACGTTCCGGCAGAGCGCCGCCAGCCTGGTCGAGCTGACCATGCCAGACGACGCCCCGCTGGTCGGCCAGCGGATCGGCGCGATCGAATGGCCGGCCGACACGGCACTGGTCGCGATCCTGCGGGACGGCCGGGTCATCGTGCCGAACAGCGACGACCCGCTCGAGGCCGGAGACGAGCTGCTGTTCGTCACCAGCGAGGACGTGGAGGGAGAACTCGGCCAGCTCCTGGCTAGCGGGTCTCGGTGATCTCGGGGCCGCGCTCGAACGGATTCGGCAGGTCCCAGCCCTCGTCGGAGTCGGCGAGCTGAGCGTCAAGCGCCTGCCGGGCCTCTTCTGGCAGCCGGATCTCCAGCTGCTCCCTGGGCGGCGCGGGGTAATCGCCGCGCACCACTACGACATCGGCGAACACCGCGTCGAAGGCGGTGCCCTGGTCCGGGTGACGGGCGGCCGGGCCGCTGATCACGCCGCGGAGGAACCAGCGCGGGCCGTCATGCCCGAGGAACCGAACCGGCTGCAACTGCGGGCCCGGCTGCCCTTCCTCGCCGATCGGAACCTGGGCGTGCAGCTCGGCTCCGAACGGGCCGTGCTCGGTCCGGCAGCTGCCGCCTGACTCGGCGATGTTGTCGGCGATCTCCTGCCTGACCTCGCCCCACAGCCCGCCGCTTCTCGGTGCCGCGAAGGCCTGAAGCTGCATCCCGCTCTCACCGTGCACGACTGCCACCCAGACGCCCTGCTCCTCGGCCACGTTGATCTGGACATCGAACCCCTCGCGAACCGGGATGAGCAGGCTGCCGCAGTCGATCCGCTCGCCCGGCGGGTAGTCAGCCGCGATGTCCCAGGGCCCGGCCAGCAGAGCGCCGTCATCGTCATCGGCCAGGTCGTGTTCCCTGCCGGTGATCCCGCCACCCGGCTCGGCCGCGTCCGGCCCGGAGTCGGCGTCCAGGACGTCGGAGTCCGCGCTGCGGTCTGAAGCTGGCTGATCCCCGCCTTCGCGGCGGCGCCGTCGCAACACGCGGTGTGCTCCTATCTCGTTCTCGCTGGGCTGTCCCGGCCTGGGCTGCCCGCCGTGACTAGGCCGATCCTGGCAGCCGGGCACCCAGGTCGGCGTCGGCGTGACCGCCCGTCGACCCGAATCCGCCGTCGCCTCTGGCCGACCCGGGCAGCGTAGCTACCTCGCAGAAGATCGCGCGCTCGACGCGCTGGATCACCAGCTGCGCGATCCGGTCTCCGCGCCGGAAGCGAACACCGAGGTTCTGGTCGGTATTGAGCAAGGTCACCCTGATCTCCCCACGGTACCCCGCGTCGATCGTCCCCGGCGCGTTCACCAGGGCGACGCCGTGCCGCGCGGCCAGGCCCGACCGCGGCAGAACGAAGGCCGCGTAGCCGTCCGGCAGGGCGATCGCGATCCCGGTCGGCACCTGCGCCCTGGCGCCCGGCTCAAGCTCGACGTCGGCCGCCGCGTACAGGTCCACCCCGGCGTCGCCAGGGTGCGCCCGCTCGGGCACGGGAAGCCCGGGGTCGAGCCGCCTGATCAGTACCTCGACCCGATCGGCCTGGCCTGTCATCGCGCGACCTCCCGCCCGGGCTTGCGCCCGCGTTCCCCTGCCCTCCAGCGGCCCGCCCGGCTGCGCCCGGTCACGTGCTCGGGCGGGTGGTCGCTGCGCAGGTACGGCCACGCGTAGGAGATCACGGCCGTCGTCGGCACCGCCACGATCGCGCCAGGGATGCCCGCCACGATCCCGCCAACCGCCAGCACCACGATGATCCCGAGCGGGTGCAGCCGGACGGCGCGGCCGACCACCTGCGGCTGCAGCAGGTGGCTGTCCAGCTGGTTCTCCACCAGGAACACGGCAAGCAGTACCAGTGCGGCGATCCACCCCTTCGTCGCCAGCGTGACCAGGATCGCCAGAGCGCCGACGACCAGCACCCCGATCAGCGGCACGTACGCGGCCAGGAACACCAGGATCACCAGCGGAACGAGGAGCGGAACGCCAAGTATCCACAGCGCGAGCCCGATGACCAGGGCGTGTATCGCCGCGACGACCGTGGTTCCCCTGACATAGCTGACCAGAACGTGCCACGCGGCATCGCCTGCCCGGTTCGCCCGTGCCCTGGCGACCGGGCGCAGCCCGCTGACCAGCCAGGCCCAGATCCGGTCTCCGTCCTTGAGCAGGAAGAAAGTGATAAAGACGGTCAGGATCAGGCCAGCCAGTGTCTCGAGGAAGATCCGGCCTCCGGTCAGGACCGTGCCCTCCACCAGGCCCTTGTGCTGGTTGAGATAGTTCACCAGCTTGCTGGACAGCTGTTCAATGCCGATGCCCTTGAGCCGGAATGGCGGTCGTGACAAGTAGACCTGCACCGTGTGAGCGCTGGCGAGCACCTCGTCCTTCAGCCTCGGAAAGTCCGCCTGGACTCGGTTGGCGATGAGCAAGCCCAGCCCGGCAAGTACGACGATCGCCGCCAGCAGGGTGCACCAGGTCGCGGCCAGGGCCGGCAACTTGTGGCGCCGGAGCCACAAGGCCAATGGCTGGAGCAGGGCAGTGAGCAGCAGGGCCACAATGAACGGCAGCACTAGCAGGCGCAGCGCAACCGTCACCTTGAATGCCAGGTAGGTAACGGCGGCGACCAGCAGCAACCTCCATGACCATGCGGCCGCCTGCTGCAGCAGCCTCGGTACCTGCGCATCCGGCGGATCAACGATCCCCGGCGCGAAGGCCTCCGCGGCATCCGGCGGCAGGGCGGCGGCACCCGGCGGCACGGCGGCGGCACCCGGCGGCA
>DATNIU010000110.1:0-3481 GCA_035604275.1 Streptosporangiaceae bacterium | reverse complement strand
GGTGCACGGCACCGCGGGCACGGCGGGGCACGGCACCGCGGGCCGCATCACGGCGGCGGGGTTCCGGTTCGACATCCGGCTACAGGGCGAGCACGAGACAGTCTTCTTTGATGTCTGAGCCGCCGCCGGCGCCGGCGTCGGGCTCACTCGGCCTGACCGCGTCGCTCGATGGTCCGCCGGACGCTCCCGTCCTGGTACTCGGCAACTCGCTCGGTACCACGCGGGCGGTCTGGGAACCGCAGCTGCCGGCGTTCGGATCGCATTTCCGGCTGCTCCGCTATGAGCATCCCGGCCACGGCGGCTCCGCCGCCGCGCCCGGGCCGTATTCGATCGAGGAACTGGGCGCCGGCGTTCTCGCGCTGCTCGACTCCTGTGGCATCGAGCGGGCCGCGTACTGCGGGATCTCGCTCGGCGGCATGATCGGCATCTGGCTGGCCGCGAACGCGCCCGAGCGGATCACGGCTCTTGGCCTGTGCTGCACGTCCGCGTACCTTCCGCCGGCCTCGGCGTGGCTGGAGCGTGCCGGGCTTGTGCGTTCCGCCGGGATGCGGTCGGTCTCCCGGCTGGTCGTGAGCCGCTGGTTCGCCCCGGCGTTCGCGGACCGGCAGCCGGCCGTGCCCGAGTCGTTCGTCGCCCAGTTCGAGCGCACGGATCCGCAAGGGTACGCGGGCTGCTGCGAGGCCATCGCCGGGATGGATCTGCGCGACAGCCTCGGATCGATCTCGGCGCCGACGCTGGTCATCGCCGGGTCCGAGGATCCGGCCACGCCGCCGGCACACGGCGCGGTGATCGCGGCCGGGATCAGCGGCGCGCGGCTGATCGTGGTCCGCGGCGCCGCGCACCTGGCGAATGTGTCAGCCGCCGGCCAGGTGACCGCCGCTTTGCTCGGCCACGTGCGCGCCATGGCATGACTCCGGCCAGCCGCCAGCCGCCAGCCGCCAGCCAGAATCCGCCAGCCAGAATCCGCCAGCCAGAATCCGCCAGCCGCCGCGCGGCGCCCGGCACCAGAAAGGCGGCGGGCCTGCGCGGCGCGGCACCACACCCCCCGTACCTGCCCACGACGGCACGACCCGGCCGCGGCCGGCCTTTCGAACCTGCGCGCATTCCTGCCGTGCCGGTACCGGTCAGGCCGGGAACATGATCCCTGCGCGGACAAGACGCGCCGATCGGGCTGGGTAGCTGAGTCGCCGTGCAGGGGCGCTAACATGCATTGAGATGAGAACCTCTGGGCGCAGAGCGAACGATGCCGGTCAGCCTGAGCGGCAGCCGACCGACGGCGGACCGGTCGCGGCTCCGGCGCCCGAACCGTCCGCAGGGACCGCGGCAGGGCGGAAGGCGCCCCCGGCCGGCGACGGCGGTCAGCCGAGGAATAGCGACTTCGTGCAGTCCCTCGACCGCGGACTCGCGGTGATCCGGGCCTTCGGGCCGGATCGGGAACGGCTGAGCCTGAGCGAGGTGGCGCGGGCGACCGGACTGACCCGCGCCGCCGCGCGCCGCTTCCTGCTGACCCTGGTCAAGCTCGGCTACGTGCGCAGTGACGGCAGGGAGTTCTCGCTCCGGCCACGGGTGCTCGAACTCGGCTATGCCTACCTCTCCGGGCTGGCCTTGCCTGAAGTGGCCGCGCCGCATCTGGAGGAGCTCGTCGCGAAACTGCACGAGTCGTCCTCGATCTCCGTGCTCGACGGTCACCACGTCGTCTACGTGGCCCGGGTGCCGACCAAACGGATCATGACGGTGGCGATCTCGGTCGGAACCCGGTTCCCGGCCTACGTGACATCGATGGGCCGCGTGCTGCTCGCCGCGATGAGCGAGCCCGAACTCGACCGCTATCTCGCCGAGGCGACCTTCGAGTCCTTCACCAGCCGCACGGTGACCGATCCTGACCGGCTCCGGGCGATCGTGCACGAGGTGGCCAGGCAGGGCTACGCGATCGTGGACCAGGAACTCGAGGAGGGCCTGCGGGCGATCGCCGCTCCGATTCGCGGCGCCGCGGACGTCGGCACCGCGGCGATCAACGTCTCCGCGCACGCCAGCCGGGTCAGCATGGCGGTGATGCGGAGCGAGATCCTGCCCGCGCTCCTGCACACGGTCGGCCAGATCGAGGCCGACCTGAAGTCCCAGGGTCTGGCCTAGCCTCTACCCGTCGCGCGACCCTCGCTCAGGGCCGCGGCGCCTGATCGGCGGGCAGGGCGCCAGGTCACAAACATTCCGTCGACGGGGCTCCTGCTGGTCGATTGCATCGGTCTGCCCGGAGCGTTGACATCGGCAGAGAATGCTGGCTAAGTTCTACATTGCGTATACTCGTACGCCAAGCGAACACCCTGCGGTACCGTGCTGGCGCGTCGGACGCGGAGCGAAGATCGCGCCGACGGAGTCCGCCGGCGGCCCGCGGGCGCTGACTTCGGAGGAGACGAATGGACCTTCAGGAAGCGGGCGAACCGATGCCGCAAGATCGGCCGATCACGCGGCGTTCTCTGCTCAGGGGCATCGGCGCCGGCTCGCTCGCGGTCGGTGCCGGCGGGATCCTGGGCGCGTGCAGCTCGGGCCTCAAGGGCGCCGGATCAGGCTCTACCACCGGCACCATCACCATCGGCTTCATCACTCCGCTCACCGGGCCGCTGGCCGGCTTCGCGTCCGGAGACCAGTTCGTGCTGAGCCAGATCAGGGCCACCTCGGCCTACAAGAACGGCATCAAGATCGGCAAGAAGACCTACAAGGTCAACATCAACGTGCAGGACAGCCAGTCGAATCCGACCAGGGCCGGCCAGGTCGCACAGCAGCTGATCCTCACCGATCATGCCGACCTGATCCTCACCACCTCAACGCCGGAGACGACCAACCCGGTGGCAGGGGCCTGCGAGAAACTGCACACACCGTGCCTGTCCACTGTGGTGCCGTGGGAGTCGTGGTACGCCGGCCTGGGCGGAAACCCGGTCAGCCCGACCACCAAGTTCCAGTACGCGACGATGTTCTTCTTCGGCCTGAAGGAGTTCCAGGGCACCTTCGCCCCGATGTGGAACCGGATCCACACCGACAAGGTCGTCGCCTGCCAGTACCCGAACGACTCCGACGGCAACGCCTTCCGCGGCGGATTCGAGCCGCTGATCAAGGCGTCCGGCTACAAGGTGGTCGACGGCGGCGCCTACCAGGACGGCGCCACCAGCTTCACCTCGATGATCTCGGAGTTCAAGAGCAAGCACGCCGAGGTGTTCAGCAATTGCCCGCTGCCGCCCGACTTCAACACCTTCTGGCATCAGGCCGTGCAGCAGGGCTTCAAGCCCAAGCTGGCCACGGTGGCCAAGGTGCTGCTGTTCCCTGCCGACACCGTCGCGCTCGGCCCCCTGGTCAACAACATCGCCACCGACTCGTGGTGGGGACCGTACATGCCGAACACGTCGTCGCTGACCGGCCAGTCGGCCAGCGCGCTCGCGGCCGCGTACACCTCGACCACCGGGAACCAGTGGGTGCAGTCGATCGGCTC
>DATNIU010000109.1:0-9027 GCA_035604275.1 Streptosporangiaceae bacterium | reverse complement strand
CGATGCTCCTATGTGTTGTCAAGGCCTTCTTTCCGCTCTTTTCCGGCGAGGAATAGGTGGTGGGTTGTCTGCTGAGGGGCGGACAAGACAGGGAAGGGCCGCTCCTTTGCGGGAGGGCAGGCTCTTATCAGGTCACAAGGTCAGCAGGCGGAGAGGTGCCCGGGGCGGCCGGCGGATCGTTCGAAGGCCAGTACCGGTCGCGGCAGCCGATTCGAGGGCCAGGCCGCCCCTGGGGGTCGGGGGCGTCAGCCGCGCAGGTGGTGGTAGACCTCGCGGGCGACGTAGCGTTTCAGGCAGCGGATGATCTCCTTCTCCGGCAGGCCCTCCCTGGCGCGCCGCTCGACGTAGGCGCGGGTGGCAGGGTGGGCGCTCATCCGGGTGATCACGATCCGCCACAGGGCATGGTTGGCCTCGCGGTTCCCGCCAGGGTTGAGCCGGTGCCGCCGCACCTTGCCTGATGAGGCCGGGATCGGGGCGACGCCGCACATGTGGGCCCAGGCGGCTTCGCTGCGCAGCCGGTCCGGGTGGTCTCCGGCGGCGACCAGGAGCATGGCCGCGGTGCCGGGGCCGACGCCGTAGAGGCTGAGCAGGCCGGGAGCCGTGGCGGTGACGAGCGGGACGATGAGGTCGTCCAGCCGCTCGATCTGGCCGTCGAGGAAGCCCGCGCGCCGGCCCAGCTCGCGCAGCGCGACGCGGATCGCGTACCCGGCGGCATCGCCCGGCCGGGGCCGCAGGGCCGCGATCGCCTCGGCCAGCGCGGCCGCGGTGTGCCCGGCGAACCGGGCCCGCAGGTCATCGGGGCCGGTCAGGAGCAGCGCCCGGGCCTGGTTGATGGCCTGGGTCCGCTCGTGGCGGGCGCTGCGCTTGGCGACCATCAGCGCCCGGATCGCCTCCACCGCGCCGTCCCGCCCCTTCGGCAGCCCGGCAGCCCGGCCTGATTGCGCGGCCCGGGCGGCGCTGACCGCGTCGAAGGGGTCAGACTTGCCCTGGCGGCGGCGCTCCTGCCGGTCCGCCCGGTCCACCCCGGCCACCCGGATCCCGGCCGCGGCAGCATGCCGGGCCAGGCCGGCGCCATAGCTGCCGGTGCCCTCGATCCCGACCAGGCCCACCGTGCCGAAGCCCTGCAGCCAGCCGGTCAGCTGCCCGTATCCGGCCGGCGTCGCCGGGAACTCGGACACCCCGAGCAGCCCGCCGATACCATCCAGCGCGGCCGCGACATGGGTATCAGCATGAGTGCCCGCGCCACCAGTGATGGCGCGCGTGCTTACCATTGCTCACGTCATCCCCTTCTCGCGTAAAGAGGGATGGCACCGCGTCCGCTCGCCCGCCCGGACCTGGCAGCCCCGGCCTCTTGCCCAGGCCGGGCAGATCAGGACGGCACCAGCGGCGAGTGCCGCGAACCTGGGACCCGGCCGACAAAGCCGGTCAGAAGACAACCAGCCGGCGTCACGCCCGATAGCAGGTCAGGCCGGGACCCAGGACTCCGACCCTATCCCCGTAACACACCCAAACCCCGGAAGCGGGGCCGAGGCTACAGAAGAAGGGCCGAAGGTCCCTATCCGCATCCTCCCTGCCGACTCGGTACTTATGCAGTCGGGCGGTCACAGGTTGCCGGTGCTGCACAGGTTATCCGTTCGCGTGCTTGAATCCTGGCTATTCGGCTGGCATATGCGCATCGGCCCCGCAGGGAGTCGGCCGTCACCTGGTCATGCCGTGGGAGAGGCTGGCTGCCGGGGCGGTAGGTGGTCATGCCGGCCGAGTGTTCGGACGTACCGGCGCAGCCAGGGCAGGAACTCGGCGGCGATGTCGGGCCGGGAGCAGGCAAGCTCGACCGTCGCGCGGATGTAGTCACCGGTGTTCCCGGTGTCGAGGCGGCGGCCGCGGAAGAAGACGCCGTGCACGCCGCCACCGCGATCGTGACCGAGCGCGGCCAGTGTCCGCAGCGCATCGCTGAGCTGGATCTCGCCGCCATGCCCGGCCGGGGTATCGCGCAGGACCTGCAGGATCGCCGGGTCGCAGATGAACCGGCCGATCATGATCCAGCTGGACGGGGCATCGCGCGCGGACGGCTTCTCGGCGACGTCCGTGATCCGCACGACCGCGGGATCGGCGGTCGGCTCGAAGGCGACGACGGCGCGGGACGTCACCTCAGGGCGCGGGACCTCGGTCAGTGCCACGACCGTCCCGCCGTACGTGTTCCTGGCGGCGATCATGGTGGCCAGGAGGTCATCGGAGCCGCGCAGCACGTTGTCGCCGAGCAAGACCGCGAACGGCTCGGCCCCGGCGAAACCGGCCGCGCGCAGCACCGCGTCGCCCAGTCCGCGCGGCACCTCCTGCGTGAGGATGGAGATCCGCCCCAGGCCGGCCACGTCAGCCGGTTCGCCGGGCGCTTCGCGGTGAGGGCGCCCGGCCAGAGGCGGAGCAGGACCGAAGTGCCGGCCGAACGACTCCTGGCCGTCGCCGATGACCAGCAGGATGTCCCTCAGCCCGGCCGCGGCGGCCTCCTCGACCACGTACTGGACGACCGGCTTGTCGATCAGGGGAAGCATGCCCTTCGGCACCGCCTTGGTCGCGGGCAGCAGCCGGGTTCCCAGGCCGGCCAGCGGGACGACAGCCTTGCGCACCTGGCACCCGTGCGGCAGAGCGGATTCCTGCGCGCTCACGCGAGCGCTCCGGGCACGGCCATGACGCGAACCCTAGCCAGCACCCGCCGACTCCCGCGCCACCTGGCTGGCCCAGCCGGGCAAGCGCGGGGGCGGCCGCCGCCTTCCTGAGCCGCTGCTCGTGCCGCGCCGCGGCGCCGGACTGGCCCGGCAGCGCAGCACCGCCTCAACGACGAACGGCCACGCCGGGTACTCCCGGTCACGGGCCTGGGAGCATGCCGTCTCCGCAAAGTGCACCCGACGGCCGAATATTCGCTTACTTGTGCTTAGCCGATCCTGACCGGCCGAGGCGCGCAGATCGTCCAGTTCGGAGCATGCGCCGCGATCCGGCCAACGGCTCTCGTGTACGGGCACATGGCTCCGGAGGCCGCCACAGATGTGCCGGTCAAATGCCTGCTGACCTGCACGTACGGGGCGCTGCTCCAGGTGCAACCGTCGTGGCCCTTGATAGCCGGCGCGTTCGGTGCTGAGCTGACTTAACTGCCTAGGAGTTCGGCAGCGGCGCCGGTCCGACCAGCCAGGTCGGCAACTATGTAGGCGTGCCCGTGAACGACCGTGATTCACCACCGCTCCCTTCTTGATCGGGCACGCATGGTCCTGGCCGGGGTGCCGGGCCGGTTGCGTAGCGGCGTTGGACGGGTCTAGGGCGCGACCCTCGATTGAGCAGCACCGCGCCGCCGCGCGCCTTCGTCGGCATGTGAGCGAGCTCGGGACGTCAAGCGCCGTTCCCGGCCGCGGCGGCGGCGCAGGCTGGAGTCCCGGCGTGCCGGCCATGGGCCGGCCAGCCCAGCGACGAGCCGGCCCAGGTGGTGACGGGAGATCCCAGCGAAGGCAGAATGACCCAGGGCCGCACGAGCCCATGATCGTCTAGACACCGATTCATGATCTTGTGCGGCCCTTTGCTATCCAGGGACCGACACGCTGTGGCGATCATGCCTCGTCCATGATCGGATAACTGCGCACCACGTCGTTAGTTATCTGCGCCTGGCTTAGCCGGCACCTGGTGCGGCGGCACCCATCTCGCCGGCCTCGGTGCGGAGGGTGAACGCGAGCCTGTAGAGGCACGCGCAGCGCGGTCGTCGCCATGACTCAACACGGCCAGGCTAAGCACAACCTAGCTTCCCGCGCGCAGGCTGCTACCCGGGCAGCTCGGCCCGCGTGGCCAGGAGCGCCTCGGCCGAAGCGAACGCGGCGTAGGCGGGGGCCAGCAGGTCGGGGAGCGCCTTGCCGCGGATGGTCGCGCCGATCTCGGGGAGCTGGCCTAGGATGGCAGCAGGGTCGCCAGGCGGCGGGCCAGGTTCCGGCATAGAACCCTGGAGCGCGAAGAACGTACCGATGCGCTCGGCTAGCGGCGCTCCGGCCGGCCCGTCCTGGTCGGCGGCGGGCCGGGCATCGCCCCGGGCGGCCTGCAGGTTCGCCAGCAGGTCATCTCTGTCCCGGCCGCGCCAGGCCAGGATGGCGAACGGATCCTCATCGAACGCCTCGGCCAGCAGGTAGAACGCGGCGGCGATGTGCTTGCATGGCACCTCCCAGTCCGGGCAGGAGCAGTCCATCGACATCTCGCCAGCAGCCGCCGGGAAGAGCGAGAGCCCCTGCCCGGCGAACACGTCCTCGATGTCCTCGGGCATGTCGCCTGAGAGCAGCTTGGCGAGATACCAGGCGTTCTTCGCGAGCGCGTGCTCGACCTTGGCCCACTCGGTCTTGCCGAGCGATGTCAGTCCGATCTTCACCCGGTACGGCCGGGCCCGGCTGCCCTGGACCGACGCGGTGACCATCCCGGCGCCAACGTCAAGGGAGATGACCTGCCCCCGGCGCGCGTAGGCCCGGCCGCGCTGGAGGCGGCTGCCCAGCCCGATGTCCTCCATCACCGCGGTGAACCGGCCCGACCACCACGACTGGCCGATGGTGCCGCGGGAGCTGCGCGCCCTGAGCCCGCCGTCCACCTCGCGCGGCTTCGACGGCGGCGGGTACCAGCGGCTAGTCATCGACGGCGTCTGCGGAGAGCTCGAAGACCTTGCGCAGGTCTCCGGTCGAGAGCTCGGTCAGCCAG
Organism: Streptosporangiaceae bacterium; assembly: GCA_035604275.1. GTDB lineage: Bacteria > Actinomycetota > Actinomycetes > Streptosporangiales > Streptosporangiaceae > Chersky-822. The sequence continues at coordinate 4,314 of DATNIU010000109.1, read as the reverse complement.
CCCTCGCCGTCGGCGACCACCAGGTCCGCCAGCGCCTTCTTCTCTTCGATCATCTCGTCGATCCGCTCCTCCAGGGTTCCGGTGCAGATGAGCTTGTGCACTTCAACATTCCGCCGCTGCCCGATCCGGAACGCCCGGTCGGTGGCCTGGTTCTCCACCGCCGGGTTCCACCACCGGTCCAGGTGGATGACGTGGCTCGCGGCGGTCAGGGTCAGGCCGGTGCCGCCCGCCTTGAGCGAAAGCAAGAAGATCGGCGGGCCGCCCTCGGACTGGAACGCCGTCACCAGCTCGTCCCGGCGGTCCTTGGGCGTCCCGCCGTGCAGGTAGGCGATGTCAGTGCCGAATCTGGCCGACAGGTGCGGCAGCAGCAGATCGAGGAACTCGGTGTACTGGCTGAAGCAGATTGCCTTGTCACCCCCGGCCAGGATCTCCTCCAGGATCTCCTCCAACCGGATCACCTTGCCCGAGCGACGCCCGATCGCTGACCGGTCGTGCAGCAGCAGCGCCGGGTGGTTGCAAGCCTGCTTGAGCTTGGCCATGGCGGCGAGCACGTTGCCGCGCCGCTCGATCCCCTCGGAGTTCTCGATTCTCTCCAGCATGTCGTCGACGACGGACTGGTAGAGCGAGGCCTGCTCGGTGGTGAGCTTGCAGTACTGCCGCATCTCGATCTTTTCCGGCAGGTCATCGATGATCGCCGGGTCGGTCTTAAGGCGCCGCAGCACGTACGGGCGGATGATGGCGCGCAGCCGCTGCGCCGGCTCGGTCATGCCGTGCCGCTCGACCGGGATCGAGTACCGCGCGCGGAACTGCTCAGGAGTGCCGAGCAGTCCCGGGTTGACGAAGTCTATGACCGACCAGAGCTCGGCCAGCCGGTTCTCCACCGGCGTCCCGGTGAGCGCGACCCGGTGGTCCGCCGTCAGCCGTCGCGCGGCCTTCGATGCCTGCGACAGGCTATTCTTGATCGCCTGGGCCTCGTCCAGCACCACCCGGCGCCACGGGTAGCCGGCCAGCTCCTCGATGTCCCGGGTCGCGGTGGCGTAGGTGGTCAGGACCAGGTCGGACTCGCTGATCCGGGCGCGCAGGTTGTCGCCGCGCGGGCGCTGGCCGCCGTGATGGGCGTAGACCACCAGTTCCGGAGCGAACCTGGCGGCCTCCCGCTGCCAGTTGCCCACCAGCGACATGGGGCAGAGCAGCAGCGTTGGCCCGGTCGCGCCGCCCGCCCGGTCGGCTGCCTCCAGGGCCAGCAGCTGCACGGTCTTGCCAAGCCCCATGTCGTCGGCGAGGCACGCGCCGAGGCCGAGCGATCCGAGGAACGCCAGCCAGGACAGACCACGCTGCTGGTACGGCCGCAGCGTCGCGCCGAACCCGACCGGTGCCTCGGCCAGTTGCAGCGTCTGCGGGGCGGCGCCGGCCAGCAGGTCACCGAGCCAGCCGTCGGCCGTAACCCCGGCGACGGGGAGCGGGGTACCCAGGTCGTCGGGGTGGCTGGCGGCCATCCGCAATACGTCAGCCGCGCTGGCCCGCCCGAGCCCATTCCGCGCCAGGAACTCCAGCCCCCGCCTGAGCTGCTCGCGGTCGACGGCGACCCACTGGCCGCGGAGCCGGATCAGCGGCGCCTTGGTCGCGGCGAGCGCAGCGATCTCGGCGTCGGTCAGCGCCTCATCGCCAACGGCCAGCCGCCAGCTGAAGTCCATCAGCTGGTCCTTGCCGAACTTGCCGGCGCCAGCGACGACGCCATCAACAGGCGTGGCGGCGGATCCGGTCAAGCTGAGCGCACGGCGCCTATCCCACCAGCTTGGCAACATTACCCCGAAGCCGGCCTGGTCCAGCGCCGGCGCGGCTGCCGACAGGAAATGGAAGGCGTCGTCGGCGTCCAGCTCGAGGCCGACCGGGCGTGCCTGGCGGAGCCCATCCGCGATGGCCGGGTAAACCCGGCTGGCCCTGCCCAGCTCGGCCAGGAGCAGCTCCTGCGGCCTGGCCAGCCAGCGGCTGAGGCTCCCGTCGTCGGCCCAGGCTCGTGCCGCCGGGACCAGCAGGCTTGGGTCGGCGATGGACTGGAGCAGGAATTCCAGCCACCACCGGCTCTGCCCGTCCCCGGTCGCTTCGGCGCCCGCCGCGCCGTTGGCTCCGAGATCACCCGAGCCGCCAGCCCCGATGTCGGCTCCGGCTACGTCTACCTCTCCCGCCATCGCCTCGCCATCGGCTGCTGGCGCGGCTTCTGTCAGGCGGAAGGTGGCGCGGGCTGGCCCGGCCGGCCCGGTACCGATCTCATCCCAGGACCGCAGGGCGCTGGCCAGCTCGTCCAGATCGCGCGGGCTGGACTCGAAGCGGCCGTCGGGAGTGGCGAGCGAGGCCAGCCAGGCCTCGGCCGCCGGGAGGTGGGCCGCCGCCCGGCCACGCCGCGGCGGGACGAGCGTGCTCGCGCCGGCGAGTGCCCTGCGGCTGGCCGCGTCGGCGAGGGTGGCGCGCGCGGCGGCATCGGCGAGCGAGCCGAGCGCCGCCTCGACGATCTGGTACGGGTCCTCGCGCCCCGGCGCAGCGCGGCAGGCGGGCGGCATCGCGATTGCGAGAGCGTGCGCAGCGGCCGCGTCCGGACCGGTCAGCACCGGGCGCCAGGTCCCGACGGGGCCGTCGGCCCCGCGAGCGAGCGTCGGCAGTACCCGGCCGCGAGTCACCAGGTCCGTGGCGAGCGCGGCCAGGCTGGCGAGGAACCCGATGGTCGCGCCGAGCCTGACGTCAGGGCCGCTGTTGCCATCAGTGTCTGGAGCGTCCTGGGCGGCCGGCAGCGACAGTCTGGCCGGAGCGAGCAGCCTGGCGAGCGGCGCCAGCGCAGCGGCGGGCGTCAGCGCCAGGAGCGGCACCGTCCACGGCAGCAGCGCGGGCTTGTCCACTGGCGCCGGGCGTGGCCTGGCCCGGACCAGCTCGGGTGAGTCCAGCGGGGACATCCGCAGCGACGGCAGCCGCAGCACCATCTCGCCTGGCTGCGCCTTGCTCAGCCACGAGAGCGCCTGCGCCAGAGTCCCCGCCTTGGCTGCGAACGGATGCGGCCTGGCCGACCTGATGGCCTCGCTGCGGCTCTTGACGTTTCGTCCGGAGTCCTCCGCCCACAGGCACAAGCCGTCCTCGGGCGACCAGAGCCCGTGTAGCACCAGCATGTCGCGACTCCGCGTGAACGAGGGCAGGATTAGCCCGAAAGCCTAGCGACGCCGAGCGGCTGGTCGCGGCTCTATCTGTGGACCGAATGGGTCGGCCGCTGATAGCAAGACTCTCCCGGAGCGGACAGGCCGCCCAAGATAAGCTCACACGCAGAGGGCGGGCGGTAGGCCCGTGAACCGCCCGGAGTCTCTGGGAACGGGAGTAAAGCCTCAGGTCGCGGGGTTGCAGAGAGGTCAGCGGGCGGGGTCTGAGCAGCCCTCGGCCCACCTCGGCGAGCCCTGGCGCAGAGAACGCGCGATGGTACCGCGCTGCGGTACTACTCATGTAGTACCATGGACCTGTACCACACAGGAGAGGGTTTCCATGGCCATCACGGCAACCGAAGCGCGCAAGAGGCTCTTCCCGCTCATCAAGCAGGTGAACGACGACCGGGCTCCGGTCGAGATCATCTCGAACCATGGCCGGGCTTATCTCGTTGCCGCTGACGACTACGAGTCCATGGAGGAGACCGACTACTTGCTGCGCTCGCCCGCGAATGCAGCTCGTCTCATGGCCGCCGCCGAGGAAGCGCGCCGCGGTCGGACCCTGCTCACCAAGACCATGGAAGAACTCCAGGCCATGGCCGATGAGGGCTAGCCGCTATGCGGAGCATCGTCTTCCATGCCCAGAGCTGGGAAGACTTCACCTACTGGGCCACCGCGGACAAGAAAATGCTGCGGCGCCTGCTGAGGCTGATCGAGGAAGCCCGGCGGACCCCGTTTGAAGGCATCGGCAAGCCGGAGCCGCTGCGTCGCAACCTCTCCGGGTTCTGGTCCAGGCGGATTGACGACGAGCACCGTCTCGTCTACTGCGCGACCGATGATGAGCTGATCATCATTCAGGCCCGGTACCACTATGATGGCTGATGGCCCGCCGATCGCGTTTTGCGGTGCCAGAGGAGCCACGCCGCGGCGGAATTTCCGCGGTGGCCAAGATCAGCTCCGATCCAGGCTGCGAATATGCGAAACCATTGTCTTCGTGACCGTGCTGCTGCGCGAAGGCACTGAGCCCAAGGGATCGTCGCTCAACGGTTGATGTGACCATTGGCGTTCACGGTACTCGCCATACAGCGTCGTCATGGCAAACACGGACCCGCCACGGAACGTCGCTGCGGTGGCG
>DATNIU010000108.1:0-38773 GCA_035604275.1 Streptosporangiaceae bacterium | reverse complement strand
GCCGGCGATCCGCTGCTCGACCAGGTCCTGGAGCCGCCTCGTGGGCGGCAGCCGGTCGTCCAGATGCCACACCCCCGACCGCTCGACCAGCGCCCCGGACTCGAGGGCGCCCAGGATCAGCTCGCGCACGTACAGCGGGTTGCCCCGGGTGATCTCCCAGAACTCCCGGCCCGCACCAGCCTCGATCGGGCCTTCCAGCGTCAGGTGCAGGAGCGTGTCGAGATGCGTGCGGCTGAGGTCATGCAGGTCGACGCGGTCCAGCCGGCCCTCCCGCCACATGCCGGTCAGCAGGTCAGGGACCGGCTCGCCGGCACGCACGGTGGCGACCAGGAAGATCGTCTTATGCGCGGCCAGATACCCGAGCAGAGCAATTGACACGTCATCGAGCAGCGGCGCGTCATCGGCGACGGTGACCAGGCGGCTGCCACGGTGGCGCTCGTGCAGCGCCCGCCTGGTCTCCTCGAACAGCGCCACCGTGTGGACCTGCCCGTCGAGACCCGGGTGGCCGAGCCCGCCGGCCAGGAGGCCGGCCACCGCGCCCAGTGGTAGCAGCGAGGTGGTCCGGCTGCCGACCACCCGTTCGGTCGGATGGCCGATCGCTGCGGCCCGCGCCGCGCACTCGTCGGCAAGCCGGGTCTTGCCGACCCCGGCTCGGCCATATATCACCAGGCCCGCTCGCTCGCCCGAACCCAGGGCCTGCTCGAATACCTCAAGCTCCGACCGCCGGCCGACGATCGGCCACCGTTGCAGCGTGATCGCCACAGGTGCCAGCATGTCAGCCCAGCGCCGGGCCGGCAAACGCTCGGCGGCGCCGGGGCGCCGTCACCGGTCAGCGGGTCACGATGGCGGGCCGGAGCCCGGCCACGATCTCGATAATCCGGTCGACCAGGCGGCTGGGCAGGCCCATCTCGCCCAGGGTGGCGCCAAGGTGAGCGGCGGTGCGCTCAAAATGGGTGCCGCTGATGCCCAGATCCTGGTGCGTACCGGCGAGATCGGGTCCCCGGTAGCGCTCGGGACCGCCAAGCGCCTCGCCAAGGATGGTCACCAGGTAACGCCGGTGCCGTTCACCGACGCCGCCCGGGAAGAACGGGGCAAGCACCGGGTCAGCGAGCAGCCGCCGGTAGAAGTCGTCGACGGCAGCGACAAGAGCGTGCCGCTGTCGTCGACGGCAGCGACAAGAGCGTGCCGCCCGCCGATCGCGTGGTAGAGGCTGATCTCCACCGTCGCGGCGTGGCCGGGAATGTCAGAACAGGTGGTCATGGCAGTGTCTCCTGATCGGGATTTGTCTACCGCGACGATCTCCCGGCGCCGTCCGCCCGCGCCTGAGCAACGAGTACTCATTTCGCCCGGTCTTACTCACGGGCGCTGTCGTGCGATCGTGGACAGGTGACTGGCGGTCCGCTGCGAGCCGATGCGCCGGTGCCAGCGTGGGTTGCCGCCCTGGCCGCTGGCGAGGTCGTGCGCCCTGTGTGGCGGAATCACCAGGGCGGACAGACGTTCGAGATCGGCGCGGGGGAGCGGCGGCGGTTCGTGAAATGGGCCCCAGAGGGCAGCGGGATCAACCTCGCCGCCGAAGCTGCCCGGCTGGAGTGGGCGGCGGCGTTCACGCCGGTGCCGCGGCTGCTCGGCGCGGACGCTGACGATGCCGGGTCCTGGATCATCACCTGCGCGCTGCCCGGGCAGATGGCCGTCACCTCGCGATGGAAGGCCGAGCCGAGGACGGCGGTGACCGCGATCGGGCAGGGACTGCGCGCGCTGCACGAGGCGCTGCCCGCCCGCGCCTGCCCGTTCACCTGGAGCGCCAGTCACCGGCTGGCCGACGTCCGCCGCCGCGCCCGGCTGGGCCGCCTTGACCCAGCGCGATGGCATCACGACCACCAGAACCTCGGCGCCCCGGCCGCCCTGCGCCTGCTCGCCGACATCCCGCCGGCCGGCCAGCCGGTCGTCTGCCACGGTGATGCCTGCGCGCCGAACACGCTGCTGACCGAGGACGGCCGGTGCTCGGGCCACGTCGACCTGGGCTCGCTTGGCGTCGCCGACCGCTGGGCCGACCTGGCCGTGGCCACCTGGAGCACCACCTGGAACTACGGACCTGGATTCCAGACCCGGCTGCTGGACGCCTACGGCATCGCCCCGGACCCGGACCGGACCCGCTACTACCGCCTGCTCTATGACCTCAGTCCCTGAAACGACCTCAGCCCCTGACACCAGCCCCCGGCAGCCGCGCCACCGACGCCATGAGCGGGTGGCGGCCTGGCAGCTCGGCGCTGTCTACGCGGGCAGCGACGACAGGCGCTACGCGCTGCCGGCCGCGCCTGGCGCTGCCGGCCGCGCCTGGCCCTCCGAAGCGTGGACGCGGTCCGCGGTCATCTGCCGCGCGGGCAGGGCAGGAAGGTGGCGCCGTCGAGGTTCACGTCCAGCTTCATGGCGGCGAATCCGTCGGCTGGCTGGTAGATGAGCCGGCAGAAGGTCGCGAATCGATGCCGTCCCGTGCACCTGCGCCCCGGGTCGCAGACGTAGTGGTCGGCCGAGTACTCGACCTCGCCGACCCACTTGCCGCTGGGCTGGCCCGGCGTCCGGTCCGTCGTGAAGTCGTCCCAGCCGCATGGCGTGCGGCCGGAAAGCGCGGTGCAGGTGATTCCGTACTGGCTGCTGCCGCGCAGCTCAGAAGCGAAGCACGATCGGCCGACGTAGCACTCCTCGACGATCGCGCCGTCCGCGTATCGGCGGCTCCACCAGGTCAGCAACGGCGAGTTCTTCCACAGGCCGGTCATGCCGAGGCGGTGGATCTGGTTGAAGGCGTAGGCGAGCAGGTTCTGCGCGTCACCGGGGGTGAGGTGGAACCCGGTGGTCGATGGCGGGTCGAAGCTGTCGATATCGTCGAGCTCGACCGCGTCGAAGCCCTTGCTCGCGCACATCGCCAGGCGCGCGTCGATCATCGGCTTCAGCGCGTCAAGCTGCCGGAAGTCCACCCAGCGCTCCTGCGGGTAGCCGTAGTAGATGTTCCCGAGAACGGCCGCGGGGAACGCGCCGCGCGGCGCCGGGCTGCCATCGGGCCGGTAGTCCTCCCACGCCAGGTCCAGGTAGCAGATCGTCTTCGGATGCCGCAGCGTGGCCGCCTGCCAGGTCCGGTGAATGGCACGGACCTCAGTCGCGGTGCTGAGGAACCCGTCGATGTCGTAGATGTCGACGGCGCGGGCGCCGGTGCGCTCCAGCGGAGTGACCCGGCCGATCTGCCAGTCCCAGCGCATCGGCCGGTGCCTGGAGTTCAGGTGCGGCGGCAGCCAGCACGCGTGCCGCGGCCGGCTCACGCATGCCAACGGCGCCGGCAGGGGCACGACCTTCCAGGCGAACCGCAGGGTCGTCCGTCCGGCGCGGTCCTGCGTGCGCACCGACACCGAGTGCCGCCCGGCAGCGAGCGTCCCGGTGTAGAAGACCCGGCCGCGTGGCATCCGCCGCCAGGCCCGGTGATCGATACGGAAATACTGGGCCGGCACCCCGCTGGCGACGGCGTAGTGCGGCGGGTCGACTCCGAAGTACTCCTCACGCGAGGCGGTACGGTGCTCGGGCGTTCCGTTCACGAATTCGGTGCGCGGGCGCTGGCCGGCCGGATACCCGGCGACGGACGCGGCGGACAGCGCCGACGCCGAGGCGTGGATCACGACAAACGAGAAGGCGGCCGGGTTGGTCTCCACCACCTCGGTGGCGATCTCGGTGAGCCGGAGCCGCCGCCCGGTGTCAGCGTGGCCGGCGATGTACCTGGCGGCGGCGAACGGCGTCACGGTCGAGTCCGCGGCACGGGCGCACGGGCCGGCGGCCGGGCAGGACCGCCAGTAGTACCCGACCTCGAAGCTGAGCAGCCGGTCACCGCGCGGCAGCCGGCCTGGTCGCCAGCGCAGCCCGGCGGCCAGGACCGTCCCGCCGTCCCGCGGATGGCCGCTGATCCGCAACGCCCCGGTACCCACGGGCGGCGGAACCGAGCTGGCCCGCGCCGCCCGTGCCGCTGCTGGACCGGCAGCCCGCCCGGCAGGCAGCCCGGCAGGCAGCCCGGCCGCCCGCGCCGCTGCTGGACCGGCAGCCCGCCCGGCAGGCTGCCCGGCCGCCTGAGCCGCCTGCTGCCCCGCGGGCAGCGCCGCCGCGGTCACCGCGAAGACGGCCGCGACCACGCCGGAGACCATTCGCGCTGATCCTCGACTCACCTGCGCACCTCCTGGCCAGATCACCCGGTTCCTGTGCCGTGTCACCGCGCCAACGCCGGCGGGAGCAGCGGCCCGTGTGCTTCGAGCAGCTCGTCGCACAGGGCGACGATCTGGTTGGTGGTCAGCGTCGCCGACGTGTTCGGGTCGAGCAGCGCCGCCTGGTAGACGTAGTCGCGGCGGCCGGACAGCGCCGCGTGCACGGTCAGCTCCACGACGTTGAGGAAGGTGCGGTTCAGCGCGGCGAGCTGCACGGGCAGGTCGCCGACGGCCCGCAGCCGCGGACCGGACGCGCCGAGGTCGCACGGCCCCTCCACGCACGCGTTCGCCGGCAGGTTGCCGATCCGGCCGTCATTGCGGGCATTGACGTAGATCTCCCGCTCGGTGCCGGTCTGGTGCGAGTGGATGAACTCCGAAGCGAGCTCACCGGTCGGCGCCAGCTCAAGCCGCTGGCCAGCATCGAGCTGCCTGGTCAGCTCGTCAAGCTCCCGCAGGTTCTGCTCCGACCTGGCCAGGTATTCCCCGACGGGGACGCGGAACTGCTCGACCTGCGAGTCGTGCCGCATGATCCACGGCACGTACTCGGCGGTGTGCTCGCTCGACTCGGTCGGGAAGTAGCCGAACCGGCGGAACAGCTCCACCCGCGCCCGGCGCTGTAGCTGCGGATCGGCGCTGATCACGCGATGCAGCTCGGGGTAGAGCGACTGGCCCAGGTGCGACATGCGCAGCACGAACGCCTGATGGTTGAAGCCGGCCGTGGTGAAGCTGATCTCGCCGGGCTCGCGGCCGACCAGGCCGGCCAGGAAAGCATGGGTGTCGCGGACCGAGTGGCACAGCCCGTAGACCCGGCTGAACTCGGTGCCCTCGTAGACGGCCCAGGGCAGCATGGCCATCGGGTTGGCGTAGTTGAGCAGATAGGCGTCCGGGCAGCAGCGCAGCATGTCCCGGGCCAGGGCGACGATCACTGGGATCGTCCGCAGGCCGCGGAAGATGCCGCCGATGCCGATCGTGTCGCCGATGGTCTGGCGCAGGCCGTAGCGGGCCGGGATGTCGAAGTCGTGCCGCGTCGCGGCGTAGCCGCCGACCTGCACCTCGTTGATCACGTACTGCGCGCCGGCCAGCGCCTCCGCCTGCTCGCCGGTTGCGGTGACGACGGCGCCCGCCCCGGTCTGCGCGACGATCTGGCTGACCAGCCGCCGGGCGAAGTCGAGCCGCTCGGCGCTGATGTCGTACAGCGAAAGCTCAAGCTCGCCCGCGAACTCGGAGTAGCCGCACAGGTCGGTGACCACGTTGCGGGTGAACTCGATGCTGCCCGCGCCGATGAACGCGATCTTCGTCGCAACCTTCGCCACAGCTCGAAAGTGTTCCATTGAGCATAGTTCCGCGCAAGACCGCGCAACATCTGATCGTCAGACCCGGATACCTGCGCAGTTTCTGCGCGATCGGAGGTTGACACGCCTCGTCGCGGACGCCCAAGATATGGCTCAAACACGGGTCGTTCACCCAAGAGCGTGAACTGAGGGACCGATGGTTACTTATCGACTGCGCGGCGTCGCGGCCGGGCTGCTAGCCGTGCCCACGGCCGCCACCCTGGCAGTATCAGTCTTGGCAGTGTCAGTCTTGGCAGTGTCAGTCTTGGCAGGCTGCGGGTCGGGCAGCGGCGGATCGGGCAACGGGAAGTCGATCCAGCTCTGGGAGGGCTACACCGGCGCCGAGGCCAAGGCCTTCAGCCACCTGGTCGCCGTCTACGACAAGGCGCACCCCGGGGTGACGGTCTCGACGCTCTTCGTCAACAACGACAACTCGCTGCAGAAGGTGCTCACCGCGGTCCGCGGCGGAACCGCCCCCGACATCGCCTACCTCTACGGCTCGTGGGCACCGAACGTCGCCCAGATCCCGCAGGTCGTCAACCTCACCGGCGTGGTCAGCAGGCCCGGGGTGAACTGGACCGACTTCTGGGTCGGAGAGCGCGACGTGGCGACGGTGAACGGCAAGGTTATCGGCATTCCCGCGCTGGTCGACAACCTGGCCGTGGTCTACAACAAGACCCTGTTCGCCAAGGCTCACCTCCAGCCGCCAGGACCGAACTGGACCTGGCCCCAGTTCGTCGCCGACGCCAGGGCCCTCACCAACCCGGCGATCAAGCAGTTCGGCACCGCCTACGTCACCCCTGGCTCCGAGGACACCGTATGGCACTGGGAGGCGCTGCTGTGGGCGGCCGGCGGCCAGATACTCAACGCCTCGGGCACCAAGGCCGCGTTCGACTCGCCGGCCGGCCTGACGTCGCTGAACACGCTGCGCGCCATGGCCGTCACCAGCCACTCGATGTACCTCGACCCGACCGACTCCGCGTACGCCAACCTGTTCAACTCGGGCAAGATCGGGATGCTGGTCACCGGTCCGTGGGACCTGTCCGCGTTCCCGGCCGTCCATTACGGCGTCCAGATCATGCCGGCGTTTCCCGGCACCAGCGGAGGCCACCAGACCATCTCGGGGCCTGACAACTGGGTCATCTTCAACAACGGCGCGTCCAAGGTCAAGACCGCTGAGGACTTCCTGCTCTGGCTGACCGCGCCCGCTCAGGTGAAGTACTTCTCGCTGGCCACCGGAGACCTGCCGACGCGGCGGTCGGTCGCGCAGGCCTCTGGCTTCCAGGCACAGATGAACGCTGCCCTGCCTGGCGTGAGCACCTTCATCGCCAACCTGGCCAACGTCCGCCAGGCCCGGCCGCAGATCCCGACCTATCCCCAGATCTCGCAGGCCATCGGCACCATGGTCGTCGCGGTGCTGCTGAACAAGGCCCAGCCGGCGGCGGCACTGGCCCAGGCCGCGGCGAAGGTGAACCAGATCCTGGCCGGATCGGGATCCGGCGGCTGAGGCATGACCCCGACATGACCGCGTCCCTGGTCACACCCGGCGGCGCTGGTCAGGGAGCCGGAACAGCCGCGCCCGCCGCGGACCGTCCCAGGCGCGGGACGCGGCGCGGCCGGGCGCCGCGCTCATCGGCCGGCCCGCAGTCCCTGGCCGGCTGGGCGTTCGTCACGCCGGCGTCGGTGATCATCGGCCTGTTCGGCGCGGCGCCGATCGTCTGGTCGCTCGTGATCTCGTTCCAGCAGAACAACCTGTCGGCGAGCACGCCGTTCGTCGGCCTGCACAACTACCGGGCGCTGCTGCACGACCCAGCGGTCGCCCAGGCGGCCGGCAATACGCTGGTCTACACGGCGCTGTTCGTGCCTGGCACGATGGCCGTCGGGCTGTTTCTCGCCGTGGCGATGAACCGGAACCTGCGCTTCATGTGGTTCTATCGCACGGCCGCCTACGCCACGATGGCGATCTCCACGATCAGCGAGGCGCTGGTCTTCATCTGGCTGTTCGACCCCTCGTACGGGATCGTGAACTACCTCTTCAGCCTGGTCGGCATTCCGCAGCAGCAGTTCCTCAACTCCCCGTCGGAGGCGCTGTACGTCGTCGTGACGATGACGATCTGGGGCTGGAGCGGCTTCGCCGTGGTGATCTACCTGGCCGCGCTGCAAGGCATCCCGCAGGACCTGATCGAGGCCGCCGCCGTCGACGGCGCCGGCCGCTGGAGCACGTTCCGCAAGGTCACGCTGCCCTTGCTCAGCCCGGCGTCGCTGTTCCTCGCGGTCTGGCTGACCATCAACGCTCTCCAGCTCTTCGACGAGGTGTACCTGTCCACCCAGGGCGGACCGCTCGGAGCCACCACCGTCCTGGTCTATTACCTGTACCAGCAGGCGTTCGAGAACTTCAACTTCGGTTACGCCTCGGCCATCGCCTACCTGCTGTTCCTCATCATCCTCGTGGTCACGGCGATCCAGTTCCGGGTGGGCCGGCGGTTCACCTACTACCGGTCATGACCGCGCGCGAAATAGGCGCCAGCGCCGTAGCCAGGTCGCGGATGGCCGGGCAGCGGTCACGGCTGCCGTTCAGCCCCTGGCACCTGGTGCTGATCCCGGCCGCGATCATCTTGCTGTTCCCGTTCGCCTGGCTGCTGGTGACCTCGATCGAGACTCCGGCCGAAGCACTGCACTTCCCGCCGATTCTGACCCCGCACGTGATCCGGCTGCGGAACTACCCCGACGCACTCGCCGCGGCGCCGTTCGGCCGGTTCTTCCTGAACAGCGCCATCGTCGCGGTCACCACCGTGATCTGCAATCTGGTGCTCTGCGCGCTGGCCGGCTACGCGTTCGCCAGGTTCAGGTTCCTCGGCCGGGGCGTGCTCTTCGTCCTGATCATGACCACGCTGATGGTGCCCTTCCAGGTCACCATGATCCCGCAGTTCATCATCACCAAATGGATCGGGGTGCACCTGCTGGCCGCAGCCGGGATCGGGCACATCGGCGCGCTGATCGTGCCCAACGCGGCGACGGCATTCGGGGTCTTCTTCCTGCGCCAGTTCTTCCGCACCCTGCCGATCGAGTACGAGGAAGCGGCCAGGGTGGACGGCGCGAGCAGGCTGGCTGTGCTGTGGCGGATCGTGCTGCCGCTGTCGGCACCCGCGCTGGCGACCCTGGCCGCGCTCACCTTCCTCGACTCGTGGAACTCGTTCCTGTGGCCGCTGATCGCGATCAACTCGACCAGCGCGATGACGCTGCCGCTCGGCCTGGCGACCTTCCAGGGCGCTCACTCCACCGAGTGGACGCTGCTGATGGCGGGCAACGTGATGAGTCTCGCCCCGATGATGGCGATCTTCCTGGTCGCGCAGCGGTACTTCGTCAGGTCGGTGGCCGCGACCGGGCTGACCGGAACGTGACAGTGGCAGGCCACCGGCGACAGCCGACGCGAGAGCGCGCCCGGCGATGAGGAAAGAAAACACTATGCATAACGCAACCTACTCCGGTACTGCGCCGCGCCGGGCCGGTGCCGTCCGGACCCAGGCCGAGATCGCCTCGCAGCCGGACTGCTGGCGTCAGGCGGCCGCGCTGCTGCCCGAGGTCGCCGGCCTGCTTCCGGGCCAGGGCGAGCGGGTGGCGGTGCTTGGCTGCGGAACGTCCTGGTTCATCGCGCAGTCCTACGCGGCCGCGAGGGAAGCGGCCGGGCACGGCGAGACCGACGCGTTCGCCGCATCCGAGATGCCGCCAGGGCGGCGGTACGACCGGGTCATCGCGCTCAGCAGGTCGGGCACGACCACCGAGATCCTCCAGGCGCTGGCCAGGATCGGCGGCGCCCAGCCGACGGTCGCGATCACCGCCGCCCCGGCCGCCCCGGCCGCCGCGGCGGCCGACGCGGTCATCGCCCTGGGCTTCGCCGACGAGGAGTCGGTCGTGCAGACCAGGTTCGCCACGACCGAGCTCGCGCTGCTGCTCGCGCACCTGGGCACCGACCTCGAGCCGGTGGCGGCGGCGGCCGAGCGGGTGCTCGCCGAGCCGCTGCCTGACCTGCTCGCCGGCGCCCGCCAGTACACCTTCCTCGGCACCGGCTGGACCTGCGGCCTGGCCAGCGAGGCGGCGCTCAAGCTGCGCGAGGCGGCCGGGGCGTGGACCGAGGCGTACCCGGCGATGGAGTTCAGGCACGGCCCGATCGCGGTGACCGGCCCGGGCAGCGTGGTGTGGATACTCGGACCGGCGCCAGACGGCCTGGCCGCCGAGATCGCCGCCGCCGGCGGCAGGCTGTGGCCTGGGCGCGAGCATCCGCTGGCAGAACTGGTCAGGGTGCACCTGCTCGCCGTGGAGCTCGCGCTGGCCGCCGGGCTTGACCCGGACCGGCCGCGCAATCTCGCCAGGTCGGTCATCCTGCGCCCGGGCGAGACGGGTGCGGTCACGTGATCATGGTGGTCACGCTCAATCCGGCCCTGGACGTCACCCATGTCGTCGACCGGGCCGACTGGGCCGGCGTGAACCGGCCGCACGCGGTGCACGTGCGGCCCGGCGGTAAGGGCGTCAACGTCGCCAGGATGCTGCGCGCACTCGGCGCCGACGTCACGCTGGCCGGGCTGGCGGGCGGCGGGACCGGGCGGGAGCTGCTGGCGGGCCTGCGCGGGGCCGGGATCCGGGTCGCGCTGACGCCGGTGGCCGGCGAGACCAGGCGGACCTTCGCGGTGGTCGATTCCGCACGGGGCGAGACCGCACTGTTCAACGAGCCGGGTCCACGGGTCAGTCAGGGCGAGTACCTGGAGTTCTTTGTTAGATATGAAAAGGCAGTCGGGGGCTGCGCGGCGGTCGTCCTGTCCGGCAGCCTCCCGCCCGGGCTCCCCGACGACGCGTACGCCAGCCTGATCGGGGCGGCGGCCGCCGTCGGCGTGCCGGTCGTCCTTGACGCGAGCGGCGCCCCGTTGCGGCACGGGGCGGCGGCGGGCCCGGCGCTGGTCAAGCCCAACCTGGCCGAGCTCGAGGCGGCTGCGGGGCGCAGCCTGGCCACGGCCGACGGCCCGGACCTGGTGGCGATCGAGCACGCGGCCCGTCGGCTTGTCGCTTCCGCGACCCGCGCGGCAGGCGGGACAGCCCCGCGCCGGCCGGTCGCAGGGGCCGGTGCGGCGGGCGGCCAGGAGCCTTCCCCGCAGGTGGACACCGATGCCGGGCATGTGCACTGGCCGGAGCATGCAGCGGTCGTCGTCTCGCTCGGCCCGCACGGGCTGCTCGCGCTGACGCTGGAGGGAACCTGGCATGCCAGCCCGGCTCGCCCGATGGCCGGGAACCCGACCGGGGCGGGCGACGCGGTGGTCGCGGCGCTGGCTCACGGGCTGGTCCGCCGGCAGGACTGGCCGGACCGGCTGCGGCACGCGGCGGCGCTGGGCGCGGCGAGCGTCGCGGCCCCGGCGGCCGGGGAGTTCCACGCGGAGATCTATCGGCAGCATCTGGCGGAGGTCAGGGTCGCCGCGCGGCCGGCGGTGAGACGGCAGGCCGCCGGGGAATCAGTCACGAGAAGGCGGGGCGGCTGATGGTCGACGCTGCGGCCGGGGAGATCGTCCGGGCGGCCCGCGCGGCGGGACACGGCGTGGGCGCGTTCAACCTGATCGGGATCGAGCACGCCGAGGCGATCGTGGCCGGCGCTCAGGCCGCCGGGGCACCGGTCGTCCTGGCGATCAGCGAGAACTGCGTCCGCTACCACGGAGCGCTCGAGCCGATCGCGGCCGCGGCGATGGCTCTCGCGCGGTCGGCCGCGACGCCGGTCGCCGTGCACCTGGACCATGCGACGAGCGCCGGGCTGGTGCGGGCCGCCGTGGACCTTGGCATCGGCTCGGTGATGTTCGACGCTTCGGCCCTCGACCACGCCGCGAACGTGGCGGCGACCGCCGAGCTGGCCGGCTGGTGCCACGACCGCGGGGCCTGGATCGAGGCCGAGCTCGGCGAGATCGGCGGCAAGGACGGAGTTCATGCGCCTGCCGCCCGGACCCGGCCGGATGAGGCGGCCAGATTCGTGGCGGCGACCGGGGTGGACGCGCTGGCCGTGGCGGTCGGCAGCTCGCACGCGATGCTCACCAGGGACGCCGTGCTCGATCTGGAGCTGATCGGGCGGATCAGCGCGCAGGTGCCGGTCCCGCTCGTGCTGCACGGCTCGTCCGGCGTGCCCGATGACGGCCTCGCCGCGGCCATCCGCGCGGGCATGACGAAGATCAATATCGCGACGCAGCTGAACAAGGTATTCACCGCGGCAGTCAGGGAGCGGCTGGCCGGAGACGCGCGGCTGGTCGATCCGAGGAAGTACTGCGCCGATGGCCGGGACGCCGTCACCGCCGAGGTCGCCAGGCTGCTCGGGGTGCTCGGCGCGGCGGGCCGATGCGCGAGACTGGCCGATGCGTGAGGAGTGGCTGATGGGGGGACGCCGATGAGCCGGTACCGGCGGTGGAACGAGCTGCTCGAGCTGCTGGCTGCGGACGGCCAGCTCACCGTCGAGAAGGCGGCGCAGGAACTGGGGGTCTCGGCGGCGACGATCCGGCGCGACTTCGTCGATCTGGCTGCCCAGCAGATGCTGACCAGGATTCGCGGCGGCGCGGTGGCGCAGGCGGTCACCTACGACCTGCCGCTGCGCTACAAGAGCGAGCGGCATCCGAGCGAGAAGCAGCGGATCGCCGTGGTCGCGGCGGCCATGATCCGCCCGGGCCAGATCGTCGGCCTGAACGGCGGCACCACCACCACCGAGGTCGCCAGGGCGCTGGCGGTGCGCGCCGACCTCCAGGCGGGCGGGCCGCTGGCCCCTGCCATCACGGTGGTGACCAACGCGCTGAACATCGCCGCCGAGCTTGCCGTCCGGCAGAACATCAAGCTCGTCGCCACCGGCGGGGTAGCCAGGCCGCAGTCCTACGAGCTGACCGGCCCGCTCGCGACCAGCGTGCTTGAGCAGGTCGTGCTCGACGTGGCGATCCTCGGCGTCGACGGCATCGACGCGGAGGTCGGGGCGACCGCCCATCACGAAGGCGAGGCCAGCATCAACCGGCTGATGACGCGGCGGGCGGCGCGGGTGATCGTCACCGCCGACAGCTCCAAGGCCGGCCGGCGCGCCTTCGCCAGGATCTGCGCCGCCGCCGAGGTAGACGTGCTGGTGACCGACAACGGGATCGACCCGGCCCAGGCCACCAGCCTGTCCGATGCGGGCGTGCGGGTTGTCGTCGCCTGACCGGCCGCTTGACCTGATCGTGGTCGGGGACTGCAACCCGGATCTGATCGTGACCGGCGATGACGTGATGCCGGCGTTCGGTCAGGCCGAGAAGCTCGTGGCCGGGATGTCGCTGGTGATCGGCGGTTCGGCCTCGATCACCGCGGTGGCCGCGGCACGGCTCGGCCTGCGGGTCGCCCTGGTGGCCGCGGTGGGCGACGATCCGGCCGGGGACGTGATCTTGTCGCTGCTCGCCGGAGAGGGAGTGGACACCGGTGCGGTGGCTATCCGGCCCGGACGGCCGACGGGGATGACCGCCATCCTGTCCCAGGGCCAGGACCGTGCCATCCTCACCGCGACTGGCGCCATGACCACCGTCACGGCGGCCGACGTGCCCGACGGCCTGCTGGCCCGAGCCAGGCACCTGCATGTGAGCGCCTATTTCCTGCTGGCGGAGTCACTGGGCCCCGGCCTGGCCGGGCTGCTTGCCGCCGCCCGCCGCCGCGGGCTGAGCACCTCGCTGGACACCAACTACGACCCGGCCTGCCGGTGGGGCGATCGGCGGCTGCGCTCGGCGCTGGCGCAGGCGGACGTGTTCCTGCCCAACGAGGCCGAGGCGCGCGGTATCAGCGGCGAGCGTGAGCTTGGCCGGGCGGCTGGCGCGCTGGCCGCGGCCGGCCGGGACGTCGTCATCAAGCTCGGCGCGCGGGGCGCGCTCTGCGTGCCAGCCGGTCCCGCCAGGTCCAGCGGCCCGGCCGGCCTTTCCGGCCCGGCCGGCCTTTCCGGGGCGGCCGGCCCGGCGGGGGCGGTCGGGCCGGCGGGCCGAAGCGGCCCGTGGCTGGTGGCGGTGCCCGAACTGCGGCCAGTCGATACCACCGGCGCGGGCGACTGCTTCAACGCCGGCGTCATCATGGGACTGCTGCACGGCCTGGACCTGCCGCGCGCTGTGGCGCTCGGCTGCGCGGTCGGCGCGGCGTCCACGGCGGCAGCCGGCGGGACCGGCGCCAGGATCGATCGGCAGACCGCCTTCCGGCTGGCCGATGCGGCGTCGATCACGCCCACGGAGCTGCGGTCGTGCTAGCCCCGGCCGCACACGGCCGTCGTGCGATTTCGGCGGCGGCCGGGCTAGCGCCCCCAAGGGTCGCTAGTTGGGAGACAGGCCAGCGCCCGGCCGGGTGCTTTCTGGATGAGGCGAGGGAATCGGGCGCCCCAGGAGCAAAGAGGCGCGCTGGCGCAGCGGCGCAGTGAGCGCGGCGTTGCCACCCTGGGTCGCTGCATGCAGTAGCTCGGTGATCACTGCCAGTTCGGCGAACCGGCCGGCCGGGGTGCCGAGTATGTGGGCGAGCTCACTATGAACGCGGGCGGCTGCTGCGGGCACGAGCAGGCTGTAGCTGTGGAGCGTGGCAGCCGTCGTAGCCGGCCGGGGCCATACCCCAGCCCTCGAAGTCGAGCACGTGCAAAGTTGGCACGCAGATGTTGGCGAAGTGAAAGTCGCCGTGTGCCGTCGTCCAGGGACACGGGGCCCTAGTGTCGATGGGCGTGCCAAGCAACCGTGGCATGGCGTAGTCAAGGAATGCCTGGTGGATGGTGAGGCGGCGGGTGGGAATGCCGGCGATCTCGTCCAGTGTGGCCCGAACGGCGGCCCACCACGCCCGCGGCAGGTCGGGCGCAGCCGCCAGGACCGCGGCGGGCGCGGCTGGACGGCTGGTCACGAGATCATACAGTTCAGCGCGGTACTGCCAGTGCTGGTCACGCCAGTCGTGCCAGGTCCGCAAACAGGGTCGTGGTATTGATCGCGGCATGAATTTTTCCGCCTCAATGGAGCCGTCCCAGAAGGTGGCGACCGCTTGGCCGACGGAGGCGCAGGCTAGGCGCAGCCACGCCGGGCCATCGGGTGCGATGACGGGTTTGCCCAGTGTCCTGCCGCGCCAGCCCCACGCTTCGCGGGCATCCTCGGCGGTCAGGACGCCGAGGGTCGAGCTGGCGTGCACGTGTGCGGTGCGCATCCGCAGGGCGATACCAGGGTCAGCGGGCTTCGACCACATCATTGACTGCCTGCCCCCGACTGCCGGGAGGGCCGTTCGCCGGCCCATGATGGGCGGGCGGGTTCATCAGGGTTTCGCGTGCGGCCCGGGCCAGGACGGCCTGGGTGCCGACGAGCAGGCCGAGCCTGTTCCAGTGGAAGATCACATGGTGGGCGAGGACATCGCGGAGGCCGCGCTGCAGGGTGCCGTCCCGCGCGGTGTCCGCCAGGTGGCGGCCTGCTGCGGCGAAGGCGGCGGACCAGGGGGCGGCGAACGACAAGGACCCGTCTGCGCCGAAGAGTGTGCCGGTCGGCGAGGTGTCCATGTGTATGAGGCGCTGGAGGCCGGGGATCATGCCGTGCAGTCGGCCCGCGGGAGCAGTTGAGGAGAGGGTCCGCATCTGCGCGACGCGGTGCCAGATGTCGCCCTGTTCGTGCTCGTCCTGCCAGGCGCTTCGGAACAGCGTGGTGCACAAGAGGATGGACAGTTCCCGGCGGCCGGCGGTCGTTCCGGGTTCGGCTGCGGGATCGTTGTGCCTCAGGTAGGTCAGGATGCCGTGGCTGTCGGCGTGGAAGAGGTCGTGGGCGATGTCCATTCCCTGGGAGCCGCCGAAGGCCAGGGTTTCCGACTCGTAGAGGGATTCCTGCCACCGCTGGACCGTGCCAGAGATGACGAGGCTGTCCAGCGTGGCGGCGATGGCCGTCTTCATGCTGGCGGCGGTGGTCTTCGGGCCGCAGCGGCAGCGCAGCCGCCAGCATGGGTGCTTGCGCAGGAACCACCAGTCGGTGAGTATCCCTGTTTCCTGGGCCTGGTGCAGGTGCGGACCGAGGTGGGTGGCGGCGATCTGCTCGGCACTGTTCCAGTCGGTGAACTGGATGCGGATCTGGTACCAGTCGCAGGCGCCGGGCTGGGCTTCGAGAGCCGCGCGCCCGGCGGCCTGGTACACCTCGACGGCGTCGGCGAGGTCAGTGGGGTCCATCGGGATCTGGTCGGCAGTCTGTTCCAGCGGCGTGCCGGCAAGGACAGCCAGCACTTGGCTCTCGGTGGCGCGGGGCGCCGGGCTCGGCGTCATGAGGGCCTCTCTCTGCGGGCCTGCGACAGGACGGGGCGTGCAGGCAAGGGCGTGCGCTTGGCGGTCAGCCAGCCAGGAGGCAGGCGTCCCAGCCGGAGGCAGTGGTGCCGTTCGCGTCGGCGGTCAGGAGGGCGAGCGCGGATCCGGCCGTCCCGTCGAGGAACCCGTCCTCGTGGGCGGGTGGCTGTTCCAGGAGCAGGACGCGCAGGCTGGCCAGGCGGGCGGCGAAGCCCTGGGCCTGGGCGTCGCGGGCGACGCGGTGGGTGGTGTGGAGCAGGCCGGCGGCGCCGTGGCAGATGCCGGCGTCGCGGATGCGGGCGAGCTGAGCGGGATCGGCCAGGCAGGCCAGCAGGGCACGCTCGGCCATCCGCTGCCGGGCGGTGTCGTTCAGCGCCAGACCGGCGAGTTGCTGGGCACGGGCCAGGCCGGCGGTGCCATAGCACCAGCCCGGCCGGGGCGGGCCGGGCTGGGTCACCGTGCCCGCGCGATGTTCGGCGAGGTTGATCCAGCCCGGCCACCACGAGCCGGTGCGGGTGTCCTGGCGGTAGAGGTCCAGCCAGCCGCAGATCCGGTGGATCGCCTCGATCTGGCCGTCAACGACGGTGCCGTGGCGGGCCGCTACGGACAACAGGCTGAGGATTCCGGCTGCGCCATGGGCCATCCCTGCATTGCCGTGCCCTCCGGTGAATGACGGCGAGATGCCGCCCGACGGGCTGTATGGGATCCACCAGCCGGGGAGTTGTTCCTCATCGCCGTCAAGCGGAATGGTCAGCCGCACCAGGTAGCGCAGGACTTCATGCAGCACCTGGGCGTCTGGCTCGCGGCACAGTAGGTAGGTACCCAGGCCGGTCAGCCCGTGGAAGAGGTCGAACTCGCTAGCGCGGGGCCGTTCGCCGCGCTCGATGCGGGCGTGTGCCCGGCCGATGCGCCGCGTGGTGAGCTGGGTGATCCGGGCGTCGAGGGCGTGCAGCGCACGGGCGTAGCGGCCGGTCCCGGCGGCCGCGGTATGCATCGCGAAGGCGACGGAGGGCGCCCCGAAGTACAAGCAGGTGTCCTGGCCAACGATGAGGTCGTGGGCGCAGGTTGCGAGTACGGCGTGCGCCTGGGTCCAGGAGCCGCTGCTGCGCCGGGCGCGTTCGATGTGCAGCAGGGCGATTCCGGCGGCACCCTGGGCCAGCGACTGGGCGCGCGCGTTCGGTCTGGCTGAGCGGGACATGCCGCCCGGCTGGCGGGCTGTGCTTATAGCGGGGGTGCTCACGATACGGCTCCTGCGCTTCGGGATGCCCAGGCCAGCGCGACGGAGCGAGACAGCCGGTAGCAGGCGTGCTCGCCTGCCTCGTCGATCCCGGCCGCACGCAGGTGGTGCAGGTGCATCAGGGACGGCAGCACGGCCTCTGGCTCCCCGCCGTCGGCCGCGAGACGGATCCGGTAGTGCTCTACGGCCTCGCGCCGGGTTGCCCACGCAGCGGTGACCCGGTCGCTGCCGGGCAGGTCGCGCAGCGACGCGAAGTTGTCGCGAGGGTTGGCCAGGCGTGTCGCTTCCTGGTGCACCGGGCGTGCGGGGTGCGCGGCCGTGCCGGCGGTGACGTGGTCGATCATCCAGCGCATCCCGGAGCCGGTGTCGCCGGTGATGGACGCCGCCAGGTCGACGAGGCTGGCAGCGATGATGGCCTGCGGCGACGCCGCGCCGCTTGCGGTGAGCGTCAGTTGCGCGATGGCGGCAGCGGAGTCGGCGACGAAGACTGCTTCGGCGGCGGTCAGGGTCGGCCCGGTACCGTAGCGGCCAGCCTCGGGGTAGTAGGTGTCCCACTGCACCTGTCCGAGGAGCCCGCGCCGCCGAAGGTTGGCCGCCCAGGCACCGACCCTCGCGCAGACCTGCCCGAACGCCTCCGGGTGGGGCAGGCGGAAACGCAGCCGCAGGTGGTCGAGCGGGTCGCGGTAGCGCACGAACCACCATTCGGGCGGGCTGTCCCAGCCGTCCCACAGGCGGGACAGGTGGCTGGTGAGGATCTCCGGCACGCGGTCCGGGTGGCCGTACAGCTTGAGGTATGCGCACGTCGAGGCGCCGGGCAGGTGGCCGTGGTCATGCTCGACGACCACCGCTCGGGTTCGCACGCCGGAGCGCGGAGGGCCGGGGGGGCGGGCGGAGGCGAGCGCCAGCGTGATCTCGTGGGCTCGCCCGTCAAACCACCCGTAGGCCGTCGGCCCGGGTGCCTCACGCAGCGTGGCGTGCCCGCTACGATGCAGCTCGGCGCGCAGCAGCGCCGCATCGGCATTGTGGTCCAGCTCCAGGCGAAGGAGCCGGTCGTCGTCCCCGAGATCGATGGTTCCGGGGAGACGGAAGCGCCGACGCCAGGCCGCCAGGCTTGCCGTCCACTGGGCGAAGGAGGCCTCCGGCCCGGCCAGTTCGGCGCCCTCGATCCGCCATGTGGGCGGGGCAAGGACGGTGCGGCCGTAGCGGACCCCGGGCAGGAACGGCAGGCGGCTGGCGGCGCCCCACGTGAACGGGCCGAACGCGGCTGCGCGAGCGCGGGGCAATTCGCACAGCAGCCGCGCGAGGGGGTGGGTGAAGTTCGCGAGATCCACCGCGTTCATCACGGTGGGCTCGACCGGCCGACCGGTCGCCAGCGACATCAGGTACAGCCGTGTGACATCCGCGGTTACTGCCAGATCCTCCAGCGGCAGCGCGGGGCCGGAGCGGTGCTCGGCCACGGATATCACGGGCCACAGGGCAGGGGCGCGGCTGACGTTCTCGGTCCGCACATGCAGCGGAGGGCTGGAGACCTGCGCCCGGATCGCGTCGCTGTCCAGGGTGGGCAGGCTGGTGTATGCGACGGTCATGCGGTCGCGGTCAGCGGTATCGAGGAGATCGAGGAACCGCCCCGCAGTGGCCCCGGCGGCCGGGGTCAGGCCGGTGACGGCGAGCGTGAAGTCGCCGCGCTCCAGCGCGCCGGGAGTTGGTGCCCGGAGCTGGAAGCGCAGGTCGATTTGGGGAAGCGGGATGCCCGCCGGCCCGGGTGCCAGGCCGCTCAGGAGGGCTTCGGTGAGGACGATCTCGCGGGTGCCTTCGCAGGCGGCGCGCTGCGCCAGGGCGAGGAGCCGCTCGTCTCGGGCCGTCAGAGCTGGTGCCGGTCGGGGAGCGAGCGAGCCGCGGTACGCGGCCGGGAAGCCCAGCCCGGTGTCGGGGTCGGTGAGGCGCACTACGGGGACCAGCGTCCCGGTCCCGTAGCGTTCCAGGAACCGGGTGTGGTAGTCCTGCCAGGCCAGCGAGCCGGACGGGAACGGTGTTAGGCGGGCCAGCGCGCCCGCGGCCTTCTCGGCTTCGCGTGCCACCTCCGATGGGAGGGTCAGCGAGCAGTCGAGCCGCAGATCGCCGGCCAGAGGCTGTTCCGCGATGCTCGACTGTGCTGTCATCGCCTCGGCGGCCGATGCCCGCAGGCCCCTGCGAGTCGCAGACGTTGCCCCGGTGTGCCGGGCTAGCGTTGCCTGGATCTCGTGAAGGGCGCGGACGGCGGGCGCCACGGCGGCGATGTTGCCCGCGTCGACGGCGGAGAGCTGGCCGATCACGTGACCGAGTGTGTCGGTGACTGTCATCGGCGGGCGCAGGCTAGTGAGCAGGACGCGGCGGGATACCAGCTCGGCCAGGAAGGACTCGATGGTCTCGGGCGGTGTGTCGGGATAACTGGCGGCGAGCTTGGCGGCCAGGTCACCGGCGGCCACGGGTAAGGCCGCGGCGGCCACGACGGTCTGTACCGCGCGGGTGTGACGAACGCTCACCTCAGCTGGGGCGCTCCGGCTGTCGTGGGGCGGCTGCTGGCAGGGCACCACGAGCCGGCCGTCCCGCACGAAACAGGTGGAGTCCGCCATGACCGGCAGGCGCCGCAGCAGGCCGGGGCACGCCTCCAGGCGCGCGATCACGTCCGCCAGCCAGACGGCGTCCACCCGCGCCACGAGACGATGGTCTTCCCCCCACCGGACCACCAAGCCGGGGCCGATGCGGGCCGGGGCTATCCCGGCGAACAGCCCGAACGGCGTGGACCGATGGCGCAGGCGAAGCAGGTAGCGGTGCAGCGAGACCGCGATCCGCCGTACCTGCCCGGGCTGCCCGGTGAGGCCCGCGCACAGCTGGCTGATGCGGTCGGCGAGGACCGGGCTGGCCTGCTCGACAGCAAGCGCGACCGGCTCCTGTGCCCACACCTGCTCAATCCAGTGCCGCCACCGCCCGGCGTTCGCATCCCCGTCGCCGGATAGATCCGGCGGGGGCGGAAGCACCAGCCCGCTCGGGTAAGCGGCGGCCCGTATCAAGGCCGCGTCCACGTACCGATACACCCGCACTTGCCCCATCCGCGATGCGCCTGTGCACGAACTGGCCCGGAGCCGAGGTGCCCGGCAAAAGAGGAACCCCGGCACCGGGCCTGTGTCGGCTTGATCAGTCGGTGACGCAGCCAGCGCAGGCGCTCTGACTGGTGCTCCCGCAGTTGTCGCTCGTCGAGTTCATCAGCTCCGCGATGACCGTGCCGTTCTCGGCGAAGGTCACGTCAAGGTCGAAGTCCGACGCTGTCGTGCTGTCGTCCATCTCGCCTCCTCCAGATCAAATGTGATGAATGTGCACTTGCACCTGGCCCCTAGCTCAGCGCCCGGCGGGCCAGGAGATCGTGAAGCGGAAGGCTGTCCGGTCCAGCACCCGCCCCTGCGGCAGTCCTTCATCGGGCGTACCGGCCGGGTACGCCCGAAGCTCCGCCCGCTCGCCCCGGTGGTCGCGGTCCCAGGTCCGGATCTCCGCGATCAGCCGGCCCGCGGCCTTCGCGGCGTCCGGGCCGTGCGCCGCCGCGCCGAACTCGAACACCTCCCGCTCGGAACTGGCTGGCCGCATCGTCAGGTAGGCGAACGAGCTGCCGCTGGTATCGATGAGGGCGGAGACTCCCATCGGCGACCAGGAGGCGACCAGGCCGAGGTCGCGCGCCTGACGGGTGGCCGCCAGCAGCGCGTAGCCGGGCAGGGCGGTCGCCAGCCACAAGTCCAGGTCGTCGTACGGCAGGCCCCCGCCCATGGTCACACCGGACCACGCTTCCGTCCGCGGCTGTCTCAGCGCGTCCGCCAGCTTGCCAGGGTCCGCCTGCACGCCATCTAGCCGCAGGCCCACCTGCTCGCCGTCGCCGTGGTTCAGCACGATCAGCTGCTGCCCGCACGCGCCCGCGCCGCGCATCGGAACGAAGCCGCAGACCTCGTAGTCACGAGCCACCAGGTGCCCGCTGTCGCGCTGGAAGGCGACCGACCGGGTCAGCCCGCGCATCCGGAGCGGCATCACGATCCGGCCTTGCTCGGTGAGCTGGTCCACCCAGGCCGACGCGAGATCGGCTGCCTCGACGGTGACCACGATCCGGTCGTACGGGGCGCGGCTGGGTTCGCCTTTCTCGCCGTCGGCGACGATAACGTGCACATGCCTGTACCCGGCTGCGGACAGCAAGGAACGGGCCCGGTCAATGACGTCGGGGTCGATGTCGATGGTGGTGACCTCACCAGCCTCGCCGACCAGCTCCGCGATCAGCGCCGCGTTGTAGCCACCGGAGCCGATCTCCAGCACCCGCATCCCCCGGCGGATATCGGCCTGTTCCAGCATGAATGCCTGAATACGCACCGCGCTGACCGAGCTGAGCGTGACACCGTGCTCGTCCTTCTTGATCACCGGTGCGCGCTGAGCCTCGTACGCCTGCTCGATCGTCTCCTCGGGTACGAACAGGTGCCGCGGAACAGCGCGGACGGCCCGTTCGACCGGTTCGGTGCGGAGCGCTTTCAGCTCGCGCAATTCGGCGATCAGCTCCTCCCGCAGCGAGTCGATGCGTCCAGGTTCGGGGGTCGCCATGTCCGTCGGCATCAATGACCCCGGATAGCAGCCATGTCCGGCCATAGCGCGTCAGCCAGGGCGGCCCGCAGCGCGGGTGCCAGAGCGGCCAAGGTCATTCCTCCTGCCATCGGGAGCGGGAAACAGCCCTCTCAGCAGTATTCATTTTAGCAGTGAATACTGCAAGAGTGTCACTGGAGGAGTGAATCAAGCTGCCTGATCGGCTGCGGACGTCAGCCGCTGCCGCTGCCGCTGCCGCTGCCGTTGAGGCTGGTGCTGATCGCGGCCAGGCGGGACCGAGCCGCCTGGCCGAACTCGGCCGCTTGTGACATGGTCGCGAACAGCCGCAGATAGGTGGCGATGTCGCGCGGGTCGGAGACAGTGACGACAGCGTGCTCCAGCTCGACGCTGGCCAGCCGGTCGTCAAAGATCTGGTATCCGTGCAAGGGGATATCCCCCACAGGGGAGCCGAGCCCGATAATTCCGATCTCGACGCTGGCCAGGGTGGACAGGGACGCGATGTGGCTCGCCTGTGCCGCCATGACATCGTGCGGGCAGAACCCCCAGCGCAGGGCTGCCTCAGTGATGACGAACGTGAGTGACTTGGCAGTGTCGTAGAGGATCTGCTGGCGCTCCTGCCTGGCGGCGACCGTGCGGGCGAGCTCGGCGCCAGACAGTTCAAGCGAGAACACGCGGCGCATGTACTCGGCTGTCTGCAGGAGCCCGGGGAGCACGACCGGGGAGAAGTACCGCAGGGTGGTCGCCTCGTGTTCGAGCTCGCCGAGCCTGGCCTGCATGCGGGCTGCGCCGCGGCGCAAGATGGTGCGGTTGCTCTCGATGGTGGCATGCAGCCGGCCCGCCAGCTCCAGCAAGTCCTCACGGGCGGCTGGAGCCGCCTGGTACAGGGCGAGGAGTGCTCGCACGTCCTTTACGGAGGGCAGGAGGCGGCCGGTTTCGAGCTTGGAAATCTTGGGCTGTGACATGCGAGTTCTGCGTGCGGCCTCAACGCCGGTCAGTCCTGCGCTTTGGCGCAGGTCCCGCAGCGCGGTGGCGAGCCGCTCGCGATCAATGAGGTAACGTTCTGGGTCCATTCACTCCCGGATTCTAGGGCCGCTGACGATCATGTCCGGGTTTCTGGCCAGTTCTCGCGCCGGTACTGGGGGTGCGCGGCCCAGTACCGGGGGAACGGGGTGGCGGCGGCCAGGGCGGCGTCGCGGTACTGGCGGTGTTCTGCCAGCTGGCTGGCGTCGTCAAGTGGATCGGCGCCGAGGAAGGTGCCGTCGGCGGCGTAGTGGAAGCGCAGGATTACTCGTTCATCCAGCATCCACCAGTCGTAGTCCGGTAGCTTCGGCGGATCGGCGGTCTCTGCCAGGTCAAGGACGAATGTGTGATGGCCGGACTCTTCGCTGATCGTGTATCCCCACTCGCATTCCCACCGTTCGTAGTCACTGAGCGGGCCGCGAACCACCCGTACCCGGCGCCAGGTCACGCCTCCTTCGACCTGTCCTCGGACGTACTCGTTGAATGCTTGTCCTGCCTCGCTCTTCTGGAAGGGCTCGCCGGCCAGGTAGGCGTGCAGGCCCGCCGATTCCACCGGCACGGCGTACGCGGGCAGCGCCTCAAGCCGGAACGCCTCGTGCCGGATGGCGTCGAAGTATGGGTCGAGTTCGGCCTCGCTCAGCATGCCTGGAGCATCTCGGCGAGGATTCCGGGTGCCACTTCGACCGCCTGCTCGTTGGCTGGCAGGCGCAGTTGCCGCAGTGCCTCCGGGTCGGTCACTGCGATGCCGGGCACGATCACGGTGCCGTGGCTGGTCCGGTGCAGGGCCGGCCAGCTGTCGATTACCTCGGCGAGCAGCCCGGCCGGTACCTCGACGGCCTCCGCATCAGCGGGGAGGTTGAGCTGGCCGAGCAGCTCGGCGTCGGTCACCGCCCACCCTTGGACGACCACCGTGTCGCGGTCGGTCCGGTGCAGGGCAGGGCACGTCTTGCCGTCTGAGCAGCTGCCGCGGAGCAGTTCGACTAACATTGCAGTCCTCCTGGCTGAGAATAGATTGCTGGATTCTTCTATAACAGGAATACCTCAGATGCTGCAACACGTCTGGCCAGGCGGTACGAGCGGCGGACGCGCTGCTGGAAGCATGGCCAGAGGAGGAACCGCAGCCGTGGCTGGCAGCGAGCCTGCGGTCCTGCGGTCAGCCTCCAGCACGCCGCCGGAGACCGCCCGTGGGCGGCAGATGGCTGCCATCCGCTGCTGCCGCGGGCCGGCCGCAGCATGGACGACGCTGGGCTGACCGGCCCCGCCGTCGGCTGCTGGACCGAGCTGGCGGCAGCCAGCGACCGGATCCTGGGCTCTGGCCACCCGGGCACTCTGGCTGCGGGCGGCCACGCGGCACGGGCGCTCGGGACATCATCGCGGCTCGCGGCAACCTCGCCTCCGCCTGCCACCTGGCCGGCCAGATGGCCGCCGCGATGCGGCTGTACGAGCAAGTGCTGGAGGACTGCGAACGGGTCCTGGGCGCCGATCACCCGGACACTCTCGGGCGCCGCGCCCACCTGGCCCGCGTGTACTCAGCCGTCGGCCGGCTGACCGATGCGGCAACCTTGCTGCGCTATACCACGTCCCGCTGCGAAGAGGCTCTGCCGACCGGGAGCTGCTGACGCACGCCCCGCGAGCCAGCATGACGAATGTCGTAGGGCGATAACAATGTGCGCCGCGACCTTGACGTACAGTGCGGCAAGCAGGGTGTCCAAGGCAGCGCCCACGAGAGCCTCCGGGCTCGGCTTCGGGTTAGCAACGCCGATCTTGGACACCCTCTCTACGTCCTGGCAGCAGGGCACGCTGTAACACCACCAACATGATCAATAAGGAATCACTCGTCCCTGGGGGCCGCGCTCCTACGGCCCGAGCCGATCGGCACCGGCCGCTCCGGCTTGCCCGCCGGAGATCGCCGGGCGTGGCGGGGTCAGCTGTACCTGATGGCGTCCCCGGGGCGGAGATGGGTGGCGCGCCTGAGCGGAGCGGTGACGAGCGAGGCGAGCACGAGGGTGCCGATCAGGGCCAGCCCGAGGTCGAGGAGGCTGTAGGGCGCCGGGAGGCTGATGTTGACGAGGTGCAGGACGAGCCACTGGAGGGCGTGCGCGAGCAGCCAGCCGAGGGGATGGCGAGCACGAGGCCGATGACGGCCAGGGTGAGCGTCTCGGTGCGGAAGATGCGCCGCAGGTCGCCGGCCCGGGCGCCGAGAGCGCGAAGGACGCCGATCTCGCGGGCGCGCTCGATGATGTTCATGGTGATGGCGTTGAGCAGGCCGAGCATGCTGATGGCGACGATAAGCAGGCCGATGCCCTGGACGATCAGGACCATCGTCTGGTTCTGCGCCTTGTTGCCGGCCCGGCCCGCGTACATGAGCTGGGCGCGGCTGGGGTAGCCGACCCGGGCGAGCGTGTCCTCAAGGCGCGCCGCAAGGGCGTCGATCGCCGGATGGCTGTGGTTCGCGGCCAGGATCAGCAGGGTGTTCGCCACACCGGGATGACCGGTGGCGGCCTGAAGGGCCGGGAGAGTTGTGTAAATGTTGAACCCGTTGTCAGCGTCACTGCCGCCGACGCCGATGACAGTGAACGTCGCCGGTCCGCCCGCCGTGGTGAGCGTGATACGGGACCCTGGCCGCAGATGCCACATGCGGGCGGCGGCGGAGCCGGCCACGATGACGCGGGTGCCGCTGCGCCCGTCGCGGGCCGTCAGCCAGCGGCCGGCGGTGAGCGGGTCGTAGATGAACGAGGGGCGGCCACGCCGAACGCGTACAGGGTCTGGCCCCGGTAGGTCATCTGCGACGTGTCGGTCGCGTCTACGCCCGTGACGCCGGGCTGGGCACGGACCGCGCTGACGACAGCGGGGCCGTACCCGTGGCCGCCGGGCTGGGCGCCCAGCGTGATGTCGTAGGCCAGGACGTTCCAGTTGCGGTCGGTGATCCCGGAGACCGCCTGGGCGAGGGAGACCAGGCCGAGCGTGGTGGCCACGGCGAGAGCGATCTGCACGATGGTGGTGGCGCTGCGTCCCTTCTGGCGGGCGACGTTGCGTACCCCGACGCGCACCGGCGGTGGCAGGCCGCCGGAGCGCAGCAGCGCGCGGTCGAGCCGGCTGCCGCCGAACCCGGATACCAGGCCCTTGCTGTCGAGCGCCTCCCGAACGGGCGTGCGCAGCGGTCGCCGGACCGTGGGCCACGCGGTGAGCACCGCGCCGGCGATGCCGGCCAGTGCGCTGGCGGCGGCGATCGGCCAGTCGATCGCGAAGCCCGGGCTGACCCCGAAGAACAGCCGCGCGAACAGCCCCACGAGCAGGTAGGCGAGCCCGATCCCGAGGACTACCCCGATGACCGCTCCCAGCAGGCCGAGGAGAGCTGCCGAGCGCAGGTAGATGCGCCGGATATCATGGCCGCTGGCGCCGACCGCTCGCATCACGCCGATCTCGGCGGCCTGCTCGGCGATCATGGTACGGATCATGTTGGCGAGCAGGAACGCGGCGGACAGCGCGGCGAGCACGATCAGGATGACCAGCACCTTGCTTTCCTGGTCGAAGGTTCCCTTGCCCGGCCAGTCACCCGGCGTCCGGATCACGGGCAGTCCGGCGAACGCGGTCCGGTTCTGATGCGCGGCCAGGAAGGAGCGGCCAGCCGCGGCCGTCGCGTGCGCCGCCGGCTGGCTGGCGTCGCGGAGCCGGAACTCGAGGAAGTTCACGCCGTGAAACCCGCCAAGCTCCTGCACGGTTGCCTGGGTGGCGTACAGGATCAGATGGCCGGTCCGGGTGTCCTGGCCGAGTGCCATCGACCGGCCCGAGCCTGAGACCGTCAGCGTGCGGACCGTGCCGTTGCCCGCCTGGAGCCGCACGGTGTCCCCGATCGTGCCACGGTAGATTCCGCGCCCGGCGTCCTGCACGTCGACCAGCACCTGACCGGGACCTGGCCGGCTGGTCGTGATGACCCGGTCGACCGGCTGGTCGCCGAAGCTGGGCACGCCCCACACCCGGCGGGCACCCGGCGGCCGTCGATGAGCGACTTTCGCCCGGTCGCGGACTCAGGGCCGTCGGGTGAGTCCGGGGATCGGAGTCGTTGGTCAGCACCGTCAGGGACGTGCGTCCCTGTGCGGCGCGGGCGGTGGTCGGCGAGTCTGAGGTAGTGCTAACGGGCACACGCGGCGATGGGCCGGGTCACGATGTGATGCCGGGGCGCGTCGCCGTGCGGCGCCAGGCCGGGCCAGCCGGCCCTGGGTCTACGCCGCAGCCCGGGTCGAGAGCTGTTCCAGGAGTGTGAGGGGGCGAGAGGCCATGGGCGGAATGATTGGCGGGTCAGGCGCGATGGGCGGCTGGATAGTCCTGTGGAGCCTGCTGGGTCTTGCCCTGGCGGCGCTGGTGGTCACCGGCGGGGTCTGGGCAGCACGAGTTCTGAGCCGGCGGCACGGTGGCTCGCGCCAGGTCACCAGCGTCGCGTCCGCTGGCCTTCAGGAGGCCAGGGATGCCCTGCGGCTGCGTTATGCGCACGGCGACATCAGCCGGGAGGATTACCTGCAGGGCAAGGTCGAGCTGGAGGACTGACCGGCGGGTCAGCTCAGCCCAGCCTGACGGCACTGAGGCCGGGTCAGCAACGACAGCCGGTCATCGTGGCGGAACGCGTGCCTGCAGAGGACCTGCGCCCTGGCGCCGCACTCGTGCACCAGCGCGCCGCCCGTGCTGCTCGGGAACGTTACCGTCACGCATCCGGCATGGGAGCGCCACGAGTCACTCGCTGACCAGGCGCCGACGCCGGCGAACAGGGCCACGATCGCGACTCCGATGGCAGCCAGCGCGCGCTTTTCGCGGCGTGCGATCGGCGGTCCAGGTGGCGGGGCGATGAGCGGCATCAGTCGGAGTATAGGAAGCGCTCCGCCTGCGTGGGTTTCGGGCAGATTAAGAACGCGGCGTCTGCCCGGCCGTCTGCCCGGCCGTCTGCCCGTCGCAAGTTTGCCTTTGAGTGTGCGGACTGTCACTATCAGTCGGCAGGCGATGCCCGGCACCGCCTGAGGTTGTTCCGCCGCTGCCAGCGGGCCGCCGGTCCGGACTACGGGACCGGCTGAGCCCGGGGCCACTGTAGGAGGGGGGTGGCAGCCCGGTGCGCACGCCCAAGCTCGCCACGCGTTCCGTCATCGTCCTGGCCGTCACGCCGCTCCTGGCGGGGGCGCTTGCCGGGATCGTTCCCGTTGTTCCGGCGGCGGCCGCCGCGGCCAGGACCGGGCCGTCGGCATCGCCGAGCATCAGCGGCCAGCTCAACGGCGTGGCCGCGACGTCCGCCGGCAATGCCTGGGCGGTCGGGGCCGCCGGCAGCTTCTCCAGCCCTCAGACGCTGATCCTGCACTGGAACGGCACCGCCTGGCAGCGGGCGCTCAGCCTGAGCCCTGCCTCCGGCATCCTCAACGCCGTGGCTGCCGTCTCCGCCCGGATGGCGTGGGCGGTCGGCTGCACCGGCACCTGCGGCAGCAGTTCCAGGACGCTGATCGAGCGGTGGAACGGCACCGCGTGGAAGCAGGTGCCCAGCCCGAGCCCGGTCGGCGGCATGCTTCGCGGCGTGGCCGCGTTCTCGGCTAGCAACGCCTGGGCGGTCGGCGCAGCCATCAACGGCACCGGCACGGTCAGCAAGACGCTGATCCTGCACTGGAACGGCACCGTATGGAAGCGGGTGAAGAGCCCGAGCCCGGCACAGAGCGGCCTGTCCGGGGTGGCCGCGGTATCCGCCAGCGGCGCCTGGGCGGTCGGCGACACCTTCAGCGCCCGCAGCCAGGGCCAGGCCCTGATCGAGCGGTGGAATGGCACGACGTGGAAGCAGGTGCGCAGTCCCGCCCCCGGCAACGGGCTGCGCAGCGTGTCCGCGACCTCCGCCCGCAACGTCTGGGCGGCTGGCTTCGGCGGCAGCGGCGGCGGGTACCTGATTCTGCGCTGGAACGGCGCCTCATGGAAGCAGGTGCCGAGCCCGAAGATCCGCGGCTTCCTTCCCTACCCGTTCGCCGTGACCACCACGTCAGCGCGCAACGCCTGGGTCGTCGGCTCCAGCAGCACCGGCCAGACGCTGATCGAGCGCTGGAACGGCAAGTCGTGGAAGCGGGCAGCCAGCCCAAGCGGCACGCTGTTCGGCGCGACCGCCACGTCCGCCCGCAACGCCTGGGCGGTCGGCGCCACCAGCTCCGGCAAGACGCTGATCCTGCGCTGGAACGGCACCAGCTGGAAGTAACCCGCCGAACGCCGCCGGCCAAGATTGACAGATGACCGCTGACGCCGCGGTCGGCGGGCGGGACCGGTTGCCTGCCGGGTCGCAGTGGACAGCCGAGGTGGAGATCACCCCGCGGCTCGCGGCCGGCCTGATCAGGGAGCAGTTCCCCGCTCTGGGCGCCCGGCGGGTCAGGCTGCTCGCTACCGGCTGGGACAACGCGGCCTACGTGGTGGACGGCAAGTGGCTGTTCAGGTTTCCCCGCCGCGAGATCGCGGTGCCGGGCGTGCGGCGCGAGATCGCGGTCCTGCCCCGGCTGGCAGCCGTGCTGCCGCTGCCGATCCCGGATCCGCGATTCGTCGGCCGGCCGTCGTCGCGCTACCCCTGGCCATTCTTCGGCGCCAGGCTGCTGCCGGGCAGAGAACTGGCCGACTCGGGGCTGACCGACCCCGAGCGCGCCCGGGCGGCGGCCTCGGTCGGCCGTTTCCTGCGAGTGCTGCACGATCCGGGCCTGGTCGCCCTGGTGGACGGTGCCAGCCTGCCGGTGGACCCGATGCGGCGGGCCAGCCCCCCGGTGCGGGCGCGCCGCGCCCGCGAGGTCCTGGACAGGCTCACGGAGAACGGGAGCTGGGTGGCCGACAGCGACGTGAGCCGCCTGCTTGACCAGGCCATTGACCAGGCCGATGGCGGCGGACAGGCGGCGGATTCCGCGGCGATGGTCGCCGGCGCGGCGGAACCCGGCGGAGCCCCGCCTGGCAAAGACGGCATGTCAGGCAGCGGTTCTCTGGTGGTCTCGCACGGCGACCTGCACGTGCGGCATCTGCTCGTCGACCGTGACGGCGCCGCGACCGGAGTCATCGACTGGGGCGACCTCTGCCTGGCCGACCCGGCCGCGGACCTGTCGATCGCCTACTTCGGCTTCGCCGGAGAAGCGCGAGCCGAGCTGCTGTCCGCCTATGGCAGGCCGGTGACTGCCGAGCGAGAGCTGGCGGCCCGCGCCTGCGCGGTCTCCCTGGCGGCTTCCCTCGCCGAATACGCGGCCGACGACGGGCGAGCCGCGCTCCTGCGGGAGTGCGTCGCCGGCCTGAGCCGGGCAGCGGCAGCCTGAGCAGGGCGGATTCCCCTGGTCCTGGCGCGTGGTCGCTCAGCTCGTCAGCCTCTGCCAGAGGAATTCCAGCACGAGCGCCAACCTGAAGGCCAGTTGCTCATTGTCGGCGGCAGCACCGTGTCCGCCCTCGATGCTCTCGTAGTAGCTGACGTCATAGCCATGCTCCCGCAGCAGCGCCGCCATCTTGCGGGCGTGCCCGGGGTGCACGCGGTCATCCCTGGTGGACGTGACGAGCAGCACGGGCGGATACGGCTGGCCGGCGGACACGTTGTGGTATGGCGAGAACGGCCGCAGGTAGTCCCACTCGGCCGGCACCCGCGGGTCGCCGTACTCGGCCATCCACGACGCCCCGGCCAGCAGCTCGTGGTAACGCCGCATGTCCAGCAGCGGCACCTGGCTGACGATCGCGCCGAACAGCCGCGGATACCGGGTCAGCATCACGCCAGTCAGCAGGCCGCCGTTGCTCGTGCCCTCGATGCCCAGCCGGTCGGGCGTGGTGACGCCCCTGGTCACCAGGTCCGCCGCCACGGCGGCGAAGTCCTCGTACACCCGGTGCCGGTGCTCCTTGGTCGCGGACGAGTGCCAGTCCGGCCCGTACTCGCCACCTCCCCGGAGGTTGGCCATCACGTAGGTTCCGCCGCGAGCGAGCCAGCCCCGGCCGATCACGCCGTCGTAGCCCGGGGTGAGCGACATCTCGAAGCCGCCGTACCCGGTGAGCAGCGTGGGGCCGCGGACCGCGTGATCCGGCCGCACGACGAAGTAGGGCACCGACGTGCCGTCCGCCGAGGTCGCGAAGTACTGGCGCACCGACAGCCCGGTGGCGTCGAAGAAAGCCGGCGCCTGCTTGAGCACCTCCATCGCCCCGCCGATGTGCCCGTAGCGCAGCGTGTCAGGCTCGGTGAACCCGCCGGATGCCAGCATGTACTCGTCGCTGTCGTACGGATCGGTGTCCGCGATGTCGGTGTCGGCGAACTCTCCCGGGCCGGTCAGGGCGCTGCGCCGCCACCGGCCGTCGGCCGGCGTGAGCACCGCCAGCTGACTGCGCACGTCGCGCAGGACGCACAGGATCAGGTGGCCGCGCGTCCAGGCGTAGTCATGCAGGCAGGAGTGCGGGTCCGGCTCGAACAGCACGGTCAGCTCCCGGTCGCCGGCCAGGAACGCCTCGAACCGGATGGCCAGCAGCACGCCGGCCGGGTAGCTGACGCCGCCGGCTGTCCAGGGCGACCTGGTATCGATCAGCAGCCACTCACGATGAACGCCGACCATGGCGTCGTCGGGCGTCTCCAGCCGGACCAGCCCGCCGTCGGCGGAGCGCAGCCACCGCTGGCTGTGGTAGTTGTCGATGGCGCGCACCACGAAGTCACGTTCGAACCCCTCGGTCGGATCGTGGTCCGCGCCGACCGACACGTCCTCCGGCTGCCCCTCGTACACCACCGTCGCCTCGGAGAGCGGAGCGCCGCGGCGCCACTCCTTCACCACCCGCGGATAGCCCGATGAGGTAAGCGATCCGGGGCCGAAGTCGGTCGCCACGTAGATCCGGTCGGCATCGATCCAGCCGACATCGCTCTTGGCCTCGGGCAGCCGGAACCCGTCATCGACGAAGCGCCGCTCCTGGACGTCGAACTCGCGGACGACGCACGCGTCCGCCCCGCCACGGGACAGCCGCACCAGCGCCAGGCGGTAGCTGCCGGGCCGCAGCAAGGTCACGCCATCCCAGACCCAGCTCTCGTTCTCCTGGCTGGCCAGCGCGTCAACGTCGAGCAGGACGTCCCACTCGGGCGTGGCCAGCCGGTACTGCTCCAGCGTGGTGCGCCGCCACAGCCCCCGCGGATGGTCCGCGTCCTGCCAGAAGTTGTACAGGTAACCGCCGAGCCGCCCGGCGAACGGGATCCGGTCGCTGGCGTCGAGCACCTGGCGGATCTCGGTGCGCAGCTCCGCGAACCTGGCGCCGCCGGCCAGCCGGCCGGCCGTCTCGGCGTTGCGCTCCCTGACCCAGTCGAGCGCCGTCGGCCCGGTCACTTCCTCAAGCCACAGGTACGGATCCCGACCGGGTGTCTCCTGCTCCTGGCTCACCGGTCCAGTTTCGCCGCCCGGCGCTGGCCTTGCTACCGCTCGCCCCATTCACGAATCCGGAAGAGCGCGTGCACCTCGGCCGCTGCCAGCCCGATGTCCGACGCCCAGCCGATGCCGCGCCGCATCAGCAGCTCGGCGGCCGCGGTGTCCGGCCGGTATTCGCAGCGGGTCCGCCGGTGATCCCGCCAGGCGAAGTTCGCGGCGCAGCCCGCCGGGGTGGGATGGTATTCAGGTGCGGTGCCCGGTGGTCGTCGGTCGCGATAGCGAGTTCTCGGCACTAACCGCGCTGGTTGACGCATCGCGGGCAGGCGCGGGCGGCTGGGTCACGGTGTCAGGCGAGGCCGGGGTCGGCAAGTCACGCCTGGTCGCGGAAGTGGCCGATTTCGCCGGGTCCGCCGGAGTGGCTGTGCACGCCGGCCGCTGCTCCGCGGCGGACACGCTGACCCCGTACCGGCCGATCGCCGAGGCACTGCTGTCCGCGGCAGGCGAGACCGGCCCGCCGGCCACCGCGGCTCTGCGCGCGTTCAGGCCGGCGGTCGCCAGGTTCGTGCCGCACTGGAGAACCGGGGACGAGGTCGTGCTGAGCGAGTCCCCCGCGGTGATCGGCGAGTCGGTGATCCGGGTCCTATCCTGGCTCACGGGCGGCAGGGGGCTGCTGCTGGTGCTCGAGGACATGCACTGGGCGGACGCCGAGACGCTGGCCGTGTGCGACTACCTGGCCGACCATGCGGCCGGCACCGCGATCGGCGTCGTCGCGACCGCTCGCACCGGCGAAGGCCCCGGTCAGCTC
Organism: Streptosporangiaceae bacterium; assembly: GCA_035604275.1. GTDB lineage: Bacteria > Actinomycetota > Actinomycetes > Streptosporangiales > Streptosporangiaceae > Chersky-822. Next base: position 5,890 of record DATNIU010000108.1, on the reverse strand, counting down.
GCCGAGCTGATCGGCCGGACCGGCAGCATCGTGCTGCGGCCGCTGAGTCAGGAACAGGTCGCCGAGATGGCCGTGGCGTGCCTTGATGCGTTGCCGTCGGCCTCCGTCATGTCGCTGCTGGACCGCGCGGCCAGCGGGCTGCCGCTGCTGGTCGAGGATCTGCTGGAATACGGACAAGGCGGATCGGAACGGTTCGACCGGCTCGTGCGCCAGCGCCTGGAGGGACTGCCCGCCGCCAGCCGCCGGGTCGTCGTCGCGGCGGCCATGCTCGGCGAGGACGTCGACGCCGCGCAGCTTGCCGTGGTATGCGGCGCATCCGGCGCCGAGGTGAGCGAGGCCATCGCTGCCGCGCTCGGGGCGCAGCTTCTGATCCAGGGGGCGCCGGGCGCCGTCGCCTTCCGCCATGCCCTTACCCGCGACGCGGTCCTCGCGTGCAGCGCGGCCGATCGTGCCGCGGTGGCCGCCCGCGCGGCGGCGGTGATCGACGAGGCAGGAAGCCCGGACGCCGCGACCCGGGCGGCCGAATTGTGGGCCGAGGCAGGTGACCGGCGGCGAGCGGCCCTGGCCTGGCAACGCGCCGCCGTCGCGGCGGACGCGGCCGGCGCCCTGGCGACCGCGCTGCGCTCATGGCGCAACGCGGTCGCCGCCGCGCCCAGCCGCGGACCGCGCCTGGAGATGGAACTCGGACTGCTCGCGCACCTGAGCGCGAGCGGCCCGCTTGATGAGGCGATCGACCTCGGCGGGCGGCTGCTCGACGATGTCGCTCACCGGCCGGACCTTGAACGGGAGGTCCGCAAGCAGCTCGCCAGGTCATGCCTGGCCGCCGGGCGGCCGGACGAGGCCGCGGATCAGCTCGCCCAGCTGCCGGCCGGATCCGCCGGTGCCGCGCCCGGCGCCGATCAGCTGGTGCTGGCCGCGCGGCTGGCCCTCCAGCGGGGCGGCGGTGAACGGCGGCTCGAGGCCGAGCATCTGGCTCATCAGGCGGTGGCCGAGGCGGGCCAGGCCGATCAGCCCGAGCTCGTCTGCGAGGCGCTGGACATCGTGGCCAGGTGCGCGCGCAGCCGTCGGCTCGAGGACGCCTCGGCGGCCCTGCGCCGGGCTCTGGCGGTCGCCGACTCCCGCGGGCTGGCCGGCTGGCGCCTGCGGGCGCTCAACGAGCTCGGCACTGTCGAGATGCTGGCGGCTGCCGATGGCACCGCCTGGAGCGCGCCCTGGACGCGGCCCTGAGCGCCGGTGCGCTCGACGTGTCAGTCGGTGTCTCGGTCAATATCGCCAGCCTGCACGCGATGCGCGGCGAGCTGGACGCCGCCGCCGAGACCGCTCGCGGCGCCCAGGAGACGGCTACGCGCCTCGGCCTGGCTCCGCTCGCCGCCGCGGCGCTCGCCGTGGAGGCTGCCGCGGCCGGGCTGCGAGGGCGCTCCGGCCAGCTTGAGACGCTGCTGCGCCGATCCGAAGCGCTCGCACCGGACGATCCGGACCTGGCGGCCTTCAGGTGGGGGGTCGGGCGGGGGATGTGCGCCCTGGTGCGCGAGGAGCGTGCCGCGGCGCTCGCCGCCTTCCGCCGGGCGATCCGTGCGCAGGCGCCTGCCGCGGTGCTCGACACGGCGCGCGGCCCGCTCCTGCTGACCCTCGCGGCCGAGGGCACGGCAACCGGCGCCGATCTGGCCGCCGCGCGGGCCACCGCCACGCCAGGCGCGGTCTGGTCGGATCTGTGGCTCGGCTACGGGGAGGCCGCGCTGGCCGGGGCACGATCTGACGAGCACGCCGCCGTGACCGCGCTGGCGTCGGCTGACCCGGCGGCACGCCGTCATCCGCTGTTCCGTGCCATCGGGCTGCGCCTGCTGGCCGAGGCCGCGCTCCGGGATCAGTGGGGCGATCCGGTCAGCTGGCTCCGCGACGCCGAGGCGGTGCTCGTCTCCGGCGGTCAGGATCGCATCGCCGCCGCGTGCCGCGGACTGCTCAGGCAGGCCGGCGCCAGCGTGCCACGCCGGCGAGGCGCCGACCGGGACCTGCCCGGCCACCTCCTGCGGAGGGGCGTCACCGCACGGGAAGCCGAGGTCCTTGAGCTCGTCGCGGAGCGCCTGTCCAATAAGGACATCGCCGCGCGCCTGTACTTGTCGCCACGGACGGTCGAGAAGCACGTCGCCAGCCTCCTTGTGAAGCTTGACGTCGCCGACCGGGCCGCCCTGATCGGGCAGGCCCGGCAGCTGTGATTTCCCGCGCTCACCCAGGATGGGGGCGCAGCACCCATGTGCGCGGCGCGGCAGTGGCCAATGATCGAGACATCGCCCGGTCGCGGGTGATCCCACCGAGAGGAGCAGCCATGCCAATCGTCGCCGTCTTCGACTTCCCAGGACAGGACATCGCCAGGTACCGCAAGGTTTTCGACGCCGGACCCGCGATCCTCGAGCAGCCCAAGCGGCTCAGCCATCTCTGCTACCGCACCGACGGAGGCTTCACCGTCATCGACGTCTGGGAGGACGAGGCCAGTTTCGCCGCGTTCGGTGAGGTCATCGGCCCGGCCACCCAGCGCGCCGGCCTGGACGCCAGGCCGGTCGTGCACCCGCTCGCAGGGTCGATCTCCCAGGACGGGACCCTTACCATCTACTGAGCCCGACGACGGCCGAAGCGGAGATCTGCCTGGCCGGCCGCCCCCGATCGTCGCGCGGCTGGAGCACCTCGGCTGGCTGGTCAGCAGCTGGGAGGATCCGGCGGCTCATGTCGCGGCAGGCCGCCCGCGGCGGCGGTACTACCGGCTGACCGACCAGGGCGCCGAGCGGGCACGAGATGCTCTGGCGCGCGCATACCGTCCCCGGACGGCGCCGCTGGCGGGCCTGCTGCGGCCGGATCCGCGAGGGATGTCCAGGTGAGCCGGCGATCCGTCCCGGCGGCCAGCGCCGGAGACGGCGAGCTGCTGGCCGGCCTGCTCCGCGTCGCGGCAGACGCCCGGCCGGGCACCGACGCTCAGCTCATCATCCGGGCGTACCAGGCTGCCGAGCACTGGCACCGGAGCCAGCGGCGCAAGAGCGGCGACCCGTACATCACCCATCCGGTCGCCGTGGCCACGATCCTGGCCGGCCTGGGCGCCGACGATCCGACCTTGTGCGCGGCCCTGCTCCACGACGTCCTTGACGGCACCGCCTGCAGCACTGCCGTGCTGCGGAGCGAGTTCGGCACCGAGATCGCTGACCTCGTGAACGGGACCAGGGCGCCAGACGCCGTCGCAGGCGACTGGGCGGCCGCCGCCGGCGGTGTCCTGCCCGGCGACGGCAGGGTTCTGCTGATCAAGGTCGCGGACCGGCTGCATAACATGCGCACGCTCCGCCACCTGCCGCCGGCCAGACAGGCGGAGAAGTCACGGCAGACGCTGGAAGTACAGGTTCCGCTGGCCCGTGCGCTCGGCGCCGACACGATCGGCGCAGAGCTGGCCAGCCTTGCCTCGGCCACGCTGCGGCAGCACCGGCGGCCGGCGGTCGCAAGCCGCATGCTGTATGCCACGGCAGCGCTGCTGCCAGCCTCGGACCGGGCCCGCTGGCGCCAGGAATGGCTGGCCGAGCTGCACACGCTCCCCACCCGGCGCGAGCGTGCCACCTTCGCTGCGCAGATCATGATCGGGGCCGGGCGGCTAGCGGTGACGCTGCACGCGCGGAGGTTTCGCGGGCGGTAGCGAACCAGATCGGGCCGCGGGGCCGTGTGAACGGTAGATGCGTCAACCGACGATGGCGCGCGGCTTCCTGCCACCGCCCCAGACGAAGAGGTGTGAAAAATGCGCAAGTCCGGATGGCTGCTGGTCACCGTCAGCAGCGCGGCCCTGCTGACCGCGGCGGCGGTGCAAGGTGTCGCCGTTGCCTCGACCGGCCACCGTGCCGCTGACCACGAGGCGTCCTCGGTCCTCAGGTTCCACACGATGGCCCCGGTCACCGGTCCGTACGTCGGCACCGCTAACCCGCTCCGCGCCATACCGGGCGGCGGCCTGCCGTGGATCATCAGATCCGCCAGGGGCTCCCTCGACAGCACCGGCCATCTCGTCGTCCGAGTGCGGGGCCTGGTTCTGGCCGACCAGACCCCCGTCCCGGTCGCGCTCCAGGGCACCAACCCGCTCCCGGACTTCCGGGCCGTCGTCAGCTGCCAGAGCATCGGGCCCGGCGACTCGGCGACCATCGTCAACGTCGCCACCGGCGACTTCGTGGCCAACTCCGCCGGGGACTCCACCATCAGCGCCAGCGTGAACCTGCCCAGCCCGTGCATAGCGCCGATCGTGTTCGTCACCGGGCCAGGCTTCTGGCTCGCGGCCACCGGCGGCTGAGCCCGCTCTGCCCGCCAGGCGGCGCCTGTGCGCCGCCTGGCCGGGGCGGCAACGCGACTCCGGCATGGACCAGCCACGCCCACGACTCGGCGAAGCTCCCGGTGAGCGCGGCCTCACCGGGCCCGGTCGCGCGCGACCGGCGCTGCACCGCGGCTCCGCGATGACCAGGGCCGCCGATCCCAGCAGACGAACGGGGCCGCTCTCTGCCGATTACGGCCTGTTCCCGTTCGCCAGGCGGCCGCCAGGACGTGCCGCGCGCCGCGGCGAGCGAGCGCTTCGTGCTTGGATGGCCGGGTGCCCCAGGAACCTGTGAAGCAGATCGGGATCGTGCTCTTCCCCGATGTCGAGGAACTCGATGCGGTCGGCCCCTGGGAGGTGCTGTCCTACTGGACCCGCACTTACCCGCAGGACGGCCACGCGGTGTCCTGCCTGGCAGCGCAGGGCGGCCTGGTGCACTGCGCCAAGGGCCTGGCCGTGCAGGCACACCACTCCTTCGCCAGCGCACCGCCTCTGGACGTGCTGCTGTACCCGGGCGGAGTGGGCACCCGGCCGCAGCTGACCGATGCCCGGCAGCTGGACTGGGTCCGCCGCCAGCGCGCCACCGTCCCGCTGATGGCCAGCGTGTGCACCGGCTCGCTGGTCTACGCCGCGGCCGGCTTGCTCCGCGGCCGCCCGGCAACGACTCACTGGGCGTCGCTGGACCTGCTCGCCGAGCTCGATCCCACTATCGACGTCCGGGCCGGCGAGCGATTCGTCGACGACGGGGATATCATCACGGCGGCCGGCATCTCCGCGGGAATCGACATGGCCCTGCATCTGGTCGCTCGGCTCGCCACGGTAGACCGCGCTCGCGAGGTACGTCGCGGCATCCAGTATGACCCCGCCCCGCCAGTCTGACCGGCTTGCCTGCTCGGCGGACGTCTGGATCGGGAGGCCGGCCTGGCCCGATGGCCCGGCGGCCAGCCTTCGGCGTTCGCTGGGTAAGGCCGCGTGACTCCCGCGCACCGAAAGGCTCCTTGCCTGGGACCAACGACCCTATCGTTAGCCGTTCCGCCGCCCGCCGGCAAGTGCCCAGGGCGCGAACCCCGGTCGACCTGTTCGGCCACCTGCTTTGCTAGCGCTCTTAACCTTTACGCGATTCGAGCCTCGGCTGCTGCGGTCAGTTGATATCGAACTCGTTGCCTTCCGGGTCCTTCATCCCGACCGCGTAGTGGTCCAGCCCTTCCTCGGACAATGCGCCAGTGATGGTGGCGCCCAGGCCGGCCAGCCGGCTGGCCTCCGCGTCGACTCGCTTCCTGCGAGTCTAGATCGCGTCCGTCCGCTCGCCACTGGCGTGGATGTCGAGGTGCAGCCGGTTCTTGACCGCCTTGGCATCTGGGACGACATGGAACCAGATGCTCGGCCCGTGGCCCTCCGGGTCGCTGATCCTGTCCGCCCCGTCGACCAGCTCCTCCTCGGGCACCCCCAGCTCGCGGTAGAAGTCGTTCCAGGTAGCGAATCCAGCCGGGGCCGGCGCGAGCTCATAGCCCAGCGCGGCGGCCCAGAACCGAGCCAGCCGGTCCGGGTCGGCACAGTCGATGACCA
>DATNIU010000107.1:0-8680 GCA_035604275.1 Streptosporangiaceae bacterium | reverse complement strand
TGGTCGGCCAGCGCCCCAGCCTTGCCTGCCGACGCCCCTGCCGGGCCTGTCGGCGCCCCTGCCAGCCCGGCCAGTGCCAGGGCCCGGTCGGCCAGCACGCGCGGGCCGCCGGCCAGGGCAGCGAGCTCTGCGGCGAGCGCTCGCTCCGGGGCCGGCTTCAGGCTGGCCGGGTTGCCGTCCCACCAGCCGCCGTACAGCCGCCAGATCGTCCGGACGATGAACTCGGGCTCGTCGTAGACCGGCCGCAGGTAAGGCCGCTCCATCAGGTCAGCCGGCGGGACGACGCCGTGGATCGCGTCGTCGAGCCGGCCGCCAGCGTTCATGATCGCGAGCGTCTGGCCGACCAGCGAGTCAAGCAGGTCCGCCGTGTCGGTCAGCGCCTGGGTGATCCGGTCAGAGCCGATCACCGGCAGCCCGTGACCCGGCAGCAGGAAGTCCGGCCTCAGCTCGACCATCCGGCGCAGTGCGCCGGCCCACTCCCTCGGGTACCGCTGGACCTTCTGCGGGTTGCCCGCGTTGGGCGACGCCCAGATGAACAGGTCGCCGCAGCACAGCACCCTCGAATCGGCCAGCCAGGTGACCGTGTGATCGTCGGTCTCGCCCTTCTCGTGCCGGAGCAGGAATCCGCTGCCGCCCACATCCAGGCTCAGCTCGTCGGCATAGGTCCGGTCCGGGTACCGGTACCGCGTGGGCCAGCGCAGGTCGCGCACCCCGAACTGGCGCTGGTTGATCACCTCGTTGTAGCCGGCGGTCATGACGTACCGGTCGAAGCGGCGCGGCAGCGCCTCGTGCGCGACGACCTCGGGCGCGGGCCAGCCGCGATCGGCCGACTCGGCCTCCCAGACGCCGACGCCGAAGACATGGTCAATGTGACCGTGGGAGTACACGGCGGTATTCAGCCGCTGGCCGCTCCACCGTCGCAGTTCGCTGTGCACGTCCTCGGCCACGAACGAGCTGCCGGTATCGACGAGCACCAGTCCGTCCTCGGTGCTGATGGCAGACACGTTGGCGAAGGACGGGACGAACGCGACGCCGTCGCAGATCTCGGTGAGTCCGCCGAGATGACCGACCGGGTGAAACTCACTGGTCGATATCTCGCCTCGCCAGAGCCGGTCGGCAAGTGAAAGTACGTCGTCGGGCATCGATAACTGACCTCCCCGCAGCCGGATCCGCTGGCTGCCCAGGATGGCACGGCAGCTCGCGGGCGGCCGCACCGGACGCCAGGCGAGCACGGGCGCGGATGGCTGAGCACGGCACGCCGGGGATGGCGGCGGTCGTGCGTCGGGGTCCGGCCGAGGTCAGGCGTGCAGCGCCGCGAGCTCGGCGTCCACCATGGCCTCGTGCTCTTCCTCGTCCCTGCGCGCATCGGACGGCTTCCAGCGGCCCCGCAGCAGCGGGATGCTGAACAGGAAGAAGATGATCCCGCCGAAGCACACCCAGTACCAGTGCTTCCACTGGTTGAACTGGGCCGCCGCAGCAGCCTGCACTGCGGCTGCATGCGCCCCCAGGTACGTCAACGCCGGCGCCGCGCGCTGCAGGGCCGTCAGCTGGGCCGCGAACGGCGCCAGCGACTGAAGCGCCGGGGCGGCAGCGATGATCTTGGTAATGGTCGAGCCGTTGAGCTGGATCCGCGCCAGCATCGCTATGCCCTTCTGGCCACCGCCCGCAGCGGTCACCGCCTCGCCGGCCAGCTTCGGCGGGATCGGCTTATGGGCGGTCTGGAGCGCGCCGAGCTGTGCGAAGAGCACCGCGTGAGTCTGGATCACGTTCAGCTCTGGTGCCAGGATCTTGGCCTGGGTGATCAGGTAGCCGTCTTTCTGGGCGATAGCGACGATCGCCTTGTGGCTCTGCGCGAACGCGATATCGCTCTTGTACTGGGTCGCGTACGTCGACACGGTGGTCCCGTAGTCGACCAGCGGCGTGACCGCGTTGATCACGTGCGGGATGATCAGGAAGGCCGCGAACACGACCACCCGGATGATCCAGCCCCAGATCGCCAGCCCGGTAGCGGTCAGCGCCGGGTTGCGCGCCTCCACGGTCTCGGTGAAGCTGGCCATCCACGGCGTGTATGCCACCCCGAGGGTGAACGACAGCAGCGCCAGGATGATCGCGAGCGTGTAGTAGCTGGGGTGATGCCCGGCCTGCATGAGGTACACCACGACCATCACGGCGGCGCCGGTCCCGCCGATCACCATGAAGGGCTTCCGTACCCGGAACCGGTCGGAGACCACCCCGATCAGGATCACCGCCAGGACGTTGAAGCCCCAGTTCCAGTTGCCGAGCCCGTTGGCGTCCTTTAGCGAGAAGCCGAAGACCGTGGTGAAGTAGATCACGCCGAAGCCCACGGCGGTGTAGTAGATCAGCAGCATGAGCGACACGGCGACGGCGGAGACGACGATGTCGGGCTTGAGCAGCTGGCGGAACGGGTGCCGGAGCGCCGCCTCGATGTCGATGCCCTTCGCCCTGGCCTCGATCAGCGCCCGGTCGTGCAGGGTCACCATCAGCTGGTCGCGCAGCCGCGGCGACAGCTCCCGCAGGCCGACCAGGGCGATCACGAACACGACGATGCCGGCGATGCCGCAGATACGGTACTCGTGGGTCCAGAACCGCGGGTCATTGACGACCGCGGGGATGGTGGCACTGCCGACCACGGCCACGATCAGGCTGCCGAGCACCGGGCCGCTGGTCCAGAAGCCCATCGCGGTCGCCCGGCCGACCTGCGGGGAGAAGTCGCGGATCAGCGCCGGGGTCGCTACCAGGCAGATGCCCTCGACCACACCGACGACGAAGCCCTCGATCGTGAAGACCCACTTGCTGGTCGCCGCGGGAAGCACGAACGCCACGAAGATCCCGGTGAAGAACAGCCCGAAGACCACCAGGTTGGCCCGGCCGAACCGGTCGGTGAGCCCGGCGAACAGCGAGCCGAACGCCCCGATCAGGTTCCCGAAGGCCAGGGTCACCACGAAGAACGTGAAGCTCATGTGCAGGTTGACCAGGATCAGCGTGGATACCGAGCCGCCAACGTACAGCTCGTAGTACAGCGTGATGGTGGCGAGCACCGTGATAGCCAGGTACAGGATCCGTGGCCTAGTATCTGGGTACGAATCGAGTTCCCTGCGCCACAGCCACGCTGCCCCGCTGCGGCGGCCAGATACCAGTTCGTCTGCGGTCACACTCATGCGGACCTCACACCAAAGTCGTCGGTGATACGCCCGGCAGCCCAGGCGATGAGGTCACGATATCTGCACTATGGATGCAAGATCAATGGTCTGTCCATTGCGTAACGATTGCGGTCGACCGGCCGGAACGCCTCTGGCCGGCTACCGGAGCCCGGCTTGCGCGAGCAGTGCCGTGAAGGTGCTACGCAGCAGCTCGCGCGCCTGCAGCGGGCTGAGGTTCAGGTCGGTACGCAACGACTCCCAGAATGCCCAGATCGTGATCGCGTGCAGCGCGTCGGTGAGCTGCTGCCGCTGCGGAGCCGCCAGTTGGCTGAGCTCGGCGGCGAACAGCAGTTCCAGCTCGACCCGCCCCCCCGCGGTCTTCCGCCCCCGGTTGAGCCGCAGCTGGTAAGAGAACGGTGTCTGGCACCGCGCAGCCCGCCAGGTCGGGGTCATCTCTTCGAGAATCCTGGCCCGCTGGCCGACGAAGCACTCGATCCGGGTGACCAGCGGCTGATCCGGGTCGATCGTCTCCACCAGCGACCGGAGGATCTCCCGGTCCCGGCGGAGCGCCTCGATCAGCAGCGCCTCCCGGTCCGGGAACTGCTGCCAGATGGTGCGCAGGGAGACCCCCGCGCGCTCGGCGATCCGCAGGGCGGTCGGGCGCAGGTCGCCCTCGGCGTGCAGCGCACGCATCGCGTCGATGATCGCCCGGCGGGTGCGGTGCGAGCGGGCGGCCCGGCCATCGGAAGGCTCGACGTCGTAGTCCACCTGGTCCAGATCGTCCACCTGGTCCTGATCGCCGAGCGGATCGGCGATCAGGCTGGCTTCGATCGTCAGCGCGACATCTTCAAGCAGCGCGAGCTCCGGATGAGCGCTTCCGGCCGCGCTTTGCCCGATCGTCTGTGCGGCATTCGAGTCGGCAGCTGATCCCGGATGGCTCTCGACGTACATTGCGTCATAGTAACCCGGGCCAGTGAATGGCCCCTGTCCCGGCGGATCGACCGCTGATCGCCGCACGAGCTCGATCGAGCGCCTGACCAGCGCCCGGGCATCGCTGGCGGCCGCGACCTGGGCCGCCAGGATCGCCATGGCCGACCTCACCGGCCGCGACGAGGGCGTCAAGGCGCCTGCGGCAGCCTGACCGAGCCGCGCCTCACCGGCGCCGCTGACGGCGGCGGCACGACCGGCCCGATGTCGCCGTCCAGCGCCTGATCCAGGTCCACGATCACGGGAGCGTGGTCGCTCGGCCCGGTGCCCTTTCGTGCCTGCCGGTCGACCCACGCGGCGCGGACCCGGTCCGCCACCGGGGCCGTGGCGAGCAGCAGGTCGATCCGCATCCCGAGATCCTGGTGGAACATGCCGGCCCGGTAGTCCCAGTAGGTGAACACCCGCTCGGCCGGCCACCGGTCCCGCACCACGTCGCGCAGGCCGAGCGCCTGAAGCTCGGCCAGCGCCGCCCGCTCTGGCGCGGTGACATGGGTCTGGCCGATGTAGGCGTCCGGGTCGAACACGTCGGCGTCGGTCGGCGCGATGTTCATGTCCCCGCACACGATCGCGGCCTCCGGACCCGCCGCGATCGTCTCGCGCAGCGCCGCCAGCCAGGCGAGCTTGTAGTGGTAATGCTCGGAATCCGGCTCTCGGCCGTTCGGAACGTAGACCGAGTGCACCCGGATCCCGCCGCAGGTCGCTGACACTGCCCGGGCTTCAGGCAGCGGAAAGCCGGGCGCACCGGCGATTCCGGCGACGACATCGGCCAGCCCGGCCCTGGACAAGATGGCCACCCCGTTCCACCGTGGCTCGCCGTACAGCGCGATCGCATAGCCCCGCTGCTCAAGGTCCGCGCCGAGCAGTTCGGTGAACGCCGCATCGGCGAGCTTGGTCTCCTGCAGGCAGACCACGTCGGGCTGCCGCTGATCCAGCCAAGGCAGCAGCCGCGGCACCCGCTGCTTGACCGAGTTCACGTTCCAGGTCGCTATCCGCACCGGCCCAGATTAGCGGCCGGCCGTGCCGGGACCGGGTAGCTATCTGGGCCGTCGGCATCGCCCAGGCCGGCCTCGGCACGTCATTCCGGATGCTCGTCACGCAAAGAGAGCATCCGTCATACTGAGCGTCAGCTTCCGCCCTTTCCTGGCACGCGACTGCCCGGAGGACTGCGCCGATACCGGGAGACTGCGCCGATGACCGACGACGACTACGCGAGCGCCATGGCCGACTGGATCGTCGATGCCGCCCGGCAGCGGAACCTTCCGCTGCTGCGCCAGCAGGCCGGCCCGCCCGAGCCGCCGCACGGCAGGGGAGTTTCGCGGGCCGGCCGGCGCGCTGCGCGGGCCGGCGAGCACGCTCTGGCGGCAGGCAAGAGCGCTCTGCGGGCGGCGCTGGCATCGGCGGTCGGCCCGGTCATCGCCCGGGCCGCGTCCCAGGCGCAGTTCGCGCAGCGGCTGCGGGAATGCTTCGCAGCGCCAGGCGGGCTTCACCCGGACCGCTCCGGCCAGGGCGCCGACGACCTGCGCGCGGCAATCGGGACCCAGATCGCCGGCTCGCTGGCCGCCGACACTGACGGATGGGCAGCTCAGCAGGCCGACGCCGACCCGAGCTGGCCGGCCGGGCAGCTGGCAGACGCATGTATGAGCGCGGTGCACCAGGTAACGATGGACTCAGTCGTGTCATATCTCCAGGCACGCGGCTTCCTCGCGCTCACCTTCGGGTATTACAAGATCCAGTACAAGGCGGCGGTGCTCAGGCTCGACGGCGACCCGCGGCCGGGCGGGCCGAGGCTGCCGTTCCTGAAAGCGCTCCGGGAGGTAAGCGCTAATCTCTCGGCGGTTCTCGGGCATCTGCCGACGCTGATCCGCAAGTCGATGTGGCATGCGCTGACCGGGACCACCGTGGAGGCGCTCCGCACGGCCCCGGCGATGCTGGCGGTCATCATCTTCCTGTTCCTGACCAGTGACGCCTGGCAGATATTCGGAAGCGAGGCCATCTGGCGCGTGATCTCACTTCTGGTGCTCCTGCTTGTGGTAAGCCTCATATTCTTCTTCGCTGGCTCGGCGCCACGGGGCGGCGGGCTGATCGGCGAGATCCTGCCGCGAAGGCGCGATGTCCGGGAGCTCGCACAGGACACGCCGGCCGCATTCTGGGCACAGGCTGGCTTCGTGCCCGACTGCCGAGGGCTAGGGCGCGGGCAGGCATGGAATGCCAAGGGCATCTATGTCGCCCTGATGATCGGTAACTTCCTGGCCGTTGGCTTCCTGACGGCGATCGCGCTCATGGCTTTCGGCCTGCTCGCGTTCGACGGATCGATACAGGCCCATCTCATGGGCCTGATGCACACCAACGTGCTATGGAAGCGGACCATCGTCGGCCATCAGTTCGTGTTCACGTCCCAGCTGCTGATGGTCTCGGCGATGCTGGCGGGAATCGCGGTGCTCTCGTTCGCCGTCAGCCTTCAGGTCAAAGACACCCGAGCCGCGTTCTGCGGCGCCAATATCAGGGATATGCAGAGCTGCATCAGCGCGTTCTACTACTACCGGGCGGCCGCTGAGCAGCTGGAAAAGGGCATACAGCCAGGCGCGATGGCAGGCCGGCGATAACCGCGCGGCCCGGGTGCCGCGGGCGGCTCGCTCCGCTGCGCGCTGCGGAACAGCTTCCTGAGCGGCCATCATGGAGCGGTGACGAGCGACGCGATGCTGACCGAGGCCTGCGATCTCCTGGCGGATGCCATTGACCTGCGGCGCAGGTATAATCATCGGCATCCAGAAAGAATACATACCGGCCGACCGCCATATCGAGCCCGATGTTACGCGCCCGGCTCGGTCCGCCCGCACGCTCCTGATGAACCACCCGCAAGCCATCCCAGCACCCGGCAAGCAGATCCAGCTGATCACCCGACCCATCGATCGACCCGTCGTCGACCGCCACCACCTCTATCCGTTCCCGCCCGATCGACTGCTCCATCACAGACGCCAGGCAGGTACCCAGATACGGCATGGCGTTGTACACCGGTACGACGACGCTGATCGTCGGTTCTGCCGCGTTATTCATGGATCACCAGCCAATGAGATGTTGAGGCCAGCAATGCACCCGCGCCGGACCGCCGGCTCCTCGGCTCAGGTGACGCTCCCGCAGCGGGCCCGGCGGGCCGTCCGAGGCAGGCGGCTCGGGCCCGGGTTCTTCCGTGGATGCCACCAACGTGGCATGTCCGGTCCGGGAAGGCAATGCTTAATCGCCACGTCCGGATGCGTACAACTCAGGTACGTATCCGCGGGCCCGTTACCCTTGCTGCCCATGCAGACGTGACGGCCGATCGCGGCTAGGGCCTCAATCCGCTATCTTCTATTCATCGAAGACCTGCTGGATGAGATTCCGGCCGCGTCCCGTTCGTCGTCCCGATGCCCTTTCGTCGTCCGCCCGTGGGACGGCTAATGTGCACCCGGGCACTAGCGCGCTTCCAGTGCCGCTAGGTCGCGCACCGCGTAACGGTGGTGCGCGCACTCCTCGTTCATTACCACGCGCAGGCAGCTGCCGACCGAGCGCGATTCCTCGGGATAGCCGGGCGCGGGCGCACGGCCGCAGATCCGCCCGAGCCCGGCGTCAGTGAGACCGTCGACGATGCCGCGCACCAGAGCCGTCCGGCCGGCCCGTACCGTCATCACCTCCGCGAACGACGGACGCGCGTCGAGATCAATGCCGAGGGCCGCCGCGTCCGCGGGCGAATAGGAGGTCTGGGTGAGGCCGAGCCGGTGATAGGGCACCGGCTCGTCGAGAATCGTGCGGCTCGCCCATGCGTCGGTGGCGAAGACGAGATGGCGAAGCGTCTCGACGAAGGACCACTCGTCATCGACCCGAACCTGGCGAGCCGACTCGGGCAGCCGCTCGGCGCGGCCGACCGCCTCCGACCAGAGTCGCTCGATCGTGTCCCACATCGCGCGGTAGTCGCCGGCCGTCCGCATCTGCCGTAGCTGCACGCGCTCGGGGTGCCGCCGATCGAGCTCGGCCTCCACGAACGCGGTGACGTCGACGTCGTTGACGACGAGGTTGCCGACGAATCCGGACACCCGGACGTCGACGAGCCACGAGCCGGTGATCTTGACCTTGCGCATGTCGCAGTCGCGGAACGTCGCGCCGACGAAGTCGGCCCCCGTGAAGCTCGCACCGCGGAACTCGCCGGTGCTGCCGTCGTCGCGATCACTCGCCGACCACCGATGCGGACCGGTCTGCGCTGCCATCGAACCATTGTCCCGAGCGACCGGACCCGTAACAACTGCGGGGGTCCCCGGCCGCTTCAGCGGCGGCGCATGCCCTCACCGCATGGTCCCGCACGACACCCAGCCCGCCGTTCCCGCGCAGGCCATCCGGTGAAGTCCTGCTAGAGGCCGGCCGGGGCGTCTGGGTCGAAGGCGGCGGCTACCGCGATCGTTTCCATCTCGCGCAGGCAGGCCTCGGCCTGGGCCCGGGCGATGTAGTGCGTGTCGATCGCGACCAGCGCCCTGATGGTGTCCGGGGAGTCCTCGAACTCGATG
>DATNIU010000106.1:0-23484 GCA_035604275.1 Streptosporangiaceae bacterium | reverse complement strand
GCCGCCACGGACATCCGAGCTATCCCACCGGTCATGCCCGCCGCTATCCGGCCCGCCGCCGGGTCGCCGGCCAGTCTCCCACCGGTCCGGACGGCCGCCGCCACGGACATCCGGGCTGCCCCACCGGTCATGCTCGCCGCTATCCGGCTCGCTGCCGGGCCGCCGACCGCTGTCCGGCCGGTCCGGATGGCCGCCAGCGCCGACATCAGGGCTGTCCCATCTGTCCTGGCGGTCAGGGTCGGGCCTGCCAGCGCCGCGCCGGTTCAGCCAGCCGCCATCGCGAGCGTCTGAGCCGTCGCGCTGGTCCATGCGGTCGCTGCCCGGCCGGTCTGGCTGGTCGCCGTCCCAGCCGCCGGCGTGGCCGCCGCCGTGCCGCCCCCAGGGGCGGCCGGCCCTTGCCGCGGCCGAGCGGCCGGCACTCCATCTGGCGGTGCTCGAGCTGTCTGGCAGATCCGGACCGGATGACCGGCCGATATCGTCGGCCGCGGAGGAACGCCCGGGGCGCTCGCGGTCCTGCCGCCGGCCGGCATCCGCGGACCGCGACTGCATCCGCTCTGAACCCGCCGCGCGGGTGCCGCGTCCGGCGCCGAGCCGCCAGCCGGCCCGCTGGGGGCTGGCCGGCCGCTCCTGCGGAACCCGTGCTGGCAGGCGATCCTGATCGTCGTCCCGGCCGGCGCCTAGACCTCGATCGCCTGTCTCCGGCCGCGCCCCGGCCGGTGCTCCTGACCGTGCGGAACGGTCATCGACGGCAAGATCGTCGTCGCTGTGATACGGCCTGCCAGCCGGCGGCACCCAGCCCGAAGGCGACCTGGCGGACATGCCAGCCCGCAGCCCGGCACCCAGCTCCTCGCCGGAAGCATCTGGCCACCCGCCAGAAGGCAGCCGACCAGACGGCGACCTGCCAGGCAGTGCCGCACGCGGATCGGCGCCTAGCTCGTCGCCAGCGTCGCGATAAGGCCACCCGCCGGATCGCTCGCCAGCATTGGAGTCCTCGCCGCCCCGACGCGGCCACTGCCCCGACGGCGGCCCGGTCCGCTGCTCGTCCAGGTCATCACCGGCCCGATCCAGGCTCGCACCGGACCGCTCAAGCGCGATCCGACCCTCGCCGCCCCGACGCGGCCACTGCCCCGACGGATAATCATCGCGATGCCCCGGCCGCCGCTCGCCAAGATCGTCCCCGGCCCGGTCATGGCTCGTGCCAGACCGCTCAGCGCTATCCCGGTATGGCCAGGCGCCGGACCGCTCGCTGGCAGCCAGGTCCCCGTCATCTCGGCGCGCCCACTGCCCGGATGGCGGCCCGGACCGCTGCTCGTCCAGATCGTCACCGGCGGCATAGGGCCACGCGTCGGCCAGCCGCGCTCCGCGCGGGCCCGTAGCGACCGGAGCCGCAGCAGCCGGCGGGCCCGCGGACCTGGCCGATGCCGCTGCCGACCGGCCGCGGGGCGACGGCAATGCGGCGGTCTTGTCGCGGCTCACCTTGCCGCGTCGGGTCTTTCCGCGCTTCCTTCTGCTCTGGCCGGTCTTACCTTGGCCGACGCGGTCGCGCCCGGCGCCGCGCCGCGACTGGCCGGGCGCCGCGCGGCCGGCCAGCCTGCCTACGCGCCCGGCATTGTCGTCCGCGGCTTCGCCAGCATCGTCCGCCGCGGCGGCGTGGGCCGCCAGGCCCCGGCCGGCGCCGGCCCGCACGTCCGGATCCTGGCCGGCGCCAGCGTGCTGTCCCTCAGGCTCGGCGGTACGGACGCCCGGCAGGGCGAGACCGACGATCACGAGCAGGGCCAGCGCCTGGAGCGCCATGGCCAGATCGTGGCCGAGCCCGGAGTGGCTGATGTCCAGCGTGCCGCCGCCGGCGGGCAGCCTGAACGCCTGCGCCCAGCCGCCTGCGGGTGACCGGACCGTAGCCAGCGACCGGCCGTTGAGTGACGCGCTCCAGCCGCCGGCCGGCTCCGCGAGCATCAGCGTTCCCCCGGCGGCGGGCACCGCCGCTCCCGACACGCTGACCGGGCCGGACGAGATCGGCACTACCGTGCCGGACGGCTCGACCACGGTCGCCCGTGCCGGAGGGGTGTCAAGCTGCCACAGGTCATACTTCGATGTCGTGCTGTACGGGCGCAGCCCGGCCACATCGTCCAGGACGTGCGCAAGCTGCGGATCCACCGGCGCCTGCACGAGCACGTAGCCGATATCGAAGTCCGCGAGCAGCTGGCTCTGGTTCACGGCGCTGCCGCCAGCCGGCGCTATCAGCGCGGCCACGGCCGCGCCGAGCGCTCGCTGCGCGTCGGCCGGAGGGCTCAGCGCGACATCGGCGAGCGTCGGGCTCGGCCCGCGCAGCAGCAGATAGGCGGCATGACCGCCGGTGACGTGCAGCACGAGCGTCCGCACCTGGCGGCTCTGGCCATCGGCCATCGCCACAAGCTCTGGCACAAGCTGGGTAGTCACCGGCCGCACCGGGCCGCTCACACCCGTGCTGAGCCACCAGGCCGCGGCCAGCAGCGGCGCCGAGATGGCGGTGAGCGCGATCAGGGCGGCCCACGCGCTGCGCCCGCCAACCAGGCCGCGCCAGCCTTTGCGGCCGGCCAGCATCCGGGCCAGCGAGTCGGACCCGGCCGCGGCCGCGAGCAGCAGGCCAACCGCGGCCATCGCCAGTGGCAGCCCGGCCCACACCGCGACCGGCGGGCTACCCCCGGATGGCCGCACCGTCAGGCGGCTGACCACGATCGCGAGCAGCAGCCCGGACATCGCGACGCCCCAGCCAACCATGATCAGCTTGCGCTGCCGGCCGGCGAGCAGCGCGGCAAACGCCGCTAGCAGGAGACCGCCAGTCACCCAGAACGGGGGCAGGCCGGGGCCGCCAGGGCTGAGCAGCAGCAGCGACCGGGCCGCGATGCCCGCGGTGGCGGTACCGGGCTGCTGCACGCCGGCCTCGAGCAGAAGCTGCGCCGGATGAGATATCAGCGCCAGCATCCAGGGCAGCAGCAGGACCGGCGCGGTCAGTCCGACGATGGCGAGGTTGCCAAGCAGGCCCCGGCGGGTATTGCGCCAGGCGAGCGCCGCGAGCGCACAGGCGAGCGCCGCCACCAGCCAGAGCAGCGGCACGAACATGGCCCCGATCGCGACGAGCAGGCCGGCCGCCCACGCCGCGCGCCTGGCCTGCTGCCTGGGCGCCGTGAAGATCCGGCCTGCCAGCAGCGCGATGACCGGCAGCAGCACGAAGGCGGCAGCTGTGCCGAACCGCCCTGCGGCGACCACGCCCATCGCGACCGGCAGCAGCGCGTACGACAACGCCGCCCAGACCCGGACTATCGCCAGGCTGGTGACCCGCCGGACGGCAAGCATGGCAGTCATCCCGGCGAGCGGCACACAGCCGAGCAAGATCACGTCGATCGCCAGCCAGGGCTTACCGCCGAGCAGTGTAGCCAGCGCCGCGATCGCTGCCAGATACGGCGGCGCCGACGTGACCGAGCCGATCCCGCTCGGATGAAATGCCTGCAGGTAGCTGTTCCAGAGGTCGGACGCGCCGCCCCAGGCGGGCACCAGCGCGCCGCCGCCGAGCGGACCCGAGCCGATCAGCGAGCGGCCAGCAGCAAGGGCGACGGCCACCAGGATGACGAACGTCAGCACCGCCGGGCTGGTCAGCAGCCGCCGGATCAGCCCGACGTTGTCGACCAGGAGCGAGTCGTCATCGGTCGGGTCGGCCGATGCGTGATGCGCGCCCGCCGTGTCGGTCTGAGCCGACTTCAGGACCGTGGACGCGGCAAACTCCATCAGCCGCCGCGCTGACCTGCCAGGCGGCAGATCGGCCCGGATCCGGCTGTATGCCGAGCGCCGCCCTCGGGCGCGGCGCCGCCGCATGCTCATCAGCCGCAGCGGGTGGCCGAGCGCAGCGGTGACGGCCGCGGCCTCGTCAAGCGCCGCGACCAGCCGCTTTGCCAGCAGGAAGAACGTGATCCGGAGCAGCGAGACGACCATGTTGCCCGCGGCTGACGTCACCATCTGCCGGAACGGAAGATTGCCGAGCAGGGTGAGCAGCCCGTTGCGCCGGTCCAGCATCGGCGCCCGCCGGCCAACGGAGACCGGCCGCCGGTGCCTGGACGCTGCCTGCATGTGGAACGCCACGGCATCGGTGATGACCCGGACCCGGTAACCGGCGGCGTGCACCCGCCAGCAGAAGTCGATGTCCTCCATGAACAGGCCCATGGCGGTGTCGAACCCGCCGACCTGCTCCCAGACGTCCCGCCGGACCAGCATGCCTGCGCTGCTCACCGCGACGGCGTCGCGATCCCCGTCGTGCTGGCCCTGATCAACCTCGCGGGGCTCGATACCGGTGACCCGGCGGGCCGCGGTGTCGAGCGTGACCCCGGCCTCCAGGATGACCTCGCGGTTGGCCCAGTCCCTGAGCTTCAGGCCGAGCACCGCGGCGGAGTTGGTCTCCGCCTCGCCGCGCAGCAACTGCTCGAGCGCGTCCGTGGCCGGCTCGCAGTCGTCGTGCAGCAGCCAGAGCCACTCGACCCGGTCCTGCGAAGAGACCCCCGATGAGGCGGGCACCGGGACGTTCGCGGCTCTGTGCTGCAGCGCCCGGGCGACCGCCGCACCATAGCCGGTCCCTCGGTCCATGCCGAATACGGCCGTCTGGCCGAACTTGGCGGCCAGGACCGAGCCGCTGCGATCCCGGCTTCCGGTGTCCACGGCGACCACGCGCTGCACCGGGCGGGTCTGCTCAAGCAGGGCATCGGCGACGCGCGGCAGCCAGGCAGCACCGTCGTGGGCGACGATGACAGCCGTCACGACATGCTGCGGATAAGACTCGTTCAGCGACAAGGCGTTCCGGTTGCTGCTCAGGGGGTTTCACCTGCGGGGCCGGCGCGTGTGCCGTGGCCTCCTGCGGGCCGGGTTTACCTGTGAACGATACGCGAAGGTCAGGGCGCGCCACTGCCAGACGCAATGCTTGGTGGGGCCGGAACGACGCGGGCAGGCGCACGCGGCCGGGCCTCGCTGAGCCAGGCGCACCCGGCCAGACCCAGGAAGACCCGGCCAGGTCCCGGTCGGCAGCCGCGTGGCCGGGACTGGCGCTCGCTAGACCGCCTGCCGCTTGAGCCGCCTGCGCTCGCGCTCAGACAGCCCGCCCCAGATGCCGAACCGCTCGTCGTTCTCGAGCGCGTACTCCAGGCACTCGGCCCTGACCTCGCAGCTGCGGCAGACCCTCTTGGCCTCCCTGGTGGACCCGCCCTTCTCGGGGAAGAACGCCTCTGGATCCGTCTGCGCGCAGAGCGCCCGATCCTGCCAGGCCGGCTCCGCGCCCCCATCCGCGCCGATGCCAAACGCGTCATGCACTAGCGTGACTATGGCTTCGGTCACAGCACACCTCCACCCCTTCATAACCCCGTCGGCTCCCTGGCAGGCCAAGCCAGCCAGAAAATTACACTGATGAAATTACACGCGCGTGTCTTGCCGTGAGTCAAGGCAGATACGTGATAAAGCCCGCCCGCTTGCCCGTGATGACGGGAAAGTCTGCCGGGAAATCCTGGGGTCCCAGCCTTGACCGGCCCGGTAACGCGGGTCACCGGTCCGGCCGGCCACCGGAGGCCCGTCATGGTTCGTGGCGCACCGCCCGCCCGCAGCACGCCCGGATTCGCCTGGCAGACTCGGCGGCATGCGGATCACGTTGCTCGCCGGCGGCGTCGGCGGCGCCCGGTTCCTGCGCGGACTGCGGGCGGCCGCGCCGGACGCCCAGATCACGGTCATCGGCAACACCGGCGACGACATCTCGCTGTTCGGCCTGCGCGTGTGCCCGGACCTGGACACCGTGATGTACACCCTGGGCGGCGGAATAGACGAGGAGCAGGGCTGGGGCCGAGCCGGCGAGACCTACGCCGTGCAGACCGAACTGGCCGCCTACGGCGCCGGGCCTGACTGGTTCAGCCTGGGCGACCGAGACTTCGCCACGCATATCGCGCGGACGTCGATGCTGACCGCCGGCCTGCCGCTGTCGGCCGTGACCAGGCGGCTGTGCGAGCGGTGGCAGCCCGGAGTGACGCTCCTGCCGATGACCGACGACGATGTCCAGACTCAGGTGGTCATCGACGACGAGGCCGGCTCCCGCACGATCCATTTCCAGGAGTGGTGGGTCAGGCTGCACGCGGCGGTCCCCGCGCTGAGGTTCATCGCGGACGGCGCCGGCCAGGCCGCTCCCGCCACGGGCGTGCTTCAGGCAATCGCCGACGCAGACTACATCCTGCTGCCACCGTCGAACCCCGTGGTCAGCATCGGTATCATCCTGGCGATTCCCGGCATAGCCGACGCACTCAACCCGAAGACCGTCGTGGGCGTCTCTCCGATCATCGGCGGAGCCCCGGTCCGCGGTATGGCCGACGCCTGCCTCGATGCCATCGGCGTCAAGACCACCGCCATCGCGGTCGCCGCGCACTACGGCCCGGCCCTGCTCGACGGGTGGCTGGTCGACACCGCCGACGGTGACGCCGTCGGCGCTCCCGAGCTCGCCGGCATCACGGTCCGGTCGGTTCCGCTCTACATGACCGACCTGCCGACCTCGGCGGCGATCGCCCGCGCGGCTCTGGACCTGGCTGCGGAACTGGATCCATGACCGGCGACACGGACCCGGCGGCCGCGGGAACTGGGCCGATGACCCGCGATCCGGACGCTATGGCCGGGGGGGCCGGCCCGGCCGCCGACGACAGCCCCTCAAGGCAGGCCACACCGGGCGCGGTGGCTACCGTCACCGTCATCGGCGTCGCCGGGCTGCCGGAGATCGCGGCCGGCGCGGACCTGGCCAAGCTGATCGCGCTGGCCGCGCCAGAGCTGGCCGACGGTGACATCCTCGTCGTCACCTCGAAGATCATCAGCAAGGCCGAGGGCCGGGTGATCAGCGCCGACCGGGAAGACGCGATCGCCGCCGAGACCGTGCGCGTGGTAGCCCGCCGGGGTCCCACCACGATCGCCCAGACCAGGCATGGCCTGGTCCTCGCCGCGGCCGGGGTTGATCGCTCCAACACCGCGCCCGGCACCGTCGTGCTGCTGCCCGAGGACCCCGACGGATCGGCCCGCCGGCTCAGGAAGGCGATCGGTGACCGGCTTGGCGTGCAGGTCGGCGTGGTGATCACCGACACGCTCGGCAGGCCTTGGCGGAACGGCCAGATCGACGCGGCGATCGGCGCGGCCGGGCTGGCGCCGCTGCGGGATCATCGCGGCCAGTCCGACACCTTCGGCAATCTGCTCGAGGTGACGGTCGCCGCCGTCGCCGACGAGATCGCCGCGGCCGGCGAACTGGTCAAGGGCAAGACCGATCAGGTGCCCGTCGCGATCGTCCGCGGCCTCGCCGAGCTGGTGACACCCGCCGATGGCCCAGGCGGCGCCGCGCTGATCCGGCCGGCGGAAGAGGACATGTTCCGGCTAGGTCCGGCCGAGGTCCTGTACGAGCGCCGTACCGTACGAGACTTCACGGCCGACCCGGTCGACGCCGCGGCGGTCCGCCGGGCGATCGACGCGGCCCTGACCGCTCCGGCACCCCATCACAGCCAGCCCTGGCGCTTCGCCCTGGTCGAGTCCGCAGCCGCAAGAACCAGGCTGCTCGACGGCATGCTCGCCGCCTGGATCGCCGATCTGCGCGGCGACGGCTTCACCGACGAGCAGATCGCCCGCCGCACCCGGCGGGGCGAGCCGCTCCGCCGCGCTCCGCTGATCATCGTCCCCTGCCTGGTGACCGACGCCGCGCACACCTACCCCGACGAGCGGCGGAACGCGGCCGAGCGGGCGATGTTCCTGGTCTCGATGGGCGCGGGCGTGCAGAACCTGCTGGTCGCCCTGGCCGTCGAGGGCCTCGGCTCCTGCTGGGTCTCGAGCACCCTCTTCTGCGGCCCGGTCGCCGCCGCCGCCCTCGACCTGCCCCCTGACTGGGAACCCATGGGCGCCATCGGCGTCGGCCACGCCGCCGGCCCGCCCGCCCCACGTCCTCCCCGTGACACCGCCGCCTTCGTGCTCAGCCGCTAGGCGGGACCTGTCTTACCTGTTAGTGCCACCTCAGCTGGCGAGCTTGTCCGCCTCGTCGATGAGCTGCTTAGCGCGCTGGAACGACACGCCGAGCGCCTGACCGACGTCCCGCAGCGGCAGTCCCTGGTCGCGGAGACGCCGCGCGGCCGTGCGCGCGGCTGCGGCCGCAGCCGCCTGGCTGCGCGCGGCTTCCTGCCGCAAAACCGCGGAGCGATCCAGTTCTTGCTGAACGTCGGCTGGCAGCGTGATAGTCACGTCAAGGCTGAACGAGTCTGCGGGAATGTCGTCCATGATGGCGATGAGGTCGCGGGCCATCGGCTCGACCTCACGCAGATGCCGCGCCTGGGTGGTCCGCTGGATCTCGGGGACGCGGATACGCCACACACTGCCGTCGCGGTCGACTTCGGCATGGAAGGTCTTCAGGCCCGCCACCATCCCTTCCCTAGCTCCGCTTCGCACTCGTGGAGGATGTCCTCGGTTGTCCGGTTCTAGTGCAGGCTTGAAAGACATGCTCAACCCCGCACTAGAATACACGAGCGCGGGAGCGGACGAGGAGGGCCGCCAGGGCCCCAGCGGCCAGGACGTCAGCGAGCTGCTGGCCAGCCTCGGCAGGCCGAAAGACGTGGTGCGGGCGCTTGATGGCCCACACCCCCGGCACCGAGGCCGGGCCGGTCGAGTACGCCGCGGTCGTGCTGCTGCTGATCGGCGGGGTCATCTGGAACGTCGGCTGGGCGGCCGGCCTGGTCCTGCTCCTGGCATCGCCGCGCTGGCGCTGGCGGGACAAGGTGCTCGGCAGCCTGGTCTGGCCCGGCGGGCTGCTCATCGCCCGGCTGCTGCTCGCGCACTACGCGATCAGCTACTTCATCGCGACTGGCGGGTCCGGCCTGACGGCCGGCGGCGGCCCGACGTCCCGCAGCTCAGTCAGCTTCATCCTGGACGTCACGGTGGGCCATCCGGCCTGGCGGCACCTTGCCGTCCTGCTGCTGGCCGGGGCACCACCGGTGCTTGTCGCCATCTGGCTGCTGTGGCGGGCTCGCCGGCCAGTGCCGCCGCAGGTGCCCGGCCTGTCCCAGCTGTCCTCCTGATCGCCAGGTCGGCGGCTCACAGGTCCAGGCGCCGAGACAGGTCGGAGCCAAAGACCCCGCGCGGGTCGATCTCGGCGCGCAGCCGCCCGAACGCCTCCAGCCTCGGGTACATCTGGCCCATCAGATCGGCCGGGATGCGGGAGTCCTTGGCCAGGTAGAGGCGGCCTCCGGCCGACAGGACCATCTCGTCGAGCTCGGTGAGCAGCCGGTCGAGCCAGGGCGTCCTGGCCGGGAAGTCCAGGGCCAGGGTCCAACCGGGCATCGGGAAGGAGAGCATGCCCGGGTCGCCTTCGCCGAATCGCTTGAGCACGGTCACGAAGGACGGCGCTCGCAGCGCGCTGATCCGCTCCAGCGACCGGCGCACGACGTCCGGCGACTCGAACGGCACAACGTACTGGTACTGCCGGAAACCGGCCGGGCCGTAGACGCGGTTCCAGTTCCTGATCCCGTCCAGCGGGTGAAAGAACGTGCCGATGGTCTGGATCTCGCCGGTCCGGCGCCGCGGCGCCTTATGGAACCAGGCCTCATTCAGCAAGGCCACGGTCCGGGCGTTGATCAGTCCGTTCGGGAACACCGGCGGCGCGCCGATCAGCGCCCTCGGCGAGAACTCGCGCGGGCTGCTCCGATCCCGGTACCGCAGCTCGCCGATCGTGGCGAAGTCACCGCTGGTGATCACGGAGCGGCCGAGGCTGCCCCCGGCGGCCAGGCAGTCGGTCCATGCCACGGTGTAGTCGTAGTCCTTGTCGGTCGCCGACAGGTACGCCATCGTCTCGTCGATATCGGCCGTCCGCACCGTGTCGACGACCAGCCGCGACGTCTCGACCTTCTTCAGCCTGACGGTGGCGCGCAGGATGATCCCGGTCAGCCCCATGCCCCCGGCGGTGGCCCAGAACAGCTCAGGACTCGCCTCAGGCGTCACCGTGCGCACATCGCCGTCGGCCATCAGCAGGTCGAACGACTCCACATGACGTGCGAAGCTTCCGGCCGCGTGATGGTTCTTGCCATGGACATCGGCCGCGATCGCCCCGCCCACCGTGACCTGCCTGGTGCCCGGTGACACCGGAACGAACCACCCGGCCGGCAGGAACCCCGTCATCAGCTGCTCAAGGCTCACCCCGGCCTCACACGTCACCACGCCGGTCTCAGGGCTGAACGACAGCACATCGCGCATCGCCGTCGTGCTGATCACCAGCCCGCCGTCGTTCTGCGCAGCGTTGTTGTAGCTCCGCCCCAGCCCCCGTGCGATCACCCCGCGCTCCCCAGCCGCCCCCACCAGCCGCGCCACCTGATCAGGACTCACCGGCGCCGCCACATCAGCCACGGTCGGCTCCGTCCTCCCCCACCCAGCCAGCTTGGCCTTGCTGGTCTCCGTCACAGCGGGCATCTCAGTCACCTTTCAAGGACAACCAGCAGAGGCGGCGCCGACGGCGGTCACCCCGGTGCCGACTGCTGCGCAACGCCGTGCACCGGGTAACCGCCGCCCGCTCCGCCATGTTGCTCCGACCCAACGTTCATGGTCGACCAGCGTTACCGGAACGACACCGACCAGTTCCGATCAGTCACACATCTCCCGATGGCCGAGTCTGCGAGGCGGACGGCATGCCCACGATGTCAGGCGTTGCGCAGCAGCCGACATCGCGGGCTGTGCCGCCCGACTCGGCCGCAGACAAGGTCTTCACCCCGGCCGCACTCACGCACCGGCGCTGGGCAGCTCGATCAGCGAGAGCGACGCCAGCGATCCGCCCCGGACCGAGGCGCAGACTCCGTCGCTGGCACTGGCGGCGGCGAGCCGTTCTGCTGAAGGATCTTGATAGAGAGTCGTCCGCTGCCGCAACCGGCGGCCGGTGGGGGCGACCATGCCGGACAGCTGACTGATCGTCTTAAACGAGCCGTTCTGCGAGCCGGCCATCCGGCTGATCGTCTCCTCCATCAGCGTGCCGCCCAGATCGTTGACGCCACCGGACAGGACGTCGCGGCAGAGGTCGTCGCCGAGCTTGACCCAGGAGCACTGGATCGAGCCGATCGCGCCGTGCAGGAGCAGCCGGGAGACGGCGTGCACGGCCCGGTTCTCCCGCCGGGTCGGCCCGGGCCGGGCCAGGCCCGCCAGGTAGATCGGCGAGCTGGCGTGCACGAACGGCAGCAGCACGAACTCGGTGAAGCCGCCGGTGCGCTCGGCGATCGAGCGGATCACGCGGAGGTGGCCGACCCAGTGCGCGGGGGTGTCCACGTGGCCGTACATCATCGTCGCCGTGGTCGGGATGCCGAGCTCGTGCGCGGTGGTCATCACCTCGATCCAGGCCGAGGCTGGCAGCTTGCCCTTGGTGAGCACCCAGCGGACGTCGTCGTCCAGGATCTCGGCGGCCGTGCCTGGCAGCGAGCCGACGCCCGACTCCGTGGCCCTGACCAGCCACTCCCTGACCGGCAGCCCGGTACGGGCCGATCCGTTCATCACTTCCATCGGCGAGAAGGCATGGATGTGCATGTCAGGGCAGCGGCGTTTCACCTCGGCGGCCAGATCGAAATACGCCGTGCCGGGCAGGTCCGGGTGGATGCCTCCCTGCATGCACACTTCGGTGGCGCCCGCGGCCCAGGCTTCCGCTGCCCGGTCGCCGACCTGTTCCAGCGAGAGGGTGTAGGCGTCGGCGTCGGTCCGGCGCTGCGCGAACGCGCAGAACCGGCAGCCGGTGTAGCAGACGTTCGTGAAGTTGATGTTGCGCGTGACCACGTAGGTGACGTCGTCGCCGACGACCTCGCGGCGCAGCGCGTCCGCGATCCCGGCCAGGGCCTCCAGGTCGGGGCCGTCGGCCGTCAGCAGGGCCATGGCCTGGTCGTCGGTGAGAGCGGCCGGGTCGCGCTCGGACTGGCGGAGGGCGGCGGCCACGTCGCCGGGGGCCGCCACGGCCGCGGCGGGCCTCCCCGCGGAGCCCGAGGGCGGGCGCGGGGGAGATACCAAGGCTCGTTCGGCAATTTCATGCCAATCGCCGTAGACCTCAGCGAAGTCATCCCGCCGGTCATGGGTGCGGCCTGCGGTGTCGATGGTCACGTACAGGTCGGTCCGGCCGGATGAGCCCCAGCCGCCGTCGGGTTCCTGCCAGGGCCGCCCGTGCGGGACGGCGCCGTCGGCGGCCAGGCCGGTGGCCGGGTCGGCCAGCGCGGCGACGTGCCCGACCAGGCGCGGGTCCAGCCACGGCTCGCGCAGGTACGGCGGGTAGATGGTCAGGCGCTCGCGCAGGGTGAACCCGGCGGCCGCGGTACGGGCGGCGAGCTCGTCGATGTCCGGCCAGGGGCGTTCGGGGTTGACGTGGTCCGGGGTCAGCGGGGAGACGCCGCCCCAGTCGTCGATGCCGGCCCGCAGGATGAGGTCATACTGGGCGCCGACCAGGTTGGGCGGGGCCTGGATGCGGGCCGTCGGCCCGAGGATCAGCCTGGTCACGGCGATCGTGGCGGCCAGGTCGTCGAGTTCGGCGTCGGGGACGTCGCGCATCTTGGTGTCCGGCTTGGCCCGGAAGTTCTGCACGATGACTTCCTGGACGCCGTGGTAGGTGCGGGCGACCTTCCTGATCGCGAAGACCGAGTCGGCGCGCTCGGCCGGGGTCTCGCCGATGCCGATGAGGATGCCGGTGGTGAACGGGACGTTGCAGCGGCCGGCGTCCTCCAGGACGCGGAGCCGGACCGCCGGGTCCTTGTCCGGGCTGCCGAAGTGGGGGCCGCCCTTCTCGGCGTACAGGCGGGTGGCGGTGGTCTCGAGCATCATGCCCATCGACGGGGCGACCGGCTTGAGGCGCTGGAAATCCTCCCAGGCCAGGACGCCCGGGTTGAGGTGGGGCAGCAGGCCGGTTTCCTCCAGGACGCGGATCGCCATGGCGCGGACGTAGGACAGGGTGTCGTCGTAGCCGCGCGCGTCGAGCCACTCTCTGGCCTGCCGCCAGCGGTCCTCCGGCCTGTCGCCGAGGGTGAACAGGGCTTCCTTGCAGCCCATTGTGGCGCCCTCGTGAGCGATAGCGAGGACCTCGTCCGGCTCCAGGTACAGGCTGTGCAGCCGGTGCGGGACGGTGGCGAAGGTGCAGTACCCGCAGCGGTCCCGGCACAGCCTGGTCAGCGGGATGAAGACCTTGCGCGAGTAGGTGATCGTCTTTGGCCTATCGGCCGCCTCCAGGCCTGCGTCCCTGGTCCGGCCCGCGTAGGTCAGCAGGGTCTGCAGGTCATCGCCGCGGGCGTGGAGGAGGATCGTGGCCTCGTCCAGGTCGAGCGGCTTGCCGTCCCTGGCCCGCGCCAGGGCCCGGCGCATCGCCGAGGCCGTGATCCCATCAGCGTCGCCGCGGAAGTCACCCATGCTGCACCAAACCTCCGCGCGAGCGTGGATCTTCCCGGCCCGCGCGGGCAGGGCGCTCTGCCGGTCCGGCCTCCGGCGGCGCCCGGGCCCGGCTGGCGACGGTGAGCGGGACGAGGAACCGTTGTCTATAGACATTTGGTGTAGCAACGGCGATGCGGATGTCGCCGACGGTGAGCACATACCGGTTGGCGTGCGGGAGTCGGCGGATAGGCTCGCTGGTAGCGAGAGCTTTGCTCGGCTCTGTTCTCGCTGGGAGGGCAAATGGACCTTCAGAGTCTGGCCGTTCACCGGACTATTGCCGCTGTCGACGTCGAGCGGTTCGGGGATCGGCGCCGCACTAACCGGAACCAGATGGCCATTCGCGAGGGTCTGTACGGCGCGATGCGGGAAGCCTTCGGCCAGGCGGGGATACCGTGGAATGATCGCGACCACGAAGACCGCGGTGACGGAATGCTCATCCTGGTCGGTCCTGAAGTACCCAAGAGCCTCTTCGCCATATCTCTGCCGCCCGGGCTCGCTAGCGCGCTCCGCCGACATAACGACACACATTCTGACGTGGAGCAGATACGGCTGCGGATGGCCCTGCACGCTGGCGAGGTCAACTACGACAAGTACGGAGCCACCGGTGTCTCGATCAACCTGACGTTCCGCCTCCTGGAGTGCGATCCGCTTAAGGAGGCGCTGGCCGGGTCCACAGGAGTGCTGGCGATCATTGCCTCGCCGTGGTTCTACGAGGAAGTCATCCGGCACAACGCTAGCGATGCGCTGACCTACTCTCCCGTCCCGGTTACGGTCAAGGAGACCGCCACGACCGGCTGGATCTGCCTCCCAGATCAACCGGGTCGGGTGATAGGGAGCCTCCTCCCGACGGGTGGTGCACCCCGGTCAACTGTGCCGAAGTTTGGTGACCAGCTGCGGGAGCTGCGCCTTGATGCCGGACTGACGCAGGAGGACCTGGCGCAGGCTACCGGGCTGAGCACACGGGCCGTCAGCGACTTGGAACGCGGCTTGGTGCGTGTTCCGCGGAAGCACACGGTCCGGCTGCTGGCAGATGCACTAAGACTTGAAGGTGCTGCCCGTGACGTGTTCGAGGCTGCTGCCCGAGCCGGGCGGGCTTCGGTGGCCGACCGCGTGGGCCAGCGGGAAGCCGACGGCCAGGACGCCGCCCCGCGGCATCGTTTGCACGACGCGCCCGGTACTGGTCATGCCGGGCTGGTTCGGCCGCAGGCATCTGCTGGCCGGCGGGAAGAGGATCAGTTCTACACGTGGACCGAGGAGGATTTCCGGGCTGGCACACAGATCGCGGCGGAGGACAGCGAGACTGAGCCGCTCGAACCGTGGGAGCCAGTGGACGTCGTCCTGCTCAGACGCGGTCGGCTGCCGAACCTACGACGTGAGTTCGCCGAGCTCGGCGAGTTTTTCGGCCATTGGATAGCGCCCGGGGAATCGCGCAAGCGTAGGAGCAGCGAACTGGTGCGGATGCTGTGGCTGGAGGGCGATCAGGGGCCAGAGCGAAGCAAGGGCTTGCTAGCGTGTCTGGCCCGGGTCGGAAGCACCGGGCGTGTCGTCTACGACACGAACACCGACCTGACGGTGGCGGTTCAGGTTTTCGGCCGGTCCATTTTCGCCGACGGTTCCGCGCTTCCTCCAGTTATCGGCGTGGATCTAGATGCGACCCAGGGGGCAGAGCCATGGAATGTCATCAAGAATACTATATCGAATGCGAATAAGCAGTCCATCAACAATTACGGGCAGTCTCCCGCCGCTGACCGGTATCCGCGCATCGTCGTGGCCGGCACAGAAGCTCAGAAGCAAGCGGCCTATGTCATACTCGCGGGCCGGGTCGATATTGAACCAGTCGACATTCGCGGTAGGCCGGGCCAGCGGCTGGAAAGCGATCGGCTCGGGGAGTTCAAGGACTCCGATCACGACCGAGTCTATAACCGAGGCTTGCCCGTGACCGCGCGCGATCTTTACGGACGGAGACACGAGCTGGGCGAGCTGCGTGAGGCCTGGGAATCCAGGCACATCAAGGTAATGTCGGTCGTGGGATACGGCGGGACCGGGAAATCCTCGCTCGTGAACGCCTGGCTGCACGAGATGCAGCAGAAGAACTACCCGGGTGCGAGCAGAATACTAGCGTGGTCGTTTTATAGTCAGGGAACCAAGGAAAACCTGGTTTCCGCTGACCCCTTTGTCAATGCTGCGCTGGATTGGCTGGGCGACGAGTCCACGAGAAGCCTGAACTCCTGGGCAAAGGGGCTCCGCCTGGCCCAGCTCATCAAGCAGTCCAGCTTCCTGCTTGTCCTCGACGGAGTGGAACCTCTTCAGTATCCGCTCGATGCACCCCATGTAGGCGGCCAGCTGACAGACGACTCGGTTCGCGCTCTGCTCACTGAACTTGCCAAGCCGGATTGGGATGGGCTGTGCCTCATCACCACGCGCGTGCCGCTGACCGATCTTATTGCCCTGGACAGTCAGGCGAGTACGGCTGCCACGCATCGTGCGGTCGTCCAGTTGAATCTTGAGAACCTGAACGAATGGGACGGAGCCCGGCTGCTGCTTCACCTGATCGGCGAAGGTGCCTCACATGCGGAGTGCCGGCAGGCGGTCAAGGAGGTCGACGGTCACGCGCTCGCCATCACGCTGCTGGGGCATTACCTCAAAGATGTGCATGATGGCGACCCAGCCGGACGGTTCGGCCTGGCCAGGCTGACGGTCGAGGCTCGAGAGGGCGGGCATGCCAGGCGGATCATGTCGTCCTACGCGCGGTGGCTCGAGCAGTACGGCCAGCACGCACAGCTTGCGATCCTCCTGCTGATGGGTCTGTTCGACCGGCCTGCGCCTCCTGAGGCTATGGAAGCGCTGCTCCGGGATCCGCGCATGGCACCCTTCACCGGGATGCTCGGGCATCCGGGCGGCAAGATCTGGGACGACGCGGTCGGAGCCCTCCGTGAGATGGGGCTACTGAACCGGGAGGTCGCCGAACTCGCCGGCACGCTCGACGCGCATCCCCTCGTACGCGAACACTTCCGCGAACAGATCCAGAAGGGTCATCAAGAACTGTGGATTCAGGGAAACCGGACCCTCTTTGACTACTACGGGGACAAGGCGCCTGCCCAGCCGTCTGACTCGGCTGGGATGACTCTCCTGTACGCCGCGGTCACGCACGGCTTCGCGGCCGGCCTGCATCAGGAGGTCTTCGACGATGTCCTGCTTCGCCGTATCTGGCGAGACCGCCGGACCAATTACTCCACACGGATCCTGGGGATGACCGGATCCGAACTCGTAGCGCTCTCCAACTACTTCTTTCCGCGCCAGTGGACGGAGCTACGGACGCCTTCACTTTCCGCCCGCGCCCGGGCGCTCATACTCACGAACGCAGGCGTGCGCCTGCGCCAGCTAGGCCGGCTCGCTGAGGCTCAGCAGAGCTTCGGAGCTGTGGTCCGCGAGATCGGCTCCCGGTCGACCTCCGAATCCCAGGAATTGGAGGATGCGTCGTACGCCGCGGCGCAGAACTGCGAACTCCTCATCATGGCCGGAAAGCTGACTGATCGCAGTGACGGGACGGACGGGACTGACAACGCGTTGTACGCCGGCCGACGTGCGGTGGAGTATGCGGACCGCGGGAACGATCCCTACTTTCGGATTAACGCAAGATCTGCCCTGGGAGAAGCCTATTTCATGATCAACGACCTAGCGGCCGCGCAGTCACTCTTCGACGAGTCGCAGGAGATCGAGCGCAGCCATCAGCCGACACCGAAGCCGCCGTTCCTCTATTCTCAGGGCCTGTTTCGATACGGTTATTTCATGATCGAGACGAGGCGGGCGGAAACGCTGCTGAACCGGGCGGACTCGGATCCGGACTTCGGGACGAACGGAAGCGACTCGTCGCTTCTTTCTGAGGCAATCCGGTTGCTCGTGCTCGGCGCCGCGCGACGTGCGCTAATCGAGGCTGGCCGACAACACCGCGGCCTGCCCGGCGAGGCAGAAAGCCTCCTGAAGGACGCCATGGCTGCCTTTCACACCGCCGGCTATCCTGATTACATAGTCCGTGGCCTGCTCGAGTATGCGCATTTTTACCGGATTGAACACAGCGAGCAAAACTACGCGTCCGTCCTGGCGGCACTCGACAAGGCCGAAATTGAGGCGAGACGCGGGCAGATGGAACTCTTGCATACAGACATCCTGCTGCAGCGAGCGGCGTGTTACCTGACGTTCTGGCCGAATATGACGGGAACAGAGCGATCCGATGTCAGGAAGCTCGCTATCCAAGTGTTGGCTGAATCAGCCCGCCGGATGTCGGACATGGGTTATGCGCGTCGCACAGCGATGCTCAGGCATTTGCAGGAAGCAGCAGATGACTTCGGCATAAGCAGATAGATCGTATTGGTCCGACGGCCCACTTATGACGGGCGAAAAGGCCAGTGACTGGTCGGCGGGTGGACTCGTGCGCAAGGACGACCAAGGGTAGATACCAGACTTGGACGCCTCCAGCGGAGAGCAGTCGGACTGGATGAGCCGCGGTAAAACTGTTACCCGCACTGTGGGTAATCTGTCAGCCGTTCTTCATGGTCACGGTGGGAACGCCCACTTAGTCTCGCAGTAGAGCTTGCGGCAATGGCCTAAGGGCTCTGATCCGCACCGAACATGCGGCTTTGAGAGGAGGGGGAAATGGGCGACATCACGGCGAACACCATTCCGATGGTTAGCTTCGGGGACGACATCCCGGCGGGAACGTTTCACTGAGCGACGCCCGTAATTCAGACTGTCCGGCGGATCCGCCGGACAAGTGAGGGGGCGCTGGACGGCGGATTTCTGCAATGGAGTCACCAGCCCGGGAGTCCGCCGCCGGTGCCGCCCTGTCTTCACCCGAAACCGTCAATTAACCGAAGCTATAAAGGAGCCTACGATGACGATCAAGTACCGGACCAAGGACGGACAGGCCGACTACGAGTTCTCGCTCGAGCAGCGTTCCAATGGGGACTGGCGGGCATATATCGTCTCCCAGCCATCGTACAGAAACCGTCCCACCGACGCGGATAGCACGCACCGGCTGACCGACAACGGCAGGAAGTACGTCTGCTGGACCAAGCCGATCCGGAGCCGCGAGGACCTCAAGCAGGTGGTGGCGTTGTGGTCGGACGGCACGCAGGACTACATCAACTACGGCATTCCCCACAGGCGGCCGTAGCGGGACGCCGCCTGCCGCTGACGGTAACCGCCCTCAAGCCCAAAGGAGAACCAGATGGATCGTCTGCAGGTGACGCGCGGCGTCTACGACGAGATCATGCGAACCGTTGGAAGCCTAGCGGCCGAACGCGGCGGTGCCCTCGGCCGACCGGCGGACGACGAAGTGGTCCGGGTTTTCCGGTTCGACGACATGGCCAGGAACACCGGTGTGACGTACTCACCCGACGACCAGACGCTCAACGCCGTGTTCCGCGAGGACTGGAACCCACGCGGCATCCGCCTGGCCGGGTTCGTCCATTCGCATCCGGCGGGTTGCGCTCGGCCGTCGATGGGCGATCTGGCCTATGCTGAGCGCATCCTGGCCGCGATTCCCGACATGCCGTACCTGGCGCTGCCCATCGTCCAGACGGTGCCAGACACGGGCAGATTCTTGCTGATCCCCTTCGTGGTGACCCGGGACGGCGACAGGGTGCAGGTACGCTCCGCCGAGCTGGACGTTGTGGACGATCGGGAGGCGGCGGTCACCGAGGCCGATAAGCCAGCCCGAGCGGAGGACGCCGCCGGACCTGCCAGCACACCGGCATGGCCCGCCACCACCTTCGCCCGGGTGGTGGAAGCCTATGACCTGGCCAGGATGGCGCGGGCGCGACTCGTCGCGGTCGGCGTCGGCGGCGCGGCTGCCTTCCTCGAGGATCTCGCGCGATGCGGCGTCGGGGAATTCGTGCTCATTGACCCGGATGTCGTCGCGGAGACCAACATCGCGACCCAGCAGGTCTATCGCAGAGACATCGGCCGCCCGAAGGTCAGCGCCCTGGCCGAAAGGCTCCGTGACATCAATCCCGGGATACGGGTGCGTGAGGTCGGCACGAGCCTTGACGATCTGGATGACCACGCCGTGCGCCAGTTGTGCCGTGACCGGTTCGACGGGCCGGAACCCCTCGTCACGCTGCTATGCGGGCTGACGGACAACTTCTTCGCCCAGGCGAGGATCAACGCGCTTGCTTTGCACCTCGGCCTCCCGAGTCTCTGCGCTCAGGTATGGCGCGAAGGACGGGGGGCTGAGATCACCTTCACGTACCCCGGCTTGACGCCGGCCTGCCACCGCTGTGTCCTCGCCTCGCGCTACCAGGCATACGCCGACGGCTACATCAGCGACGTCACATCGGCCGGCACGCCGATATTCGCGACCAGCCGACTGAATTCCATCAAGGGCTTTCTCGGCCTGGCCCTGCTACACCATGGTGACAACACTTCCGCAAGGGCAGGCAGCAGATTCACCGGCCTGAGCGCCCGGATAGGCAACCGCAACCTGCTGCAGATCAGAATGGATCCCGACCTGTCGGAGGTGCTGCGCATCAGGACGTTCGATCGCGTCTTCACCGGCGCCGACCAGGCAAGCCTTCTCTTCGACGAGACGGTATGGCGACCGCAGGTTCCGCAGTCAGGCGGTGACGGCTCGAAGCGATGCCCGGATTGCGGCGGCACCGGCGACCTGCGCGACGCCGTCGGCACCTTTGCCGATACGCGTGACTTCCGGACCGAGGGGCAATGACAGATGCACCGGTTCCTCAACGGCACACAAGAAGCGTGGGATGACTTCAGCCAGCGCGCCCGCCGCGCGTGTGCGGTCTTTGGCTGGTCTTTGGCGGTTGCCAGCTTCCGCCAGGATGCCAGCCGATCACGGCAAGGATCGGAATTTTCGCGATACATAACGAGTGGTAGACAGCCG
The DNA here is from genome assembly GCA_035604275.1 of Streptosporangiaceae bacterium. Classification (GTDB taxonomy): domain Bacteria; phylum Actinomycetota; class Actinomycetes; order Streptosporangiales; family Streptosporangiaceae; genus Chersky-822. Next base: position 3,143 of record DATNIU010000106.1, on the reverse strand, counting down.
ACAGTAAAGATCGCGGCCAACCCGGCCCCTGTCTGCATTCCAGCCGATTACGAGTTGGCCGTCCCTGGAGACCTTGCCATATCCCTCGTTGCCCCAGATCAGGAAGAAGGGCTCTTCAGTGCATTCTGACGCTGGATCGCCTGCCAGCATGAACGCAATCGAGCTTGCCATCTTCGATATTGACGGCCCGGTCACTGACCCGCAGAGCCGAAAAATCGAACCACCGGACATCCTCGACCTTACCCTCGATTTCCTCACCAAAAAGGGGTACGTGGCTTATAACACGGGACGGGACAGGGCACTTGCTTATCGGCGGGTAATTCAGCCGTTGCTACACCGGGCTCGCGATCGCAGGTTGAATCCGGCCATCGTCAACCGCCGTACTTCCATCTTCGCGGAGAAGGGAGGCGTAAGCAGCTTCTGGGATGACGAGCTGGGTGGGTGGAACCATAGGGTCGACCCCGCGGCCGAAGTTCCCGCAGAACTCCGCGACGATGTCGTCGATCTTCTCCATAATGACTCAGAATTCCGGAAATACATCTTCTTTGACAGCGGCAAGGAGACGATGACCTCGGTGGAGATGAGGTACGAAACCTCGGAACTCGCACCGGTGCCGGTCACGGTAGACGTATTCAAGCCTGTCGCCGACAGATTCGCCGCCGAGGTCCGGCAACTGGCGGCAGATCGCGGGTACGAAGATCTCGACGTCGACTGTAGCACCATCGCCGTTGATATCCAGCGCCGCGGCGTGGGCAAGGACCTCGGGGCCCGCCTGGCCTTCGGCTGGTTGCATGAACTGGGCAAGCGCGTCAAGCGAGTGCACTGCTTCGGCGATTCGGCCTCTGACGTATCGATGGCCGTGGAAGCACATGCCGAGATGAGTCGTTGGTTCGCCGACGCGGACGAGCGGGTGGTCTACATTCACGTCGGGCGAGATCTTGTCATCGATGGTGACTTCGAGGTAAGGAACTATCCCGACACGTATGGACAAGGGACCGCCGCGTACCTGCGGTCACTGCTCTGAGCCTCGGCCCTGAACCCGACCATGGCGTATGCCAGGGCCGCTACCATGGCCGAATGAAGGATTTTGGCGCGCCCATCTACTCGTTCGAGGACTTCGACGCTAACCGGCCGACCGGCCGGATCGTTGTGACCAGCGGCGGGTTCGACCCGATCCACCCGGGCCACATCAGCCTGCTGCAGGAGTCCCGCAAGTACGGCGACGTGGTCGTTGGCCTCGTCAACGGCGACGGCTTCCTGCGGGCCAAGAGGGGAAAGCCGTTCCAAGATCTCCAGACGCGCTGCCTGATCGTGTCAGCAGTCCGCTTCGTTGATTACGTCGTCCCCTTCGAGATCGAGGGGGACCCCACCGTGTGCGAGGCGCTGCGGCGGCTCCGCCCCGCGGTCTTCACCAAGGGAGGCGATCGGGTCGACGAGCAGACGATCCCTGAATGGGGTATCTGCCAGGAACTCGGGATCGAAATCGTCACCGGGGTAGGCGCCGACAAGCAGTGGTCATCCAGCTGGTTCCTCGAGGCATGGTCGCAGGCGGCACGATAGCCATACCGGCGGGCCCGGCCTAGAAGGCGCGGTAGTCGCGCAGTGCCATATGGGGCCCGCGGCGCGGGGGGCCACTACCGCCGAGCTCGATCAGCCTGGTCACTCGATAACGATGCCCGGCATACGGTGCGAGCAGCTCCAGCATGCCGGCATCGTCGGTGGCCCGTCTCGCGAGCGTCCAGCCAACCACCGTGGGCAGGTGGTAGTCGCCGACTGAGACCGCATCCGCGTCGCCAGCGGCCCGCTGCCTGATCTCAGCGGAGGTCCACGGCCCGATGCCGGGCATGGACTGCAGGCGCCGGTCGGCCTCCGCCGGATCGAGGTCCAGGAGTCGCTCAAGCCGACTCGCGACCCGGGCCGCGGCCATGATGGTCCGGGCCCTGACGCCCTCAACTCCGGCGCGGTGCCACTCCCAGGACGGGATGCGTGCCCACACTTCCGGTGGCGGGAACACTCGCATCCCCTGCGGAGCGGGACCTGGCGCTGGTTCACCGAACGTACGCAGCAGCACCTGCCAGGCACGATGGGCTTCGAGGCCGACGACCTTCTGCTCGAGCACGGCCGGCACCAGCGCTTCGAAGACCCGTCCGGTCCGGCCCACCCGAAGCCCCGCATATCGGCTAGCCAGGTCCCGGACGACCGGATCCTTCGGCACGAATCCCGAGGTATCGTCCTGCGAGCCGACCTGGGCGGGCAGGCTGTCCAGCAGCCACTCAGCGCCTGTCCCCCAGGCCTGCCCGACGATGAGCGTGCCCTGCGGAGCGCGGCGCGATGTGATGCGGAGCGTCGCAGGGCCGGCGGGGGTCAGCGACGTACGCCATACCGCACCCTCCGCGTCGGTCTGGTAGGCGGGATCGCGGCCTCCGCGACGATGTATAGACAGCGTGAGCCGGACTTCCACCTGGAACGACGCCAGCCATTCGTGCCGCGAGGCCTCGGCCCGGTTCGCCTGCGCGCTGGCCGTCATTTCCCTGACGGCACGCTAGACCGCGCTGGCGTCAGCAGCGGATTGTTCGGCCGCCCGCCGGTAGCAGGCCAGGTGCGCTTCGGCCGAGGCCGCCCAGGTGAACTCCTGTGACCGGTTGTAGCCAGCGGCGCCCAGCGTCTCCCGCCGGGACGCATCGTCGAGCAGCGCGCGCAGCGCGTCCCGGATGCTGTCCGCGTCGGGCTCGGTGTAGGCCACGGCCTCGCCGCCCACCTCCGGCAGCGAGGTGCAGTGGGTGGTCAGCACGGGGGCACCGCACGCCATGGCCTCCAGCACCGGCAGCCCGAACCCCTCACCCCGGCTCGGGAAGGCGACCAGGAGTGCCCCGCCGAAGAAGCCGGGCAGGTCGGAGAAGCGCAGGTAACCGGGGCGGATCAGGCGCAGGTGCGGAGGCACCGTCGATACGGCGGTGTCCACCTCCTCGCTCCAGCCGCCCCCGCCGCCCAGGACCAGGGCCGGCGGGTTGTCGAGGTCGGCCACGGCGCCCGCCCAGCCCCTGATCAGCGCGGCCACGTTCTTGCGCGGCTCGAGCATGCCGAGGAAGGCCACGTAGGGCTTGCCGTGCAGGCCCAGCCGGTCAGAGACCTGGGAGACCTGG
>DATNIU010000105.1:0-39357 GCA_035604275.1 Streptosporangiaceae bacterium | reverse complement strand
GATACCTCATATTCCCGACGAGGCGACGGAGGGAAGGGCGTCGATCTCCATTTACCTGCCACTCACGATCAGCGCGCCCAGTCCGGTCCGGCTGGCTGTCACGGCTGCCCTGCTGCTGATCAGCCTGACCGTGATGTTCTTTCCGGGCCTCACCCACCTACACGCGGATCTGGCGCGGAACATCGGCACGATTCTGTTCGTGCTGACGATCGCCGGACCATCGCGCACGCTTACCAGCCTGTGGCCAGCGTGGCCATGGGGGCAGTTCAAATAAGGATTCTGGCCAAGTGAGGATTCTGGGAATTAACAAAGGCTGCACGCTGGCCGGCAAGCAGCTCCGATTCGGTGGCGCTGCTGTCTACGATAGCGGCGACATACTTGCGATCGGCGAGGAGCGGGTCACCGGGCGTAAGTACGCCGGCGGATTTGAGGCGGCGCTCTCCTCGCTGCTCAAGCTGGGCGGCTGGGACATCGACAGGGATTTCGACCACATCGCGGTGAGCTCGTGCTGCGAATCTCGCAGCGCATCGCTGCGCGGACATCAGCTCGAGGGCCACGACAAGCTCATCAGCGTCCAGCACCACATCTCGCATGCAGCACTCGCCTTCTTCGGCTCAGGCTTCGGCCGTGCGCTCGTGATCGTTGCAGACGGCGGCGGAAACACGCTCAGCGAGTCCCCTGAGCCTTCCCCCTTCTGGTGGCACGAGCCACGCGAGCAATGTTCCTACTACATTGGCGACAAGCACGGTCTCACCCTCATCGGCACGGACTTCGACCGGCCATTCGAAGTAGGGTTCGGCGAGATATACCGGGCATTTACCTACTTCCTCGGCTGGCATTCATCGACGCACGCATCCAAGACGATGGCGTTAGCCGGGCATGCTCAAAGGGACCGGCCTCGCCCTGAACTCTTCGGCCTTGACCGCGGCAGGCTGTTCGTGCCTGTCGAGAATGACCCGGATGATCCGCTCGGCATGGTGGCCAGGCTGGGCGACGCTCTCGGCACAGATTTCGGCGAGCCGCGATTGCCAGGAAGCGCGATGCTGCGTATTCATCGCGAGGTGGCGATGTTCGTGCAGATGGGAATAGAACGCGCCCTGACGCGACGGCTGCGGGAGCTAAGACGCGAACACCAGGTGGATAGCCTATGTATCGCCGGCGGTGTCGGGCATAATGTCGTGGCGAACGGGAGGTTGCTGTCCGTATTTCCCGGCGGTGTCTATGTTCCGAGCGCGCCCGGAGACGAGGGGCAGTGCCTCGGCAATATCTACGCGACTATGTACGAAATAGGCGGGAAGCCGCCGCCGGTGATGAGCCGAAGTTCAAGCGCATGTATAGGACCGAGGATGAAGATAGACTCAGCAAGTGTGGCTCGCGGCCTCAAAGAGGCCGGGCTTGCTTCTTATGTTGTCTTCGAGACTACCGACTATTGTGACCTGATCGCCCGTTTCCTGGCTGCCGGCGCGCTTGTCTGCCTTCATCAGCCGCGATCGGAGTTCGGGCCACGCGCGCTCGGGGCGAGGAGCATCCTGGCCGACCCGCGCAGGTCAGACGTGACCGCGGAGCTGAATATCTTGAAGCGCCGGGACTGGTTCATGCCATTCGCGCCGAGCGTCCTGAGCAGCAAGATGGAGGGCTGGTTCCGGCCAGTTCCGTCACCAAGTCCTTTCATGTCCTTTGCTATCATGGCTTCGCCGAAGGCACGGAAGTATATTCCGGCGGTAGTCAACGCTGACGGCACATCGCGGGTCCAGACGGTCGAGGACGATGAAGACACCCCCTTTGCTCGCATTCTTCGGCAGTTCGAGAAGTACACTCAGGTTCCGGTACTGCTGAACACGAGTTTCAATCTGGGCGGCAAGCCGATCGTCGAGACCATCGATCAGGCCATTTCTTCGTTCCGCGATATTCCGGTCAACGTCCTCGGGATAGGTCGTTTCGTGGTCGTCAAGTCGCTATCGCCGACGACGGATGATCTTCCGCTTAACGATCTGCCGCTGGAAAGCGGCTCGCTGTCCAAGATCGATCTGCGGATATGGGCAGATGAAGGAATCATATCGGTAAGGACAGCGACCGGCAGCGTGGTAACTGTCGTGCGGCGGTTGCAGGAGAAAACGGACTCCGTGGTTTTCGTGCGCACCGAGCTGCCGCTTTACGGCCAGTATCTGGACTGGCTCCGCGAGGGGCGCAAGGTCACCACGATCCGGTTCCGCGAAGGAGTGGTCGAGATTCCTTCAAGCGACGTGCTCCCACTCTTCAAGACAGACGACTTCGGACCGCGAAGCTCCCCGTCGCCGACGGACTACGTGCGGATAGGCGCGATACGTTACCAGCGCTTCGGTGATCTGACTCAGCTCGATGCTCAGCGCGACGGATTCGAGAGCCGGGAACATATGCGCCAGGCGCTGAGAGAGATCTATCCGGCACTTGCCGACGATTCCTGGGTCACTATCTATGATATCTCACTCGGGCACAAGGGAAATGGATCCGCGGTCCGCCGGGCGACGATCGCAGCCAACGGCTCGACCGCTGGCGCTCCGGTGGTCGCGGCGCCGGAGGTTGTCCGGAGCCCGCTGAACGGATCGCGTCGCAGCCTGGCCGGCACCGAGATCGGCGAAGACGGGAAGTCGGCGCTTCCTGACCGAGCCGGTCCGGCCCGCTGAGGGGCCGGGGCCCGACCCGATCGGCGGTGTCTCGGGGACCTCAGCCAGCCCGGGACTAGCGCGGTGAGACTGTGCGTTCACATGGGCCGGGGCCCTGCGTCGTGCAGGTCCCGCACAGCAGGCCGTAGCGTCATACCGCGGGTGCTGCTGTGCGGCCGGCGGCCGGGCATCGCCGGAGGGGAGCGGGGTTCATGCCGGACGAGGGTTTCACCGAACTGGCCGCTGCGCGGATCACGCTGCGCCGATTTCAGCCGGGCGATCTGGCGGCGTTCGTGGCGTACCGGTCGTCCGCTGACGTGGCCCGCTACCAGAGCTGGGACGCGCCCTATCCGCTAGCCGCCGGCGAGCGGTTCATCGCTGGCCTGATGGAGTGCCATCCGGATACGCCTGGCGAGTGGTTCCAGTTCGCCGTGGTCCGGCACCCGACCGGGGAACTGGTCGGGGACTGCGCCGCCAGGCCGGACGGCGATGACCCCCGCCAGGCTGAGATCGGGTTCACCATCGCTCCCGAGCACCAGGGTCGTGGCTACGCCACCGAGGCCGTGGGCCGGCTGCTTGGCTACCTGTTCGAGGGCAGGGCCAAGCACCGGGTCACCGCGTGCTGTGACGAGCGCAACCGGGCGAGCGCCCGCGTGCTCGAGCGGCTCGGCATGCGGCGCGAGGGCCACCTGCGGGAAAGCACGTGGGCCAAGGGCGAGTGGACCGATGATCTGCTCTACGCCCTGCTTGATCGCGAGTGGCGGGGCCTGCACGCGGCCGAATCCGGGGCCGGCTGATGTCCGGCTGCGACGCCGAGATCACGCCTGTCGGGCTGCCCGGGATACCGGCCGCCGGCGCAACCGTCACGGGCACGGGCGGCCAGCCGGCTGCGGACTCCGAGGCAGGTCGGCCGGCGGGCAGGCCGGCCCGTGGCCTCGCCTCGCTCCGGCCGTTCCGGCACCGCGGCTTCACGCTGCTGTGGTCGGCCGGGTTCGTGTCCAACGTGGGATCATGGATGCAGGCCGTCGCGGTCGGCGCGCTGGTGATATCCGACACCGGGAGCGCGACCTGGGCGGTCCTTGTCGCCGCCGGCGCGTTCCTGCCGATCGGCCTGCTATCGCCGGTTGGCGGTGCGCTCGCCGACCGCCTGCCGCGTCGCGCGGTGCTCGCCATCGGGAACCTCGTCGCCGCGGCGACCGCTGTGCTCCTCGCCATCGCGGTGGCCACCGGCCACGAGAGCCCAGCGGCGCTTGTCCTGCTGGTGACCTTGCAGGGCTCGGTCTCGGCCCTGATCGGCCCGTTCCAGCAGGCGATCCTGCCCGACCTGGTACCCCGCACGGAGTTCCTTGCGGCGATCTCGCTCAACTCGGCCCAGTTCAATCTCGGCCGGATCGTGGGTCCCGCCCTGGCCGGAGCGACGGTGGCCGCGTTCGGGTATCCGGCGGCTTTCACCGCGAACGCGGCGTCCTTCCTGGCCGTCGTGATCGCGCTCGCCTTCGTGCGGCTCGCCCCGCCGGGCGGTCGCCAGGCGGGCTTGCTCGCCTCGATGCGATCCGGGATCAGGGCGGCGAGGGGCGAGCCATCGTGTCGTGCTGCCATCGGGACCATCGCCGTCGTGGCGCTCATCGCCTCGCCGTTCATCGCCCTCGTCCCGGTGATGGCGCACCACCTGACCAGCGGCGGCTCGCGGGCGGTCGCGCAGACGACCGCGCTGCTCACCACCGCGCAGGGGGTCGGCGCGGTGGCGGGCGCGCTGGCGCTCGCGCCGCTGGCGGCCAGGTTCGGCCGCGGCCGGGTGCTGGTCGGCAACCTGATCCTGCTGCCAGTGGTGCTCGTGGCCTACGCCGCGTCACGGACTCCCTGGTGGGCCGCGGTCACGCTGTTCGCGGTCGGGCTGGTGTACATCGGGGTCCTGTCGGGGCTCTCGACCGTCGTCCAGTTGCACGCTCCGCAGGCGTACCGCGGACGGGTGCTCAGCTTCTTCCTGGTGGCCCTGGGAGTCGCCTATCCGATCGGCTCGCTCCTCCAGGGACCGGTCATCGACCGGGTCGGGATCGGCTGGACAACCGCGGGATCGGCGGTGCTGCTATCGCTGATCATGTCAATCGTGGCGATCAGCCGGTCAGGTGTCGCGCGGGCGCTCGTCAAGGTGGCCGCCAGCGAATGATGCCGATCGCCCGCGACTTGTTGTGATATCGGTCTATGGTGCCCGGTATGGACTCTCCCGCCCGGCGCGCATGGCTGATCGGCCGCATCGCTGTCCCCGTGGTCGTCACGGCCGTCGGCGCCACGGCGATTGTGCATTACGCCAGCTTCGGGACATCGCTGGCCAGCGAGAATGGCTCGGCAACGGCTCTGTCCGCGCATCAGGAAAGCGGCATCAGCCATCGCGCGGGCGATCACCGGCGATCGGTCGTTACCGCGTCGAAGCCTGCCGCCAAAGGACATGCCGCGCCCGCGCGGCACCGAGCGGGAAGGACGTCACCGCACGCCTCGCCGACCCCGCGCCTGGCCGCCCGGGTGGCCGCGGGACCGATCAGGTTCCGCACCCTGCCGCCCGGCGCGAAGCTGCCATCGGGGGCGCAGTGCGCCCGCTGGGTACGGGCGTCGCCGAGCCCTGAGATCAGGCCGTCCAACAGGGTCTACAACCACGCCAGGGGTCAGCGCGTCTCGCCTAAGCTGCTGGCCTTTGACGGCCCGAAGGCCGAGAAGCTGGCCAGGCGGATCGACGGCGACTTCACCGGGACGACCCAGGAGATCCTGCGGTGGGCCGCCTGCAAGTGGGGCATCGACCAGAACATGGTCTTCGCCCAGGCTGCGATCGAAAGCTGGTGGCGGCAGACCACGCTTGGCGACTTCGGAACCGACCCGAGCCTGTGCCCGCCCGGCCACGGGCTCGGCGTCGACGGCAAGCCTGGTGAGTGCCCGCAGAGCTACGGCATCCTGCAGAACAGGTACCCGTACGAGAAGCTGAGCTGGCCGGGAATCGGCAGGTCGACGGCGACCAACGCGGACACCGCCTACGCGATCTGGCGAGCCTGCTACGACGGTTACGAGACCTGGCTGAACACCGTGCCCAGGGGCAGGCAGTATCACGCGGGCGACGCCTGGGGCTGCGTCGGCCGGTGGTTCGCCGGGCGGTGGCGCACCGCCGCGGCCGACGGGTACATCAAGGCGGTCAGGAAGTACATGAGCGAGCGGATCTGGCTGACGCCGAACTTCAGGCACGCCGGCTGACGGCCGCGCCGGAGCTGCCGCGGGCTACGACATGCCGAAGTGGTACTGAAGCACGAGAAACACCTGCTGTGCCGGGTCCTGCGTCATGACGGTGCCGTCGGCAGGCAGGCTGAGCGGCGCCTCCCCGGCGGCGCCGGTCAGGCCCGCTGACAGCCCGGCGAGATCCACCGCCGGGTTCACCGACGTGACCGCGCCGCCGCTTCCGGCGTAGAGCGTCAGCGCGTCGACCGTCAGGTTCCTGGCCGTGGCCGCCGCGTAGGGGAAGAACTGCCTGCTCAGCGTCACCGCGAAGTCCCCGGTGCCGTTCACGAAGGCTGACCACTGCGTCGGGAAGTCATAGCGCAGGCAGAAAAGCAGCGCCTGGCCGCTCTGTCCCGCGGTGTCGAGCATCTGCTGCAGTTCCCTCGTTGCCTGGGCGCCCAGCGGGTCGCCGGCCTCCCGCGCGGTGTACCGGATATGCAGGATGACGTCGGAGATGCTGGAGTAGTCGAACGCCCGCAGCTGGGCCGGAAGAGACAGCGTCCAGGTGCTGATCGCGCCCGCCCCCTCGAACGGCAGGAACCGCTCGTCCCGCAGGTTGGTCTCGAACATCCCGCTGTCACTGGCGCCGCCGCTGGTGACGATGACGTCGGTGGCGCCGAAGTAGTCGACGAAGCGGGTGTCGTCCTGAGTGGCGCTACGGGCGTAGCCGCCGTTGGCGAGCAGCGGAGAGACGCGCACCGTGCTGCTCACCAGGCTCACCGTGCAGTTGACTGAGGCGTACGGGCCGACCACGGACGGCACCGACAGGCTGACGCTCTTGATCCGCCGCAGGTAGTGACCAGGACAGTCCCGGTCGTAGAGCCATTCGGGCACCGTGACCGTGGCCGAGCCGGTGATCCGCAGGGTCAGCAGGGCCAGCGGGTCAAGCTGACGCAGGGACACGTGCCGGGTCAGCTCGAGCTCCCGCTTGTTGTTGTCGTGATAGGCCATCTCCATTCGCTTGATATCGAGATGCAGGGCTTCGCCGGATAGCAGCCCCTGATGGCCGGAGTCCCAGTAGTTGAAACCGATGAAGGCGGTCGCGTCCAGCTCCGGCCGCATCAGCTCTCGCTTCATCGTCTGCTCGGCCTTGCGGGCCGTGTCGCAGGCGAAGCGGTAGTACTGGTAGTACAGGCCGGACAGGTCGCTCTGCATCCAGGTGTAGAAATCCGCGCTGGTGAACTTGTCCTGGAGGAAGAGCTGGACCTCGCGCGCGTTCTTGACCTGCTGCTTGACGGTCAGGTAGTCGTGCTCGGCGACCTGCTCGGCGATCAGCGACGCGATGATCTGCCTGCCGATCTGCGCAAGCTCACGGCCGGCCAGGTTCGCCTGGAGCGTCCACTCGTCGGCGCGCCGCTGGTATCCGGCGGTGCGCGCGGCGATGCCCGCCTGGTCCTGCTCCCAGGCCGCGATGACTCCCAGGACGTCGGCGACGGTCTTCGTGACGCCCGCCAGGGTCCGGCCGGAGAACAGGTTGGAATGAACGCCCATGCCCCAGAAGGCCAGGTGCGCTTCCGCGCTCGGAATCGGAGTGAACACTCCGGCCAGGGTGTTGAAGACATTTGCCCCGATCCGGGTGTCCCTGGCTGTCGGCAGGTGGGTGTTGAGTTCGGCGTGCTCATTGGAGTTCAGGTAGAGCTGGCCCTGCCCGGTCGCGCCTGCCTGAGCCGAGGGTGACGAGCCCTGCGCCAGCTGGAGCGGGTTGTAGGCGAGCGTGCCGATCGGCAGGTCGTACTCGCCGACCAGCGAGTTGTAGATGTCGGCGAAGTTCGCCTCGGTCAGCTGCTGGCGGTCAGGGACGAAGGTGGCCGGTGCCGTTGCCGGGTCCGGGGCCAGGCCAAGCAGGCGCAGGTAGTAGGTATAGCGCTCGAGCGCGATCGCCCGGGTCTTCAGCAGGCCGTTGGTCGCCTCCTGGGCGTGCTGCCATTGCAGGTATCGCACGGTCTGGATCATCTGCTGGAGCTTGATCTCATGCCCCGACCGCAGCAGCGCGAGCTGCTCGGCATCGCCCTTCTCCAGCGAGGCGAGCAGGCCGGCGCCGAGTCCGCGTACCTCCGCGGCGATCTCCAGCGCCTTGGCGATCAGCAGCGGGGAGCGCACCGGGCCGAGCGGCTGGTTCAGGCCGCTGACGATGCTGCCGAGATCGATTCCGGCCGCGGCCGCCTGGACCAGCATGCCCGGATCCAGGGGCGGGTCGAACAGCGGCAGCTGCTGCACGACGCCCTGGATGTTCTCGCTGTTGCGGATCTTGAAAAGCCGGTCGGCGACCGTGTCCCAGTAGGCGAGCAGCTTGGAGTTCTGCGGGAGGCAGAAGTAGAGCGAGCGCCCGATGCCGAACAGCGCGCCGCTTGAGTCGGCCGATCCGGCGCCGCCGCCAGGGCCGGGCACGAGGTTGAACGGGAACTGGGCCTCCAGGCTCACCAGCGCGTTCGACATCCGGTCCAGGCCCGCCTGCTTGAGCTGCCGGAAGTTCTTCGGGCTGGTGCCGCCGGGCGCGGGCATGGCCTCGGGCCGCGGGCCGAGGATGTTGGCGGCGAGCACGTAGCAGAGCGTCGCCTCGTTCAGCGTCTCGACGGTGTCCGCGAGGAACAGGCTGTCGCCCCAGGCGATGAGGTTGTCCAGGTACTTCATCACGACATACCACTGGTAGGCGCTCGGCCGGGTGCGAGCGACGACATGCGGGCTGAACGGATTGGCGAGAATCCCGTTATAGCCGCTGATGACGTCCGTCTTGGCCTGGAGCTGCGCCGGATCGAGCTGACTATCCGGCGTGCTCAGCAGGCTGAGCAGGGTGTTGACGTTCTGGATACCGGGGCCGTGCCTGAACACGAAGGATTTCCAGAAGCGCTCAGGCGGCGGCACGCTGGTGTCCGTGCTTGTGGGGTCGAAGACGAGGTGAAACCACTTCTGCGCCTCGGCGAAGCGCTGGTTGTTGGACAGGTGCACCGCGACGAGCACCGGGATGTGGTAGAGCAATTCCCAGTTGTAGTTCGCGTAGGGACCGCCGACGGAGACGTCGATAACCCGGTCCTCGAGCGTGACCGTTACGGTATCGCTGCCAAGCGGTGTGTAGTCCTCGGCCGTGTAGGGCAGGTCGAGCGTGGCGAGGAAGCCGGGATCGAGCAGGCCGGCGACCGAGGTCTGATTGAGCCGCTTGATGAGGTCGCCCACGAACGGATGGAAGAAGTTCCTGAATTCGTACGTGAACGTCTCCACGTACGGGACGCGCGTGCGGGGAAGCGTGCTGGCCGGGTCCGTGCTGGCCGGGCTCGCGCCGCCGTAGCAGACCAGGCCGGCGTCTTCGCTGTTGTGGTACGGGCCGAGATCGTATGTCCCAGGCATGGCTGTGCTCCCTAACCTTCGTGGCCAGATCGCGGTCCCAGAGCGGAAAGGCTTCCGACCGGAGAGATCACCTGGCCCTGATAGGAGATGGTCATCGGCGACGGCAGACCTGCGGTGATGTTCTGTCCGCCGGCCAGGTAACGCTGGAGCGCGGCCGGATCGCCGCCGGCGGCACTGATGGCGACGATCTCCCGCGGGCTGGCCGCCTGCACCGGCTGACGCAGCACCAGCGAGGGAATCACCTGCGCCGACGCCGCCAGGCCCGGCGATTCCTGCAGGATCCCGAAGCCTGCGAACCGCCCGATCGGAACCAGATTCTCGGTGGTGGTCACGTAGAAGAGATGGCGGCGGTCCTCGTAGATGAAGGGCGCCTGCCATGCGTCAGGCAGCCCTGGCTGGGCATCGACCCACCGCGGCTGCCAGCTGTATTCCAGGATGGCATTCGCATAGGTGGCCGCGTCGCCGAGCGCGGCCTCGTAGCTGATGGCGAAGGTTCCGCCGGCATACGCGCCGGTGTAAGGCTGGGCGGCCGGGAGGGTCCGGCCCGGACTCGGGATGTCAAGGACGGACGTCAGCGGGACCGGGAAGAGGATCGCGTGAACGCCGGGCAGGGAGTGGTCGTAGAAGGTGCCGAGCGGCTGGATGTCGTCGAAGCTGACCGGCAGGCTGTGCGTGTTGTGCAGGACGAAGCCGCCCGAGTTGTAGGACTGGCTCGCGACCGTGATGGCCAGCATCAGCGTGCCGGCGGGCTGGCTGAATCGCACCAGGAGGGTCTGCGCGATCGGGTTCGTGCCGGTGAACCCGGCGGGCACGATCCGGATGAGGTCCCGGCTGGCTTCGAAGGAACCCGGCCCGGTGTGGTCGAAATAGCCGATGGTCGTGGGCGTCTTGACATCGGATGTCCTGGTGGGCTGCCACTTGCCGTTGTAGAACTCGGTCCAGCACAAGATTGCCCGGACCTGGACGGACCCCTGGCCCGCCGAGTTCGCGCTGGCCTGCGAGAAGCTCAGAAGATCGCTCATCTCCAGGCTGGCGATCTGGTCGTTCTGCACGGCGCTGCTGGCGGCGGACAGATCGGCCAGCCGCGGCTGGGCCTGCTTCAGCGCCTTGAGCCAGAACAGGAACAGCCTGCCATTCCACACGACCGGAGTGATCGTCATGTCCTCGCAGTCGATCTTGACTTCGGTCCAGGGTGTCCAGCTGCCGTTCGCGAGCTCGCGGAAGTAGTGCTTGCGGTGCGCTCCGGCGGTACGCGCCACGACATATGAGGTCTCGTCCGTGTCGGCGGTACCCGGCTGGTAGTACATGCCGCACGGCTCGAGTTTCGCGACCTCCTCCAGGGACGCGAGATAGTCGAGATAGGCGCTGGCGGCGGCGTCATCGGTGATGTCTCCTTGCAGCAGGCTGCTCATCATCTGCTGGAAGAGCGGCGATTGATCGTCGCGCAGCTCCGGGTAGAGCCAGTTCTCCGGCCAGAGGAACACCTCGCGGTTGGCCTGCCAGACGCGATAGCGCTTCATCCAGGCCCACTGCGCGCTGTCGATGCTCGCCGGGGCGACCTGCGGCTCGAGATTCCGCACGACGCGCTCGACGAAGAGCTGGACGCTCGACAGCGCGAGCCTGACCCGTGACGTCCGCACGGCGGGCTGCGTCTGGGTGTCGATCAGGAAGTACTCGAAGAGGCTGTCCGGGGTGTCGAACGCGACGGTGCTCCCCGGCACGAAGAGCAGAGGCGACCCGGCCGGGAGCGCCGCGAGGATGCCATTGCTGATCGTGACGGCATCGCCGGCGACCGCCGTCACGACGGTCCCCGGCGCGATGCCAGCGCCCTGCACCGCCATGCCTGCCGCGACCCCGGCGGTGCCCGTGCAGGTCAGCACCGAGGCGCCGGTGGCGGCGTCGGCGCTGGTGGTCTGGCTGACCAGGGACCGCGCGTAGCTGTCGCCGAGCCGCTGGAGTATGTACGCGACCAGGGCGTCGCGCTGCCTGATCCTTGCCTGGTCGTTGATCGGGCAGATCACGGTCAGCCAGTCGGAGTCGGCATAGCGTGCCCGCAGCGCCGACTGCAAAGCGCTGACGGTCGCCCCGCAGGGCGCGTTGGTGATCGCGGAGATGAGCGCCGAGGCCGTGAGCCCGCAGGTCCTGACGATCTCCTGCGCGTCGTACACGCGGCGGAGATTCTCCACCCCGGACAGGCTGGCGGGGCTGGTGCTGCCGAAGAACTGGGTCAGCAGCGCGTTCACGGAGTCCTGCGCCCAGCCGGTGAGGCTCAGCAGTGCCGTCTGGCCATTGGGCAGCGTGGCCAGAGGGTTCATCAGCACGGCGAGCAGCCGGCTGTCGACCGGCGACAGGGACTGCTTCATCCGCGCGAAGTCAAGCAGCGCTGTCAGGACCGCGGTCAGCCGCGCCGCCGTGGCCGGATCGGGATCCTGGCTCACGGTCAGCAGGCTGAGCCAGCCCGGGTCGATATCCGGCGCGGTTCCGAGGTAGGCGGTCTCGGCAGCGGTCAGGGACAGCGCGGCGGCCAGGGCGGTCGCCTTGAGGAAGCGGACATAGGTGCTACGCAGGCTGGTCACCCCGTCGGATGAGTACAGGCAGGCGCCAGGGACCGGCTGCCAGCCGATGCCGAGACTGCGCCAGCTCACCGACAGCGTGGTCCTGATCGAGCTGGCCGTGAGCGTGATCGGCACGAGCTGGCCAGCCACAAGCTGGATCGGGCCGGAGTTGCTCCACAGGCTCCCGGCCATTACCCCGGGCACTCCGGCGGCCCCGATCCGCAGCGTGATGTCCGCACCAGGGTCCGCAGCCACGTTGATGTCGTAGAAGCCGTCCTGCGGCACCGTGAGGTAACCGCTCCAGACGCCGGCGATGCCTCCGCCGCCATGGCCGGCCGGAAGCTGGCTGCCCGCGGCACAGGTCTCCGTCGCGCCCGCCGAGACCGCGGCGGCCAGGGAGAAGAAGCTGGTCGCCCCGGAAGGGTCGAGGCCAGCGATCGTGATCACGTTCGCGCTGGCCGTGGCCGAGACGACCTGATTGACCGGGAGCGTCGTGACCGGATCAGCGGCGGTCGCCGCGTTGACGGCCGCCGCGATACCGGCAGCGAGCAGCGCCGTCGTGGTATCGGCGGCGCCGACCGCATGAGGGATCGCGACCCCGTTGATCGTTATCGTGACGACATCGCCGGCCGTGATCGCGCCGCCGACCGTGACGGTCTGCGGGTACGACAGCGCCGGCACGTACTCCGCCGCCTGATCTGGCGCGGCGGTCAGGTCGTTGCCGAGGAAGAACCGCGCCGACAGTCCCGGCTGCTCGACCGCGACCAGATCGGTGATCGCGGGCGTGGTCATGTCGGTGTCGGAGTGCAGGACCGCCGGGTCAGCAAGCAGCGCGCTGGCGAAGCTCGGATCGGCGCCGGAGGCCGACGTGATGGACGCCAGCGCCTGCTCCTGCTTCCGCCTTTGCTTCAGGATGGGCAGGAAGCTGCCGAGCAGGGCCGCCCGGCGCGCCTGCACCGGATCGGCCGAGGCGACGTAGGCGGCATAGAGCGCGCGCAGCTCCGGGTAGGCGGTGAAGAACGGGCCGACCACCTGCTGGTTGGCGGCGGCCAGCCGGGCCACCGCGGCCGCCAGGGCCGGCTCGCCGGTGGCGGCGGCGTCGATGGCGGCCGCAGCGGCCGGATCGAGGACGCCGGCGAAGCTGAGCCGCTTGCTCAGGTCGTCATAGCTGAGCCGCCCCGCCGAGGCGGCGAGCACCGCCTGAGGCAGGGTCGGCTGGCCGGGCGGGAGGGGCGGGCCGGGCGGGGCGGAATACGGCACGGATGTCGAGAAGGTCTCGTTCAGCAGGCCGAAGAAGAAGCCGCTGGCCGAGCTGCCGTACACGAGCGTCATCAGGCCCTGGGCGATGCTCCCGTCGGGATCGTCCTGGAGGGAGAACTCCGCCTCGACGGCCGCGAAGCTGGTTCGCAGCGCGGAAGCCAGGCCGGTCACCGTGGCGTCCGATGGCGCGGAGATGCCGCTGATGTCGGAATTCCAGATCAGGTACAGCGCCTGTTCGGTCGACAGGCCGGCGGTGGCGAGGGCGCCAAGCAGGCGGATGAAGCGGATGACCGGCGGCTCGGCCGGCGTCGTGGCTGGCGGGTCCAGCGGCGCGAACGGGTCCAGGCCGGTGAGCTGCCGCAGCCGCAGGAACTCAAGGACGCTCAGGCCGAGCTTGTGCGCGAGCCATCCGCACCGCAGCAGCGCGCTCACGTTGGCCAGGGTCAGCGGGGTGCTGGAATCGAAGCCGAGGGCGGTCGTGATCAGGGCGAACTCGGCGCCGGTCAGGTTGCAGGCGGCGCACAGGGCGGGCTCGTGGCCGAAGAGCGTCTGCGACGGGTCGGCGAGGAAGTCGCCGTAGCCGTCGTCGGCGAACGGAGCTAGCCGCTGGCCGGCCGTATATCCGCCCGCCGTCATCGACGTCGTGAGGGTGAACGGCGTCGCGGGGCTCGTGGCGGTGATGGTGATCATCGCGCCGGCCGCCGACGCGGCGACGACCGCGTTCAGCGGCAGGCCGGTGACCGGATCGGGCGCCGCGGTCGCGTTGATCAGGGCCGCGATGCTCGCCGCGATGCTCGCCGGGGTGTCGCCCGGCGCGGTCAGGTAGGCCAGCGGCATGGTGTTGACGGTCGTCGTCAGCGTCACGCCCGCCGGAATGGTGCCAGCGACCGTCGCGACGGCCGACAGCGCCTGCACCGGCCGGACCGGCGGTCGCACCGGCCATACCGGCGGCCGGAGCGGGCCAGGCGGTCGCACCGGCGGTCGCACCCGCCGTACCGAGTAGGCGCCGGCGTTGGCCGGATCCAGTGAGCACGCCAGCGTGAAGGGCGGGCCGGCGTTCGCGGCGATGACCGTGACCACGGCGGCGGCGCTCGACGCGACGACGAGGCTGTTCAGCGGCAGGCCAGAGAACGGATCGGAGATCGTCGTGGCGTTGATCGCGGCGGCGATGCCGGCCGCGATCGTCGTCGTCGTGTCGCCGGCGACGACGGTGTAGGCAATCGCCACCGTGTCGAGCGCCGTGATCAGCGTGTCGCCAGGGGTCACCGGGCCTGCTACCGTCGCGCTCCGCGATACCGGCGGGCCGGCCGAAGGCGCATAGCTCTCGGTGGCCCCCGCCGACTGCGAGCACGCCAGCGTGAATCCCGCGATGATCGTCACGGTGCCGCCGGCGCTTGAGGCATAGAACCGGCTGTTCAGCGGCAGCCCGGAGACTGGGTCCAGATCGGTGGTCGCGTTGATGCCGCTGGCGATCGCGGCGGCGACGGCCGCCGCGCTCTCTCCGGCGGCCACCGCGTGCGGAGTCACCTGGATCCCGTTGATCGAGGTGCGCAGCACGTCGCCGACGTTGACCGTGCTGGCGACCGTCGCCGTCTGGGCACCCGGGTCCTGCTGCGTCAGGGTGGGCGTCAGGAACATGGCCTGGTAGAGGGCGTTCGCGCCAGCGGTGCCGATCGGCGCCCAGCAGGCCAGCAGCCGGACCAGGGCATCGTCGGTGTTCACCGACAGCAGGTTCATCACCTGCGCCAGGCAGCCAAGGCGCAGCAGCAGGGTGCGGAAGCCCGCGTCGAGCAGCGGGCGGCTGACCGGATCGCTGGCGGGGTCGCTGCCGCCCGTCACGATGTCCGCGGCCGGATACAGGGCGATCAGGATGTCATCGGTCCGCTCGATCGCCAGCGCGGCATCGGCGTATCCGAGCAGCGGCGTGAGCTTGCGCCAGAGCCGGATGAAGCGGATGAGCTTGGTGAAGTCCGTTCCGCTGAGCAGGTTCGCGCTGTCGTCGGGATTGCCGTAACGCAATGCCAGGGCGGCGGGTGAGCAGTCGTCCGGGTTTCCGGCCGGGTTCGTGATCGTGATGATGCCCATGATCAGCGGGTAGACGGCGGGGCTGGTCACCCAGCTGACGACGGCGGCGTAGTCGGTCGGGCTGGTGCCGCCGTACTGCGTGGCGTCCAGCCCGGCCGGGAGCGCGCTGATGAATTCCGCCTCGATGGACGCCGGCGTCGACAGGTTGTCGTGCAGCGCCCGGAGCGTCGCGAACGGGGCGTTGAGCTGGCGAAGACGCGGGATCAGCGCCGCGTTCGGGTTGATGAACCGGGTCGAGGCGATCGATGCCAGGTCGTCGCAGGAGACGCCGAGACGGCGGGAGAAGTCCTGCAGGCTCATCGCCTGAAGGGTGCTGAGCGCCGTGGCATTCGGCAGGCCGTAGAGGTCGCCGAGCGCGAGTGCGGGATCGGTGAACAGGCGGTACTCGTCGCGCGAGATGGCGAGCCGCTCGATCAGGATGTCCGACCAGCCGAAGCTGGTCGGGGTCGCGTGGTCGACCAGCGCCTCACTGGCCCGCAGCGCGGCCATCGCGTCGGGGAGGGCGACGCCGAGGCTGCTCAGCTGGAGCCGCAGCAGCTCGAGCGCCCGGTTGAACGGGAGCGGCGGCGGGAAGAACGCGTCCCGCAAGATGGCATAGGCGGCGTCGTTGACGTACTGGGGGCTGGCGATCAGCTCGGCCGAGGTCACGGCGTCGCCGGTGTCGTGTCCGGTGTAGTTCGCCAGCGAGAGGCCGTTGGCGACGAAATACTCAAGCGTCTCATTGACGATATCGATGTAGGGCAGCGCGGTGTTTGTGTTCTCGCAGGTCAGCGGCAGGTATTGCAGGTCGGGGCGGCGCTGGAGCAGAGCGTCCTGCGGGTTGTCGCCGGCCGGCGGCGCGGGCTGGTCGATGTAGTTGAGCAGGTCGACCAGGTAGGCGGCCGGGCTGAGGATCGAGCCGCATTCGGAGCAGTCGCAGTAATCGAGCGACCCGAACAGGTCCTCGAGCGTGGGATAGGCGGTCACCGGATAGGCCGGCGCCGCCGACTGCGGCGGGAAGCCGTACTGGACGGGCGATGCGCCGCCGAGGGCCGGTGCGACCCGGCCGCCCAGATAGGCGACGGCCACGCTCAGCACCGACGCGAAGATCTGCCTGGCCCGCGCGTGGATCGCGAAGGCGGTATCGGCGCCGCCGAGCTCGTCGCCGAACGACCTGGCGAAGCCGGCCTGGTCGTAGCGAGTGATCGCGAACGCTGAGTCGAGATTGTGCCTGAGCAGCACGGCCAGGCTGGTGTCGTCCGGGGACAGCTGGTAGGCCCGCTGGAGCCGCTGGACCGCGGCGATCACGTCCGCTGGCGTGTCGGTCAGGCCGGTCCTGGCGATGTATCCCTGCACCGGCTCGATGCCGATCTCGAACTGGCCCGCGTTCGATGTGAGGAACTCGGCGACGCCCGCGGCCAGGTCCGGCGGGCCAGCGACCGGCATGCCGCCGCGGCTGACCTGGTCGGCCAGGACGGCCGTGGGGAAGGCGATGCGGACCTGCGCCGCCAGCAGCCGCGCGTAGTTGGCTGCCTGCTCATCGGCGCTGGCGCCGGGGATGTCTGCCGGGATCGCGGCCCCGATCAGCGGTGCCCATCTCGCCGGATCGTAGTAGCCGCGGCTCGCCAGGTCTCCGGCGGCGGTGAGCGGGCTGGCCGCCTCCGCCTGGGTCAGCGCGGCCACCAGCGGCTGGTTGTTGACGGTGAGGTAGTACAGCTGGCCAAGCAGCCGCAGCTGCCTGGCTGGCTCTGTTCCCAGGGCCTGATCGAGCGCGGGCCAGAATTTGGGCCAGTCACCGGAGTGCTGGGCGTAGATCCGGGCGAACCGCTCCTGCTGCGCCGCCTCGGGCAGCGTCGGCGCCAGCATCTCCCCGAGCGTCGACGAGCCGGCCGGCGGCGCCGCGGTGAGCGAGTGCGCCGCGCTGATGGCCTGGAAGCTCGCCACGGCGCCGGGCACGTCGTCGGCGAGCGCGCGGGGAAGGACACCGCTGGTGATCGAGTGCTGCCAGATCGCCCCGACGGTGGCCGGGCTGGCCCGGAAGAGGCTGTCGGCATGGGCGGGAAGACCGGCGCGGAACAGCGCGTAGTAGAACTCTGGCCTGACGCTGACGGCCGGAACGGGCCACACCTGGGTCTGCCGCGGGTCGGTCTCGCCCACCGGGGCTGGCGCGGTGATCCGGCTGAACTGGTCGGCGAGCGCCGCGAGGGCCACCGCGCGCGCGTCCCAGCCCGTCTTGTTCGCGAGGTAGGTGATGTCCTGACGGCCGGCTTCCTCCCGGAGGGCGCCGAGGCTGCCCGGGTAGACGGCGGACAGATTGGCTGTCAGCGTCTCGTACTCACTAGGCAGGCCCTGGGCGCCGGCGGGCAGCACCACATCGAGCGTTACCGCGGCCGGCGCCGAGTAGCGGACGGCGGAGTTGGCCAGTGCGGCGCCTGCCGCGGACACCTGGACCTGGAAGTCGGGCCGCGCCTTGTGGTGCCGCGCCAGGTAGTCGGCGGAGATGACCAGCTGGCTGAAGGCGTAGCTGCCGTCCGTGCTCGTCTGGGTGCTCGCCAGCACCTGATCGCCCCCGACGTTCTTGTCGACGAGCCGCACCGTGAGCCCGCCGGCGCCGGGCAGCGCCGGGCTCCGCACCGTGCCGGTCACCGTGTAAGCGGCCGGGCCGGCCCTGCCGGGGGCGGTGCCAGGCAGAGGGCGGCCCGGACCGCCGATTCCGCCGGGCGGGAGGACCGGACCCGCCGCTTCGCCCGCGCCGGGAGGGGCGGCCGGACCCGCCGCCTCGGTTCCGCCGGCATCGGCCGCGGCGGCGGCTGATCCGGAGGGCCCGGAGGGCCCGGCGAGAATCCGGGTAACGGCGGTGGCGGCCGAGGTCGTGGCGGCGGCCGGCCCGATGCCCGGCTCGAACCTGGCGACGAGATCGGCGAACTGCACAAGGTCGCCGGGGTTCAGGACGCGCGGGCCTGCCAGCCGCTCACCGTTGACGAACGTCCCGCCGGTGGAGTTGAGGTCCCTGATCGTCGCCGTGCCGGAACCCTCGACCGTGACGAGAGCGTGCCGACGGCTGACGAACCGGTCTTCCAGGATGAGATCTGCCGTCTCGGAGTGGCCGATCACCATCTCGGGCGCCGACAGCGAAAGAACCAGCCCGGCCTGCCCGGCCGGCTCGGTCACCACCAGCCGCGGGCCATTCGGATCATCAGGAACCATCGCGCACCTCAGCTACTTCGTGGCAGGCAAGTGGACCAGCCGATGAGGACGAGACCCGGCATCTGGCGGTCCTTCTCAGCCCGCCGGGGTTTCCCTTCACCGAACTGGCCCGATTGTGGGGTAGCGGGGCCCTGAACGGGCCGCCTCATACATTCGTCGGCGCGCCTCGCCGGCAGAGATGCCATGACGCTTGGCAAAGTCTTCGACATGCGCCTCGTACTCCCGCCGAGCTCGCTGCGCCTCAGCGGCTCTTACATCCTCACGGGTGACACGCAGCACATCGGAATGCCGCAGCCGGGCCCCTGGATCGAGCCTCAGCCCGCCCAGCACAAGATCGACAGCATTCTCCGTAGCAGGCGTGAGAAGGACTAGCAGCACCAAGCCCAGCGGTGCTGATCCGAGGGGCGGTCTCGGTCCTGGACGGAATCCCTCAACTGGCGGCGACGGTACGCGAGGTGGCTCTCGCAGAGCGGGTGTCCCTGGATGGCCGCCAGGCCTGAATCCCTCAGTCCTGATCTCGGGTGGGAGCGGCGGCGGCGCAGGCGGCTGCCGCGGCGGGAAAGTCTGTACTCCTGAGTGTCCGCCGGGACGGAATCCCTCGGTCTGGGGGGGTAGGCCTTCTGGGATGGGAGGTGGCTGCCCGGGTGCCCGAGGCGGAGGCGGTCCAGGGTGTCCGCCCGGCTGGAATCCCGCAGTTCGCGGCGAGCGATGGCCTGGCGGAACTGGGCTCCGCTCTGTTCGAGTTCCTGGATGCCCGCCCGGCCGGAATCCCTCGGTCCTGATGTCGGGTGGTAGCGGAGGCCGCGGCGGTTCTGGCGGGCCGCCCGGCGGGGCCCCACCAGAGCCGACGGTGGCAGCCACGGCAGCTGGCTGTGGCTGGCTCGCTGTCGCCTCGGGCGGGTGGCCGACGACCTGGTGCGCCTCGGGGTGAGCGGCCACATCAGCCTCGGTAAAGGTAATCTCCGATCTGCTGGACTGGGTGCCCGTCTCGTCGTGCCTGGCTACCGGGTCGCCGCGGACATAGGCGTAGAGGTTCAGTCCGTCGGCCGGGCCGGCCGGGTCGCATGCCGTCCAGCGGCCTAGCCACGGCGCGTAGTACCGGGCGCCGTGATAGCAGAGGTCGTTCTCCTCGTCCCGCTCCTTGCCGGTGTACCGGTATCGCTTCGGCACCCCGGTCTGCGAGGCGACGGCCTGATAGGAGGTGCTGCCGAACGGGAAGTACTCCTCGTAAGAGATGATGTTCGACTGGTCGTCGAGCTCGAGCACCGCCGAGCCCAGGTGGTTGCCGTACTGGTAGCGCACGAGCTGCGCCGGGGCTTTGTCGCTGCCGGCGGTGCGCGTCTCGACCAGGGCCAGAGCCCGGTCCCCGTCGGGCACGTGCAAGCTCTGGCGCTCGAGCGTGATGGTCGTGCCGTCGATCGCGTATTCGCGGTAGATCTCGATGCCGCCCAGGTAGATCCGCTCGGACTTCCGGCTGGCCGCCTGCCCCGCCGCGGCCTGCCGGTCCGTCGTCTTCCTTGTCCGCTGGCCGCCGCCGTCATAGGCGTAGTAAGCGGTCTGCGGGGTGCCGCTCCCGGCGGCCTGCCGTGCCGTCGAACCGAGCCGGTCGTCGCAGTCCCAGGTCAGCACCGCCAGATGCGGCATCAGCGTCATGTTGCCGTCCGCGTCGTGGGCGTAGCTGCCGCTGAACGGACCGGCCGCCGGATCGCCGGGCAGGCTGGTGGCGGACAGCCGGTTCCCGGCCTCGGCAGCGACGATCCTGGACGGCCCGGCGTAGCTGTACCGGCGGGTCCAGCTGCCGGAGCCGGCCTGGTGGGTCATCGCGAGCAGATTGCCGGCGGCGTCGTAGCCATACGTCTCGCTGTAATTGCCCATCGCGTTCCCGTCGCCTGGCTGCGGCAGGCCGGTGCGGAACGAGTCGTCGCTGGTGACCTGCTGCGGTGGCGCCTGCCCGGCGCCGGCCTGGCCCAGGTGCTCGCGGCCGGTCGCCGTGATCAGCCGGTACAGCGGGTCGTAGGTGTAATCGGCCGACGGCTCGACCCGCTGGTTGCGGAAGAAGATCACGTCCTGGGTATCGGCGCCGTCCGCGATCCGGGTGACGTTCCCGGCCGGATCGTAGTAATAGGCCAGCGCCTGGACCGTTCGCTGGCTGGCGGCGAAGGAGCCGGGCCGGGCCGTGGTCAGGTGCGCCAGCCGGAAGGTCTGCGGGTCGTAGTCGTAGCCGCAGACCGCGCCGTTTCCGTGCGCGATCGAGATCCGCTGGCCGCGCGCGTTGTAGTCGATGCCGGTCACGGCGTGCCGGTCGGCCGTGGCCGGATCGAGCAGCCCGGCCGGCCCGCTGGCCCGCTGGAGCCAGACATCCAGCTGGCTGATCAGCGCCGCCTCGTCGTAGCGCGGCTGAAGGACATCCGGCCGCATGGCCGCGTTATGGGGCGTGACCTGCTGGATCGGGCGGTTCAGCGCGTCGTGGATCGTGGTGCCTGTGAACCTGTCCCGGCCCCCGTCGCCGGATGGCACCAGGCCGGCCGCGACCGCCGCGGCGTCGAGCTGAGCCGGGCCGGTGAGCCCGTCGAGTACCGTCCAGTCGACGGCCTGCCGGTAGTCCGCCGCGAGCTGCCGGAAGCTCGACAGCAGGTTTCCCTTGTAGTCGTACTCGCTGTTCTCCAGGTACCCGGCCATGTCGTAGTGCCGGAACTCCCGCCCGCACAGATTCGCCGCCGCCTGGCCCTCGCCGTAGACCGACAGCTCGACCAGGATCTCCGGTGCGCCGCCGGCGGCGACGTAGCGCCTGGTCGGACGCTGCGCCGGATCGTAGACCACGCGGAAGGCGTGACCGCGCGCATTCCAGCTGCGAATCGGATGACCGGCGACATTGGCAAGCCCGAGCCGCGCGCCGCTGTCGCAGTTGACGTGGTAGAGCGGGCGGCCGGCCATATCGGCGCCGGCCAGGTACTCAAAGCCGCCGCCGGCCTGCGGAGCGCGGTAGCAGTACTCCTCGGCGCGCCGGCCGAGCTGGTCGAAGACAGCAAGCGGCCTGCCGCTGGCCTCGCGTGCGATGCGGACCGGATAGCGGTTCCCGCCGCCGTTGTCGGCGACGGCCAGGCAGGTCCTGCCGAGCGCGTCCCGGTGCGTCACGGCCGGCGTCGCCGCGGTGCCGGCGGCCTTGCGCGCCGCATCCTGCTGGGCCGCCCGGTCGCCGGCGGTCGCGCCGAAGGCGCCGCCGATCCGGAGGTCGTACCACGACGTGAAGGGCCCGGCGCCGAGCAGGCGCCTGAAGTGGTCTCCGACGTCGGCGTCGGCGCGGGGATCGGCGATGAGCACGGTGTCGTTGCGGTCCCAGTGCTGCTCCCGCCACGGATCGAAGATCGCCTTCTCCCAGCTGCTGTCGGGATGCAGCGTCGCCACCGTCCGCCCTGGCGGGTCATAGCACGCGGCCGTGGCCACGCCGGTCTGCGCGGCGAACTCAAAACCGCTGGTGGCCGAGAAGAACGGCTCGTACCTGCGGACCGGCCGCCCCTTGTTGTCGAAGATCGTCCAGCCGGACCCGGCCCAGCGCGGCTCGACGGCCGGGCCGCCCTCGGTGACCGGACCTGGTGCCGCCCGGGTCTTGCGCTGGATCTCGCGGCCGAGGCCGTCGGAGTAGACGAAACGGTGCTGGTACCTGGTCGTCAGCGGCGCGCCCGGGTAGGCGGCGCTCCCCAGATCGCTGACATGGGTCTCGCGGGCCAGCGTGTAGGCGGCCGGCGGCGACGGCTGCGCGGCCGCCGCGGTGCGCTGGTAGGCGCCGAGGTCGTACAGGCAGCGGGTCGTCGCGTTGCCCAGGATCGCGGCCGGGTCGCCGAGCGGGTCGCTGAACCGCGCGACCAGCGTCGCTTCGTCGAGATCGATAGCGAAGCCGGTCAGCAGGTCGCCCAGCGTCTGCGTCGCCTTCCCCGCCACAGCGGTCGCCGTGACGTGACCGAGCGCGTCGAACGCGGCAAAGACCCGGTTGCCGCTCGGATCCGTGACGGTGGCCGGCAGCAGGACGCGGTAGTCGTTATCCGCGATCGTTGTATTTCCCACCGGATCGGTCACGCTAATCGGCAGCAGCGCGTAGCCGTCGTAGTCGGCGCGGCTGATGGCACCGAACGGGTCGACGGCGCGGCGCGGCAGGAAGAACTGACTGCGCGCGGCCGCCAGCTCCTGGGCCGGCGTGTCGCCGTCGCCTGGTGAGTAGAACACCCGGCCAGACGGGATCCACCAGGCCGTCTCGCCGGCCAGCTGGAGGTAGCCGCCCTCGGCGAGCGTCGCGGGCGCGACGAGCGCACCGAAGACCCCCGATACCAGGCCGGGAGTCAGCGCGGCCTGATAGGACTGGCCGGGCAGCGCCAGCGGCTCCAGCCGGCCGGGCGGCAGCAGCGCGGTCAGGTCGTCGCCGCGGTACCGGATCCGGTGCTGCTCGATCAGGCGCCGGCTCGGTGCGGCGGCCGGGCTCCCGGCGCCGTCGACATCCGAGCCGGGGATCGCCTCGTACGGCAGGTCGCGCGCTCCGGCCCACACCTGCGGCCACAGACCTCCCGGGCCGGCTATCTCGTCGACGGTGAACAGGTCAGTGATCGACGTCCCCTTGACCGACGGGGCAGCGCCGGTGATCTCGGCGGTGTCGCTCCCCGCGGGCAGCGGCGCCCGGTAAGCGTCCGGCCAGCCGCTGGCGTCATCGATCGCGTTGGTGTAGTCGTGCTCGGTCCCCAGGACATGCAGGCGCGCCTGGTCATAGGCCAGCATCTGCTGCGTCGGCACCGGCAGCGCAGGCTCCGGAGCGGCGTACCCGGCGCGGCGGGGGTAGCCGATCGAGACGCTGCGCTGGATGTTGCCGTAGTCATCGGACGCCAGGATGATCTCGTGGCCGACCCGCGGGTCATCGGGCGCCCGCTCGTAGTGGAACGCCAGCGTCTCCCTCGGCTGGACGAAGAACACCGCGTGCGGGTTAGCGCCCATGTTCTGCAGGCAGCGCACGGTGAAGTTCTGCTCGGTGACGGTATACGGATTGGCGCTGGCCGGCGTTCCGTCGTCGGCGTAGATCTCGACCCGGAGCGTATGCCCCTTGAGCGCGCGGCAGGCCTCCCGGACCTCGAACGGGTTCAGGCCGTCAGGGAGCGCGGTGTCGGGCAGCCGCATCGCCGCGGCATCGGCGGCCCGGCCCGGCGCCGCGAGGGCGGGTTCGGTCCAGTACTCGCTGGCGTACTGCCGCGTGACGGCCAGCGCGTCGGTGAACGCGCCGGTGTGAAACCAGGTCCGGGTGAGCACGGGAGGCGACCAGGACTCGGCGGCCCAGTTGACGAAGTCGCCATCGCTGAAGTTCGGATCGGCGCGGAATTCCTCCGTGTCGGTCTGCTCGACCATGCCGAAGCCGCGGAACTCGCGCTCGTAGCCGTCGAAGTAGCCGTGATGATAGGCGTAGCGGGTGACCAGCCGGTTCCGGCCGATCCAGTCGATCGTCTCGACCCGCTCGGCGACCTGAACCGGGAACGGCAGCCTGGTGACCCACGGCCTGCCCGCCGCCTCGTCGGCCAGGTAGCAGCGGGTCGACGGCGCGTAGCTGATCCGGGTCTCCGCCCCGAGATTGTTGCGCACGCAGGTCAGCAGGTGCGGCTTGCGGCCCCCCATCAGGTCCACGTAGACCAGCGGCGCCTCGGCCTCGCCCGGCAGCGGCGACGACCAGACCAGGCACGCGGTCCCGGTACCGAGCAGGTCGGTCACCTGGACCGTGCTCAGCTGGTCGGCCGACGGGAACACGGCGATCGACGTCTGTGCCGACCAGGCATTGCCCGATTGGTTGAACCATGCGCTCACCCCGCTGTCGCCGACATAGACGATGTCGGCGGTGCCCGATCCGTCGATGTCGGCAAGCCGGATCCGGCGCGGATCGAACTGCCCGGGGCCGCCGAAGCGAGGCGCGAGGTCCATCGTCACCCTGGCGCCGAACCCGCCGTAGCCGGTGTTCGGCCAGTAGCACGCCTCGCCGTCGCGTATTCGCACGATGTCGGCCAGGCCGTCGCCGGACATGTCGGCGGTGAAGATGGTCTGCGTGCCGTCCGAGAGCACGACCCGGGGACCGCGATCCTCGTCCCAGCCGGTCCGCACCTGCCGCGCCACATCGAAGCCGTCGTCGCCCAGCGAGGAGTAGAAGGTGAAGAGCCCGTCCTCGGTCAGCAGGATGTCGGCCAGCCCGTCGCCGGTCAGGTCGATGAGCTTGACGTTCGGATCCGACCAGTCGAGAAGCGGGAGCGCGGCGAACCGGCGGAACGGCTCGTAGCCGCCATCCGGCGCCCGCCGGAAGAAGCCGGCGTCGGGATCGGCCAGGGCGACGAGGTCGGGCCTGCCGCCGCCGGACAGGTCGAGCAGCCGCGTGCCGGACAGACCGGACAGGTCCGAGCGGGACGGCAGGCTGGTGACGGCCTGCGCGGGGCCGAACCTGGCCCGCGCGGCAAGCGTGCCATCCGGCTGGGCGACCAGGTTGGCGGCGCTGAGGTTCCGCTTGTAGTACCAGCCCTGGCCGGCGTCGGTCAGGATCCCGGACAGGCCCTCGCCGTCGAGATCGGTCCACACCAGCCCGCCGCCTGCCAGCCCCTCGGGCAGGTTGCCGAGACTGTCAGGGTCCAGGGTCAGCAGGTCCGGCTGGATCCGAGGCTGGCTGTAGCTGAACTCGAGCGGCGGCATCCCACGGGAGACCGGGCCCTGGCTGCTGACCCGCCCGCCCCGCCCGCCCTGACCGGTCTGCGTCACCGATACCAGGAACGTGTAGCTGGGGGTGCACGGATCGGCCGGGGTCTGCTGGTCGGAGTAGACCAGGTCGAGCGACCTGACGAGGCAGCCCGGCCCGGCCGTCGGCTCGGCAGGGAAATCGTTGAAGAAGAGGATCCGCTGGATGCGCCGGTAGCTGCGGATCTCGAATCCGGCCCGGTAGGCGGAGACCGGGTCCGGTCGCGGCGACCACGGCCGGTCGGCTTGCAGCGTCGGCGGCACGCTGCCGTGATCGCCGTAGTCGAGCACCACGGAGAACATCCAGTCAGCGGGGAGCGGTGGCTCCTGGTCCGCCGTCCAGTCGGGAGAATACGGCTGGAGGTTCCCGTACCTGATGGTCTTGAGGTAGGTCTGGACGGCACGAGTTCCGGCGGTCCGGTTCGCCTCGTGCGCCGCGGCCAGGTCGATGCCCGCGCCGTCCTCGGCCGCGTAGCTGTAGGTGGTTAAATTGCCCTTGTCGTCCCAGCTCCGGCAGATCTTCCAGGAGAAGATCCTGCCCGGGTCGGCTGGGTCGGCGATCCTGCTTGCCGGGTCGACGCCATAGAGCGCGGTGACATTGTCACGGGAGACGGTCCGCCAGTGGATCAGCCCGGTGCCGGCCGCGGTCCACCGCTCGATCCGGCTGAACCGGCCTTCGATCCGCGGCCGGTAGAACGCGATCTGATAGGGCGTGCCGTGCACCGTCCGGGTATTCGTCTTCCTGGCCCCGGCCTGGTCGAGCACCGGCACCAGGTCGTCCGCTCCGGCCAGGATGAAGACGTCGGACTCGTCGGCATCGCAGTAGCGCGGCAGGCCCTTGTCGGTCTTGCGGGTGATCGCCGGCAGCCCCAGGCTCCAGCCGAAGCCGAGCGGCCCGTTTCCCGAGCCCGAGTCGTAGCCGAGCTCCAGCGCTGGCGTCTGACCTGACCGGCCGGGACTGAACGGGAGCCTGATCGTCATGCTGGCTGTTCCGGTTGCGGCGTTGACCGAGAACTTCTCGTCCAGGCCCCTGATCGCTCCGCCTGACCGCGGCAGGGATACCGATGGAAGCAGGTCGGCGGCACGGGCCGGGTCCCGCATCCGGGCCGGGTCTGACTGTCCTGACCAGACCGACCGTCCGCCCGGCCCCGCCGTCGCCGCGCCAGCGGGCTCCGGCCGGCCGGGTTCCGGGCTAGCGGGATCGGCTGGGCGTGGCTGGCGACGCCAGGTCTGGTCGTCAGAGCTGCTGTGGCGGGTGCCATCAAGATCAGTCATTCGACTGCCTCCCGCCAGTGCCCGGTTGCGGGCTGAGCCGTCGCGCGCCGCGCTGAGCAGCGGGAAGATCGCAGTCCGTGAATCTCAGCATGTTACTGCGGCTGAAGCCGGGCGGGCTGGCTTCGCCGAATCGAGCCGGGCGCTTCCGGTGCGCGCCGGCGTCGTGGCGGATTGACCGCGAAATACGCGGCTTGCTCTCCGCTGTCACCCAGCGGCGGTCCGGCAGCCGCGTGATTGTGGGATCTGGCCGCCAAATAAGCGGCTGATTCTCCGTGATCATCACCTTCTCCGTGATCATCACCGCGCTCGCGCTATACGGTTCTGATGAGCGGCCGGGCTGGCCGCGATCTTCGGCAGGGAGCGGCCGGTGACTGATCTGTGCGCGCAGGACGCTGTGACGCTGGCCGGGATGCTGCGCGGCCGGGAGGTATCGGCACGCGAGGTCATCGCCGCCCACATCGACCGGATCGAGGCGGTCGACGGACTCGTCAACGCCGTCGTGACCCGCTCATTCGAGCAGGCGCAGGAAGCGGCGGCTGCGGCGGACCGCGACCTGGCCGGCGGCAAGGCCATCGGCCTGCTGCACGGGCTGCCGGTGGCGCACAAGGACCTTGCCGACACGGCGGGGGTGCGGACCACGTACGGGTCGCCGCTGTTCGCCGGGAACGTGCCAGATCGTGACTCGCTGATCGTGCACCGGATGTCCGCGGCCGGCGCGATCAGCCTGGGCAAGACCAACACGCCCGAGTTCGGGGCGGGGTCGCACACCGTGAATCCCGTATTCGGCGTCACCAGGAACCCGTATGACCCGAGCCGCAGCGCGGGCGGCAGCAGCGGCGGCGCGGCGGCCGCCCTGGCCGCCCGGATGATCTGCCTCGCCGACGGCAGCGACGTCGGCGGCTCGCTGCGCAACCCGGCCAGCTTCTGCAACGTGGTCGGGCTGCGGCCGTCCCCCGGCCGGGTGGCCGTCTGGCCGGTCGCCGACGCGGCCGACGTCATGGGCGTCGAAGGGCCGATGGCGCGCACGGTGGCCGACGTCGCCCTGCTCCTCGCGGTCATCTCCGGGCCCGATCGCCGGGTGCCGCTAGCGCTTGACGCGCCGCCGCCGGCGCTGGCCGACCCGGCTCGGATCGCGGGCCTGCTGGCCGGCGACATGCGGGGCGTCAGGGTCGCCTGGAGCGCCGATCTCGGACTGCCGGTCGAGCCGGCCGTGCGCGCCGTCCTGGCGCCCGCCCGGCAGGTGCTCGCCGACCTGGGCTGCCATGTCGTCGACGTCTCGCCCGATCTGTCCGGCGCCGATGAGGTCTTCAGGACGTGGCGCGCGTTCAGGTTCCTGACGTCTTTCGGCGACCTGCTCCGCGATCATCCCGATCAGCTGGGGCCCAACGTGACCTGGAACATCGAGCGCGGGCTCGAGCTCACGGTGGACGACCTCAGCCGCGCAACCGTGCTGCGCGCCGACCTTGCCGAGCGGGTCAGCGCGCTCTTTGACACGGCCGACGTGCTCGCCTGCCCGGCGACCCAGGTGCTGCCGTTTGACACCTCGCTCGACTGGGTGCACGAGATCGACGGCGTGCCGCAGCGCACCTACCTGGACTGGATGGCCTCGGCGTACCTGATCTCGGCGACCGGGCTGCCGGCCATGTCGGTGCCCGCCGGGTTCAGCGCCGACGGCCTGCCGGTCGGCCTGCAACTGGTCGGCCGGAGGCGAGCGGACTGGCCGCTACTCTCCGTGGCGCACGCCTTCGAAACAGCTACCCGTTACGCCAGCGTCGCGCCTGCCATCGGGGCCTGAGACCCGCCCCTCGGCACTTAGCACGGATTCCAGTCAGGTTAACACCCGTTTTACTATGTTATGTGCGACGCAAATCCGTGCTAAGTGCCGCTGGCTGCCCGGCGCGGTTCGATCGCGACGTCACGGAAGGTGACTTCGAAGCCGGGACCTTCGGGCGATGCGCACATCAGACCGGCGAGCACCTGTGCGTCCGGGGGGAAGTACGCGAGCGCGGCGAGGTCGGGCTCGGCACCGTCGACGGAGTACCGGACCTCGATGGCGTCGCCTCGGCGTGCGACCAGCAGGCCCAGCTCGCCCATGGTCCGCGGCAGGCTGGCCACCGACCAGCTCGAGTAGTCGTGCGTGACGACCGTGCTGAAGCGCATCCGGCCGTCGACGTACTCGAAGCCGGTCTTGAGCCAGTGCCGCTCGTCGATCCGAACCATCGCGCCTGCCTGGTCATACTGAGCGGCGCAGGCGCCGTGCAGCCGCATCGAGAGTTCGAAGTCGCCGCTCAGCAGCTCGCCGTAGAGATGGCCGCTGTCGCGGACATAGCCATAGCCGGTGACCCGCCAGAAGTCGGTGCCGCCGTCGGCGGTGACGACGAGCACGCCGTCCTCGTCAGACCAGCGGGCCGGTTCGTTCAGCCAGCGCACGGGATTCTCCTATCTGCGCCTTCGCGTATCTGCGCCTTCGGGTCAGCACTGCCTCGCCGGGACTTACGATGACGACCTGCCTGGAGTCCCTCAGTATGGTCTCGTGCCTCGCTGGACATGCCCGCGCTGCGACCGCGATTTCACATCCTGCTGCTGCGCGACGCCGGAGAGGTCGACGACTGGGTGCGCGGCCTGCTCACGCAGGCCTTCCTGCACGCGTCGGACTGACCGGCGCCTGCCGCGCCCAGCCGCCGCTGTGCTGGGCGCGGCTGTGGCGGGCGCGGGAGTGGCGGGCGCGGGAGTGGCGGGCGCGGGAGTGGCGGGCGGCGGGGCCATCGAGGCGGCGGTGCGATCGAGGCTGTGCGATCGAGGCGGCGGGCCCGTCGTCAGCGGCGGCGGCGCAGCCGGGGCCCGTAGTGCAGTACGGCGAGGGCGAGCAGGCCGAGCCACAGCCATCCGATGAACGGCCGTGTCAGCTCTCTTCCGACGATCGCCGTGATCAGGATGACGAAGATGAGGAACGGCACCCGGCGCCAGGCACGCGGGTGCCCGTGGCCGCGGGCGCGCCGCGGCGGGCGCGGGTCCGTGGGAGCGGGCCATTCGGGCAGCGGTGCCTGCGCCGAGTCGGTGTCTGGCAGGTCGGCGAACAACCCGTGCAGGTCCGACTGGGTCTTGGCGTTCATCGCCCGGTCGAGGCGCTCGTTGAACTCCGCCTGGTCGAGCCGCCCGTCGCCGTAGTGCCTGGACAGGCGGTCGGCGACCTCGGCGCGCTCGGCGTCTGAGACCCGCATGCCGGGGTTGGCGTAGCTGGCCCGGCGGCCGGGCGCTGAACCTTCCGTGCGTGGCGGGCTTGACGAGGCTGGCATCTGCGTGACCTCCCTGGGTCAGTGAGCCTGGTCAGTTCGACCGGGACTGGAGGGACCGGATGAACTCGCTGGCGATGGACTGCTCGGATCCCTCCTCGGGGATCAGCAGCCAGCCAGCCAGGTAGATAGGCACGCCGGCGCCGCCCACGAGGGCGAGCACGGCGATGATGATCCGCACGACGGTCACGTCCATGCCGAGATAGCGGGCGACGCCGGCGGCGACTCCCGCCAGCATCCGGTCGCCGGTCGGGCGGTACAGCGAGTGCGGTCTGGTGGTGATGTCGGCTTCTGGGCTTGTAGCTGTTGTGTTCATGTTTCAAGCGTGCCGCCGCCCGCCGCGCCGGGCCATTGGGATGATCCCGGATCCGACCCTGATGATCGCCCGGCAGGATCGGTGATTCCCCTGATAGCCGGGTCAGGGTTCAGAGGGCGATGATAGATACGTGCAGCAGCGAACCGGCCCCTCGTCCCGCTGGCGAACCGCCCGCAGGCGGCGCGCCGCCCGCGAGCGTGGCACCGTCCCCTGGCAGGGCACGGGTCCCTGGCGGGGCACGGGTCCCTGGCAGGGCGACGGCCCCGGGTACAGCGGCGGTCGCCGGCCCTGGCAGCTGCACGGCGACGCGTGGCCGCAAGGTCAGCCGCAGGCCCAGCCGCAGGGACAGTGGCCAGACCATCCGCCCTTCCCGCCGCGCGGCTCCGGCTGGAGGGTTAGGCGGGCGAGGGCCCGAGGCAGCGGGCCGCTGCGGCGTGACCGGGAGAACCGCCTGGTCGGCGGCGTGGCGGCCGGGCTGGCTGAGCGCACCGGATTCGACGTCGCCGTCGTGCGGCTCGTGTTCGTCGTGGTCGGCCTGCTGAGCGGTTTCGGCGCGGCCGCGTACGTCCTGATCTGGCTGCTCGCGCCGATGACCGGGGAGAACAGCAACATAGCGAGCAAGGCGCTCGCCGACAGGCGCGGCATCGCGCTCGCCGCCGGCCTGGCGTCGGTCTACGCCGTGCTGCTCATGATCGCCTCCATGCTCGGGTTCGGCGCGGGCTGGCCAGGCTCGCTGGCCTGGCCGCTGGTCATCAGCGTCGCCGGAATCGTGCTGATCTGGCGGAACGCCTCGGCGGACGAGCAGGTCACGATGCGGCGCCTCGCCGATCCCGTGCTCGGCCTGGCCGGGGGCTCCTCGCGATCCCGCATCGCCATCCGGGTGTCGGTCGCTTGCCTGCTGCTCGCCGCTGGCCTGGCCTCTCTGCTCAATGGGCACCGCCAGCAGGCCGTGCTGCTGCCGCTGGGCGGCGTCGTTCTGGTAATCGGGGCGATCGTGGTGGTGCTCGGCCCGTGGTGGCTGCGGATCGCCCGCGATCTCGTGGTCGAGCGGCAGGCCAGGGCACGGGCCGAGGAACGGGCCGACATGGCCGCCCGGGTGCACGACTCGGTGCTCCAGACGCTCGCCCTGATCCAGCTCAAGGCCGACCAGCCGCAGCAGGTCGTCCAGCTGGCCCGGGCACAGGAGCGCGAGCTGCGCTCTTGGCTGTTCGACGGCCGGGCGCCGGGCTCGATGGACAGCGACGGCATGACCCTGGCCGCCGGGGTGCGGCTCATCCAGCAGGAGGTCGAGGCCCAGCACGGGGTGGCCGTCGAGGCCGTGACGGTCGGAGACTGCGAGCTCGACGACGATCTGAGCGCCTTGCTGGCAGCGGGCCGCGAGGCCACGGTCAACGCGGTGAAGTGGTCGGGCGCCAGCGTCGTCTCGCTCTTCGCGGAGGTGGAGCCGACGGAGGTGTCGCTGTACGTGCGGGATCGAGGGCGAGGTTTCGACCCGGCGGCGGTGCCCGGCGACCGCAAGGGCCTGGCCGAGTCCATCCACGCCAGGATGGCCCGCCGCGGCGGCGCGGCGAACGTCCGCAGCGTCCGGGGTGAGGGCACCGAGGTCTCTCTCACGATGCCCCGTTCCGCCGGGGAGCGGATGCCGAGCCGGACGTGAGCACCTCAGGCACCCCGGGCACCCCGGGCATCCCGGCTACGCCCGCTTCGGGCTACCGGCCGCGGGTCTTCATCGTCGACGATCACGGGCTGTTCCGGTCCGGGGTCAGGTCCGAGCTCGGCGACCGGGTGCAGGTCGTGGGGGAGGCTGCTGACGTCGAGCCCGCGATCGCCCTGATTACCGAGTGCCTTCCCGAGGTGGTCCTGCTCGACGTGCACCTGCCGGGCGGCGGCGGGCAGGTCGTGGTCGCGGCGGTCAACCAGGCGCACCCCGAGGTCCGCTTCCTCGCCCTGTCCGCCTCGGACGCTCCCGAGGACGTGATCGCCGTGATCAGGGCGGGCGCGCGGGGTTATGTGACCAAGACGATCTCCGGCGCCGAGCTGGCGGACGCGGTCCACCGGGTAGCCGCCGGCGACGCCTTCTTCTCGCCCAGGCTGGCCGGGTTCGTGCTCGACGCGTTCGCCTCCATCGCCCCGGCCGGAGCGGGTCGCGTCGCCCTCGATCCCGAGCTCGACCAGCTGACCCCGCGCGAGCGGGAGGTGCTCCGCCTGATCGCCCGCGGCTATACCTATAAGGAGATCGCGCGTGAGCTCTTCATCTCGGTCAAGACGGTCGAGAGTCACGTCTCCTCGGTGCTGCGCAAGCTCCAGCTCTCGACCCGTCATCAGCTGACGCGGTGGGCGACTGAGCGACGCCTGGCCTAGCGGCTCGTGATGAAGCCAGCGCAGAGCCGGGTGCTCGCCCAGATCCAGGCCGAGCTGAACCGGGTCATCCGCTATGACGACGAGTCGATCGTGAACGACAGATGGGCCAGGCAGCGCTACGACTGCGGCTGCTTCGCCAGCCTGGGACCGGCCAGGAAGGCGGCCGTCAGGACGGCATGGCACGAGGCCGGCCACGCGGTAGCCGCGCTGGCGGTCGGGGCAGAGTTCAGCTCGGCCAGCATCCACCACAGCCATGCCAGCGAGGGCCGGGTTCACGGCATCAAGGGCGCTTCCGATCTGGCATTCGTCATCGACGCGGCCGGCCAGATCGCGGAACAGCTGATGGACTGGAGCCTGGTCGAGGACGACGACGAACTGCGCGAATGGCTGCCGACCTGGAAGAGCGACGGCGGCGACGCCCGCAGGTTCCGCCGGGCGCTTGCCGGTCGCTTCGGCAGCGACGAGCGCGGCGCGTGGCGCTACAGCGAGCAGCTGCTGCTGCCGCTCCGGCTGACGATCCGGCAGGTCGCCAGGGCACTGCTGGTCCATCCGCGGCATCTGCCCTATCACGTCGTCGCTGCGGTCGCCGACGGCTGCCCGGCCAGGTCGGCCGGCGCCCGCTGACTCCCGGCCGCGCGGGGACCTTCCGCCGGGCACGGAGCAGACCGCCGGCCTGGATGCGGTGTCCCTGGTTCCCGCCGTTTACGCGGCGAGCCCGGAACCGGCGTTTCCCAGGCTGACTACGTAAAGTAGCTATATCTGCACATGAAGTGATTGGGCCGGCCTAAGGCCTTCTTAACCGGGACCGTTCCCTACAGACTGGGCTCCTGTCACCCAACATTCACCTCGAATACATGATCGCCACCGGGGATGTTGGGCGGCGGTTCATCGGTGGGTGGGGAGACATGACAGCTCGCGTCAAAAATACGGTGATTTCCAAAAATACAGTGGTTTCAATGACCAGAATTCCGCTAGATACGGATAATCCGGATATCCTGCCGCAGGCACCCGGACTGCTCCAGCAGGTGGCACACGATCTGCGCCAGCCGGTCGCTGCCATTCTCGCATTGGCAGCCGCGGCAGAGTCCGAGGCAGATGTGCCGGCTCCGGTGCTTCGGCGCCTGGAGCAGATCTCCGAAGAGGCGAGCTGGATCTTCAGGGTCATCGGTGATCTGCTCGCCGAGGCCAGCGGGGAGCAGGGCACCGAGCCGGTGGCGATCGCCCCGCTGCTCCGGGAGGTCGTGGCGAGCGAGCGGCTGACCTTCTCGGGCGAGATCGAGCTTCAGCAGCAGGACGGGCAGCTCCGGCACGTGATGGCGGTCGGCACGCGGCTGCGCCGCGCGCTCGCCAACGTGCTATCCAATGCGACACGTGCGACCGGGCCGGGCGGCCGGGTCGAGGTGATCGCCCGCTCGCGCGGTGACGCCGAGATCATCGAGATTGCCGACGACGGCCCGGGCTTCGGCCGGGTCGGCCCGGTGCACGGCATCGGCCTTCAGATCACCCGGCAGATCCTGGCCGAGTGCGGCGGCCGGATGGAGGTCGAAAGGCTCGCCTCCGGCCGGACGGTCGTGCGGCTGGTGCTGCCGCTGCTGTCCTGCGGTCATCGGGCAGGTGACCAATGAGGATCGTGCTCGGGAGCGATCACCGGCTGTTCGTCGACGCGATGGCGGACGCGCTGGCGCGAAATGGCATGACCGTGGTGGCGTGCGGCATGTCTGGCCAGGAAGTGCTCGGCGCGGTAGCCAGATACGAGCCCGACATATGCTTGCTCGGCGCCAGTTTCAAGGGCTCGAGCAGCCTGGACGTGCTCCGCCTGATCCGCAAGCACTACCCGGCCACCAAGGTGGTCGTGTTCTCTGACAGCGCCGACCCGGCCGAGGTATCCGCGGCGATCGATGGCGGCGCGGCGGGCTTCATCAGCAAGGAACAGCACATGTCCGACGTGATCCGGACGCTCGTCCGGGTGCGAGCCGGCGAGCAGGCGTTCGACGACAGTCATGCCGGGCATGAGGCACGCAAGCCCGGCGTGCTCGTCTCGCCCGATTGCCTGCGCCGGATGCTCACCTTCCGCGAGCAGGAGGTTCTCATGCTCATGATGGAGGGCGAGTCGACCAAGCAGATCGCCAGGTCGCTCGCGATTTCGCTGAGCACCGCCCGGACCCACGTGCAGAGCGCGCTGGTCAAGCTCGGCGCCCACTCGCGGCTCGAGGCCAGCAGCATCGTGGCCCGGTCTGGCCTGCTTGGCGAGGTCGGGCAGTTCTCACTCGGCCAGTCGGCCCAGGCAGCAGCCGCCAGCGGATGACCGGCACCTTGATCCGGCACCCGACCGTCCTGGCGTCGCGGAGGCTCCCCGAGCCACCGGCCAGGCAACTCCTCGTCCTGGACGACTATGTCATCTTCGCCGAGGCGCTTGTGTGCAGGCTGAACGCGGAGCCGGGAGTACGGGCGGTCGCGGCGACGACGATCGAGCATGCGCGCTGGGCGCTCAGCGAGCGCCGGTTCGACGTCCTGCTGCTCGATCTCGACCTCGGCGGCAGCGACGCGCTCCGGTTCGCGATCGAGGCGATGTCGGAGCACCCCAATCTGCGGATCGTCGTGGTCACCGCTGGCGAGGACGCCAATCAGGTCGTGGACGCTGTGCGAGTGGGCGTCTCCGGCTGGGTCAGCAAGAGCGAGCCGGTCGAGCACCTGCTGGCTGTGGTGGTCGGCGTCTTGCGCGGTGAGACCTGGATACCGCCCAGATTCCTCACCCACGTGCTGGCGGAACTGAAGTCCGCGCAGCGCGACCGCAACGAGCACGAGGCGCTCATCGGCAGGCTGACCAAGCGGGAGAAGGAGATCCTGGGCTGGCTGGTGGCCGGCATGAGCCTGGACGCGATCGCGGTTCAGCTGTTCCTGTCAAGAAATACTGTGCGCACCCATATCCAGAACATGCTGGGCAAGCTGAACGTCCATTCCGCGGTCGCGGCCGTTGCCGTCGCGCGGCGAGCCGGCCTCTACGGGCCAGATCCCCCCGTGCTCGACGCCGAGGAGCGGGCCGGGCGCGGGCGCTGAACTTCGCAGCAGCTCCAGCCAGCGATTCACCGCCTGACTGCGCTCATGCACACCGAAGTACTGGTAGATGCTGCAAATGTGGTTCTTGACCGTCTTCTCCGAGATCACCAGACGGGCAGCGATCTGCCGGTTGGTCAGGCCTTCGGCGATGAGCCCCATGACCTCGCGTTCCCTCGGCCGGAGGCCGCCGGCCCGCGCCCGGCCGCCGGATGGCATTCCTGGTGGTGCCGGTGTCCTGCGGCCCGCGTCAAGGACGATCTGGATCAGATCCTCGCGTCTGAACTCCCCGTGGATGACGTAGCCGCAGGCGCCAGCCTCCAGGGCCCGGATCACCAGATCGCCATCGTCCGGGCTGGCCAGCATGACGACCCGGGTCTGCTCGCTGAGCCGCGGAATGATCGACATCTCGGCGGCCGGCAGCATGCGCACGTCCAGCAGGAGCACATCGGGACAATGCGTGCGCACCAGCGACATGGCGCGCTGGCCGGTCTCTGCCTCGGCGGCGATCTCGATCCGCGGCGAACGCTCGACGCACGCGCGCAGCCCGCGGCGGAGCACCGGATTCTCGTCGGCGATGATCACGCGAACGGGCGGCGCCTGCGGCGCGGCCCGCAGCCACTGCCCGGTGAGCGCGGGCGCGGGCAGATCTACCTCGATGTGGGTCCCCAGGCCCGGCCAGGAGGTCATGATCAGGGTGCCGCCAAGCTGGCGGACCCGCTGGTCCATCCTGATCAGGCCGGCTCGGCCGGTTGCCCGCAGCTCGGTCAGGTCGGCCGGTACGCAGAACCCGGAGCCGTCGTCGGCGACGGTCAGGAGCAGCCGGTCCTCAACGATCCGCAGGCAGACGTGCGCGCGGGACGCCCGGGCATGCCGCTCGGTATTGGTCAGCGCCTCGCGCAGGATCAGCACGATCTCGCGACGGATCTCCGGCGGTGCCACGATCCCGTGCCCGAGCTCGAGGTTGGCGCTGATGCCGGTCAGGTTGCTCCACTCGGTCACGACCCCGCGCACCACGTCGCCGAACGCGTCATCATGCAGGCCGTTGATGACCGCACGGGCGTCCGACACCGCGTCGCTGGCCAGCCTGGCGAGCTCGCGCAGGCGCCTGTCCAGTTCTGCCGGATCGGCCGAGTCGCGGTGCGAGACGAGGGACTCGGCGATCATGGAAACGCCGAGCAGGCTCTTGCTGACGGAGTCGTCAAGTTCCCGCATGATCCTAGCGCGCTCCGCGGCGACCGCGCTGCGCGCGTCGTACTGCGTCTCCTCCGAGTCCACCAGGAACGACGGAGGTGCGATGAGGGGCCTCGTCACCGCTGCTCGCCGCCGTGCTGCCGCCGCCGCCCCGCGGCGGCCGCGGCCGGTCCAGACACGCTGGTTGCCGACGTCTGACTCATCGTCTCGCTTTCCCGAACGATGCGGTTCGCTTCACTCATCTGGCGTCCCGGCCCGGCCGATGTGGCCCGGAGCATTAGGCGATCATGGTGTTACATTAGGTAACATTGTTACTAAGACGCCTTGCCGGGCACGGAGGATTACCTGCCTTCGCAACGGTTTTCAATCCGGTGCGGCGGGGTGGTTCCGGGCGGGGCGGTCGAGCGCCTCGACGGTGAGGTCGAAGGCGCCGGACCGGAGTCGGCCTGGCTGGGCGGACCTGCCGGACCCGGCGGAGTGGCCGAGCGGCTAGAGCGTGGGCGGCTACTCACCGCGGCCTCCAGAACACGCGACGACAACAACTGCGATCCGCGGACGGGAAACAAGAAATCCCCCGTCCTTCGACCTAGATCCGCTGGTCACGCGCGGATGCAGCCGCCCGGGTCCGGAGCGATCGGCTCTCAGTGTCGACATTACCCTTCGTGCGCTTTCTCGCATAGGGGCATTTATCCGCACCTGGCAGTGGCCGGCCAGCGCCGGACGGCGGGGTGGTGGTCGGCCAGCGCCGGGTGGTGGCCGTTCGGCGCATGGCGGGCGAAGAGCACCAGCTAGCCGCCGGTGGCCGGCTCGTCGCCGCACCGGCAAGATCACCGGATGCGGTCGCGATGCTCAGCGGCGGCAGTTAGTACCAAGAGATTGCAGCTGCCCGTGCTATCCGACGGCTGCGGGCCTTTGGCTGCGGGCCTTTGGCGGCAGAGGGCTCGTTGACGGCAGTCCCGGCGATAGCCGCGATGCCGTGGCGGACCGTTCGCCCGCATTGGATCGCTGATACTCAGGAAGTCTATTGATAGACACGCTACAAGCCCTAGACTCTGATTGCGAGGTTCGACGATGTAGTTATCAATAATAATTGATTTGTCGGAATTATTCAGAATTATTCGGAATCTTCTGATTCTGGAATCCGGCACGTAGGGGGACGGGATGAGCGGAGCGGCACGACGTCATTGGGCCGTTCGGGCCGGGAAGACCGGCCCGGCCGCACGGCATAAGAGCGTCGCCAGGCGCATGAGCGTCGCCAGGCGCATGAGCGTCGCCAGGCGCATGAGCGTCGTCGGCTCGCTGGCCGGTGCCGTGATAGCCGCGTCAGCCGTGGTCAGCGCGCCAGCCTTCGCCTCGAATGTCTATATAGTAGATAATACATCCCCTACTTGCTCGGTGAACGGACCAGGAACTGAGGCGCAGCCGTTCTGCACGATCGCTGGTGCGGCGGCCGTGGCGCTGAGCGGTGACACCGTGCTTGTGCAAGCGGGAACCTACGCTGGAACCTCGGTCAATCCGAAGAATTCAGGGGTCACCTTCACCGCCGATCCTGGCGTGACGATCAGCGGAGGGACCAGGGCATTCGCGCTGTCCAGCAAGAGCAATATCGTTATTTCCGGTTTCATCATCACCGGAACCTCGTCCTACGGCATCTCTGTTTCCGGCGGCAGCAATGTCACGATCTCCGGCAACACCGAGTCATACGCGGGAACGCCGATCACCGGCGCGGCGGCCGGAATCTACCTGAGCAATCTGGCCGGGGGCCTCGTCCAGGGCAACATCACGCACGACAACTCCGCGCACGGCATCTACCTGACCGGCACGACCACGGGCGTGACGGTCGAGGGCAACACGTCGTACCACAACGCCTACCAGTACGAGCGGAACGCCAACGGCATCGATGACATAGCGCCGGGAAACTCGATCATCGGCAACATCACATACGCCAACGAGGACACCGGGATCAACATCTATTCCGGCGGTAACAACGCGCTGGTCAGCGACAACGTCACGTACGACAACGGCGACCACGGCATCGATGACTACAACGTCACCGGGGGACGGATCATCGGGAACACGGTCTACGGCAACTGCACGGACGGCATCAACGTCGAGGGCACGAGCGGCAACTACAACATCGAGAACAACGTCTCGATGAACAACGCGACCGGCGCCATCATCAACCCGACCCCGATCGCCATCAACCCGAGCACCGGCCTGCCGTACTACACCAATCTGTGCAACCGGCGAATCGGCAATATCGGCGTCTACGACTCGGCGCCGGCGACGACCACGGCCGACTACAACCTGGTCTACCAGAGCAGCAGCAAGAGCACCGAGTACACCTGGGCGGGAACGTCCTACAGCACTCAGGGCGCGCTGAACGCGGCCACCGGTCAGGAGGCGCACGGCATCTTCGCCGACCCGCAGTTCGTCAACGCCGCCGCCGGGAACTTCCAGCTGACCTCGGGATCTCCAGCCATCGACTCGGCGAACACCGCCGTCTCGGGTGAGCAGCCGACGGACATCCTGGGCGTCTCACCGTACGACGACCGTGGCGCGTACGAGTACCAGTCATCTGGCGCTCCGACCGGGCCGACGGCGGCGCTGTCGGTGAGCCCGTCGACCGGCACGGCGCCGGTCGCGGTGACGGCTGACGCGTCGGGCTCGACCGCGGGCAGCTCGCCGATCAGCACGTACGCGTTCAACTTCG
This sequence comes from Streptosporangiaceae bacterium, assembly GCA_035604275.1. Lineage (GTDB taxonomy): Bacteria > Actinomycetota > Actinomycetes > Streptosporangiales > Streptosporangiaceae > Chersky-822. Next base: position 82 of record DATNIU010000105.1, on the reverse strand, counting down.
GGGACGGGACCACGGTCGGCCCGCAGGTGGGTGCGACGGCGGCTCACACGTACACTGCGGCCGGCAGCTACACGGTCACCGT
>DATNIU010000104.1:0-20929 GCA_035604275.1 Streptosporangiaceae bacterium | reverse complement strand
CACCGCGGCCAGATCCGGCTCGCCATCCAGATCGGCATCGAGATCAGCTACCGCCGCCAGATCCGGCTCGGCATCCAGGTCGGTCACTTCCGCCAGGTTCACGTTACCTTCCAGATCAGCGAGCCCGGGGAGATCATTCTCCCGATCCGGGCCAGGTCCCGAGCCGTTAGCCGCCGGATCGCCGACGCCGCGTTCGGCGTCCGCTGCCCCGGCGGAGCGGCGTGTTTTCGGTGCCGGGCCGGCCGACGACCCGGCGGCTGCCTGATCGGCCGCGGCTCCGGCCAGGTCCGGCGCGGCGGCGTCCTGCTGTGCCGCCCGGCGTGATCCCCGGCGCGAGCCAGTTCTGGACCGCTCCCCTGCCGCGGCCTGCCTGCCTGAGGCCATCGCGTCGGCCGCTACCAGGGCGACGGCAGCGTCGGCGGGTATGCCAGCGCTATCGGCTGACTCGGCCCGGGATTGCTGCGGAACGCGAGCGCCTTGGCCTGAGGGCGTTGGCTGCCTCCGCGCCGCGGAGCTTGCAGCGCCTGCCACCGCGGTCACCCCTTCCTTCGCTGGCCGATGAGCCACCGTGGCACGGTCACTCCTGATCCGACCGGGCTAGCCTGCGACACCGGCACTCTCCTGCGATCGTCTGGCAAGAAACTGGACCCTACCGCCAGGCCACTGCTTCTTTGACCGTCCGCAGAGCCCCCGCTCTGCACTTGGCAGCGGCAGCTACAGATTCCGCTCCCGCCCCCCACCTTAGGCGGAGTTGGTGGGTAGGTCGTACGGCTGCAAGCCTGGCTCCCCCCTGAGGTCGCACGGCCTTGACTACACGCTGCAAAAGCGTACCCACATTCCCCACCGCCTGACCTTCCTCGCACATCCAACAGATGCGACCGCGTCCGTCTCGTTCAGGTGCGACCGCGTCTGGCCTGGCCTGCCGGCCTGGCGTCGCGGCCCGGCATCTGAAGCACGAGCACGGTGACATCGTCGTCCTGCTCATGACCCGCGAGCATCCGGTCGACCAGGTAATCGATCAGCTTCGCTGGATCCTCCACCACAGCCGGCGGCGCCTGGGCGGCCACCGCGACAAGCTCGTCCAGGCCCGCGTCGAGCCCGCGCTTGCGATTCTCCACCAGACCATCGGAATACAGCACCGCGGTGCTTCCCAGCGGCACGCTGAACGGGTACTGCTGCCGCGGGCTGGCCCAGCCCAGCGGCGTTCCCGCCTCGGTCGGATCGAGCGCAGGCGGCCTGCCGGGCCCGAGCAGCAGCGGCGGCAGATGACCCGCGTTGCCCGCCACGCCCGAGCCCGTGGCCGGGTCTACCACCAGGTAGCAGACGGTCGTCACCTGCTCCTCAAGCTCGGTCGCGATGAACAGCCGGTCCAGGCCGGCCAGCACGGCAGCCGGACGCGGGTCGGTGAGCGCCAGAGCGCGCAGCGCGTTGCGCACCCGGCCCATTCCGGCCGCCGCGGTCAGGCCCTTGCCCATCACATCACCCGCCGCGACCGCCAGCCTCCCGTCCGCTAGCCGGAACGCGTCGTACCAGTCACCGCCGATCTCGATGCTGACCGGCTTGTAGAACGCCTTGAGCACCATCCCGGGCACGATCGGAAGGCTGTCAGGCAGCAGGCTCCGCTGCAGCGTCTCCGCCGTCGCGTGCTCCCGCTCGAACAGCACAGCGCGCTCGAGCGCCAGTGCGCACTGCCCGGCCAGCGCCTCGAGGAACACCCGTTCCTCGTCGGTGATCTGCCTCGGCCTGATGAACGAGAACCGCAGCGCCCCGAGCGGCGCACCCGACGTGGTCAGCGGCAGGCCCACCCACGCGTGCTCGTCGTTGTGCCGTAGGAACAGCTCGGCGCTGGCCTCCGGCTCGAAATACCGCCGCAGGTGATCCCGGCTGCCGAGCACGACCGGGCGGCGCGAGTTGACCGCCGCCGTCATCACGCCAGGGACGTCGAGCGGTATCTCGCCGGTCGGCCTCCCCATGCCGTCCGAGACCTCGCCCGGACTGACGATCCGAAGCCGGAGCCGGTCCTTGCCGACCATCGCCACCGCGGACCGGTCGGCGCCGATCGCCGACCGGCCGACCTCGGTGATGACCGCGACCACCTGCTCCACCGTCAGCGCCTCGGCCAGCATCGACGTCGCCTGCTGGAGCCGCGCGGTGCGCAGCGCCGCCGCGGACAGCTGCTCGGTCAGCCGGCCGCGCATCTCCTCGGCCTCCCGCTGGCCGGTGACATCGGTGCTCGCTCCCATCCACTCCACGATGGCGCCGTCCCGCTCGATCGGGACGGCGCGGACGTCGTAGTGCCGGTAGGAGCCGGTCTTCGTGCGGACCCGGTAACTGCCGTCGAAGACCGTGCCGGTGCGGATGCAGTCGAGCCAGTCCTGCTCGATCCGCTCGATGTCGTCCGGATGAATGGCCGCGAGCCAGCCGCCGGCCAGGTACTCGTCGACCGACTGCCCGGTGATCCAGCGCCACTCCGGCGAATCCTCGGCGACCTGACCCGTGGGCGTGGTCATCCAGACGACCTGGTTGCCGGCCTGCACCAGCGACCGGTAGCGCTCCTGGGTCCGGCGCACCTCCTCGGCCGCGTCCTGCTGGCTGGTAACGTCGACGGCGATCATCGTCACGCCGGTGATCGTCCCGCCGGGCGCGTGCGCCGGGAACCAGGACAGCGCGAGCCGCCTGCTCTCACCGGGCTCGGCGGCGTCACCCTGGCCGGTCCCCGCGGCCAGGGCCGGCCCGGGCACGGTCAGACCCGGCGTCTCCGCCGTGCCATCGGCGACCGGCTGGCCATCGGCGAGCACCTTGCGCACCGCCGCGTCCGCCAGCGCCGCGAGGCCGGCCGGCCACACGTCGGCGATCGCGTGACCGACGTGCTCGGCGGGCTTGACGCCGATCAAGTCAGCCAGCGATCGATTCACTCTGCGCAACCGCAGGTCCGTACCGATGAAGGCGCACCCGATCGGCGCCTCCGACAGCAGGGCGTCAAGCAGCGCCAGGTCGCAGGCGTCTGCGCCAGGCTCGGGCTGTCCAGCCTGCGGCACAGACGTCGGGGCGCTCACGCCAAGCACCTCGCATCCGTGCGAGCGGTCATGGGCGAACCCCTTCCTGGGCACAACTGCGGACACAAGAAGGCTAGCGGTAACAGGGCCTCTAGGCCCGCAGTCCGCGGTGGGAAGTGGATTTCAGCGCCGCCGCTGGCCGGACCCGAAACTGTCCCGCAGGCCGTCGCCGACCAGGTTGAAGGCGACAACCACCACGATAATGGCCAGCCCGGCCGGATAGATCTCCCACCAGTAGCCGTCATAGATGTACTGGACGCCGCCCGCGATCATGTCACCCCAGTCCGACGAGGGCGGCTGCACTCCCAGGCCGAGATAGCTCAAGGTGGCCAGCAGCAGGATCGCGTCGGCGATCTGGAAGCTGACGCTGACGGCGATCGTGCCGAGCGCGTTCGGTGCGATGTGCAGGAAGATCGCCCGTGCCCGCCCGCCGCCTAGCATCCGGACCGCCTGCACGTACTCCCTGGACCGCAAGGTGAGTGCCTCGCCGCGGACCAGCCGAGCCGTGCCGAGCCATGACGTCGCGGCGATGACCAGCACAAGCACGGCCGGCGACGGCGGGTAGATGGCGGTGAGCAGCAGCAGGAGCACCAGGGCAGGAATCGCGATCACGGCGTCGACCACGCGCATCATCACGGCATCGGCCACGCCGCCCAGGTAGCCGGCCACCGCGCCCCAGAGCGATCCGATCACGGCGCCGAGCAGCCCGGCGGCCATGCCGACCACGAGCGAGAGCTGGCCGCCCCGCATCAGCCTGCCGAGCACGTCGACCCCGTCGGCGTCGGTCCCGAGCAGATGCCCGGCTCCCGGCCGGCGGTTACCGAGGAGCAGGTTCACGTGCACGAGATCGGTGCGGTAGAACAGCGGGCCAGCGAAGCAGAATGCCGTCATCGCCACGATCATCGTCGCGCCCGCCAGCGTCATCGGATTCGCGGCCGCGATCCGGCCGGCCAGCCCGCGCGCCGCGCCGGACCAGCGAACTGGCGCCGCATGCCTGCCCGTCATGACCGGGTGTACCTGACCCGTGGATCAGCGATCGCGTAGCCGAGATCGGCGAGCAGCGAGCCGGCCACCGTGCCGGCCCCGATGACCAGGGTGAATCCGAGCAGCACGGGAAAGTCGTGTCGCTGCGCGGCCTGCCAGATCTGCCATCCCATCCCCTGGATGTTGAACAGGCTCTCGACTACCAGAGCCCCGCCCAGGATTCTCGGCAGGCTCAGGCCCGCGAGGGTAAGCACCGGGATGAGCGAGTTCGGCAGCACGTGCCTGGTCAGCACCTGACGGCTGTCAGCACCCGCGCCGCGCGCCGTCCGCACGTAGTCCTGAGCCAGGCTTTCCAGCGCCGAGGAACGGACATACCTGGCAAAGAGCGCAACGGTCAGCACGGTCAGCGTGAGCACCGGGAGCGTGAGGTCCTGCCAGTCGGTGAGGACTCCGGCGATGCCAGGAGCCTGCGGGCCCTCGGCGCCGAAGATGTGCAGCCTGACCGCGAAGACCAGGATCAGGATCGAGCCGAGCAGAAATGACGGCATCCCGTAGCCGACGTAGGACAGGCCGCGAAGCACCCGGTCGGTCAGCGAGTCCCGCCGCGCCGCCTGCGCCAGCCCGGCCGGTATGGCGACGGCGGCCGCGATGACGGTCGCGGTCAGCGTCAGCGCCAGCGTCCGCGGCAGGCTTGACGCCAGCAGCGAGCCGACGCTCTGACCGCGCACGTAGGAGAAGCCGAGATTGCCGTGCAGTACCTGGCCCAGCCAGCTCAGGTACTGGACTACCACGGGGCGTCCGAGGCCATAGTCGCGGCGCAGCGCGCTCAGCCTGCCCGCCGACAGCGGCCCGCCGAGAATGGCACTCCGGGGGCCGCCAGGCAGCAGCCAGAACGACGCGAACACGATCATGCTCACGCCAGCCAGCGCGGCCGCCGCCTGCGCGATGCGCCGGACCAGGTACGCGATCACCCGTCGCGGTCTCCGCGGACCGCCATCACCGCCGCCGCGGGAGCGATCTGCCCGTGCCTCACCGCACGTAGTACCAGTCTTCCGGCGTCATGACCAGCGTCGGGCTCTGAACGCCGATGTGCAGCGTGCCGATGCTTTCCACCAGCGCTGCCGGCGCCAGTGGCTGAAGCATCACGGGCAGTTGCTGAGTGAGATAGTCCTGCCAGGTCCACATCGCCCGCAGGCTGGAGGAACGCAGCGTGTCTGCGATCAGCGCGTCGTTGGTGTGGTTGCTGTACTGGCCGATATTGCTGGCCGCGCCGGTCTTGAACAGCTCGTCGCCGGTCGGGAGAAAGTCAGGTACGTAGCTCCAGCCCTGGCCCCAGTCGGCCAGCTGCCACGGGCACACCTTGAACGCGGTCGGCGTGCCGCACCCGCCGAACACCTCGGCGAGCACATCGTCGAACGTCTTGCCGGTCAGGCTGATGTCGATGCCGAGCTGGGACGCGTTCGACTTGAGCTGGAGCAGCGCCGACTCGACCCAGGCGTTCCCGGTGGCATAGACCAGCTTGAGGCTGAGCTGCGTGCCCGCGCGGATCCCCGGCCCGCACTCGCCCGGCCCGCGACCGGGGCTCTCGCACGAGGTCACCCCCGCCGGGTCCACGTTCCAGCCGTGGCTGCTCAGCAGGCTCCGCGCCTGCGCGGGGTTGTAAGGGAACGGGTCGCCCTGCTTGCTCTTCGGCGACAGGTAGCTGGTCCGCGGCGAGTCGCCTACCGGACCGGTCGAGACCTGGCCGTAGCCGTGCAGCGGGCCCTGGATCACCGCGGCCTGGTTGACCAGCAGCTGGAGCGCCTGCCTGATGTACTGCTGGCGCACGACCCCGGCCTGCGCGTCGGCCGGGTTGAAGTTGTAGGGGATGTAGCTGATCCCCCACTCGTACAGCGCCTGCAACTGGTAGCCGGCGACCGGATTCTGGCCCACCGGCGCTCCGGGCGGCGGCACCGGGGCATCCACGGTCGGCAGGTAACCGACATCCAGCGGCTGGCCGCCGCCCGCCTGAAGCACGTTGTACTCGGCCTCTTCCGAGGTGAACGGCAATTCCTGGAACTCGCTGATGTGGTCTTTCGGCAGCGGTCCCGAGTACTTGGCATTCAGCTGGAAGGTCAGCTTCCCCTCCGAGTTGTAGCCGGTCAGCCGCCACGGGCCGTCGACCACTCGCCACAGCGGCGAGCTCACCCAGGTCTCCGGGTTCGCCGCCTGGCCGTTCAGGTAGCTGAAGACCGCTGCGCAGTCGCTGACCTGGTCTGTGCAGTCGCTCGGCGTGTTCGGTCCGGTCCGGTCCCACGCCTTCGGCATCGGGGTGATCTGGCTGAGCTCGTTGTAGGTGAACCAGATCCGCGAGTACGGGCCCTTGATCACCATCTGCACCTCGGTCGAGCTGACCTTCCTGACGCTCTGCACGTTGTCGGGGAACTCGCCGCGAACATAGGCGCCATAGTCGGTGGCCCCCACGGCCTGGAGCATGTGCATCCAGAACAGGACGTCGTTGGCGTCCACCGGCTCGCCATCGGACCACCGGTACGGCTTCAGCCTGATCGTCACCACCTGATCGTGGTAGACCGGCGGATAGGCCAGGCTGAGCTGCGTGTTCAGGTAAGGCAGCTTGCCTTCGCCATACCAGTACAGCGGCCGGTACAGCAGGAACTGCAGCTGGTTCTCGTTGACCTGGGAGAAGTACGCGCCCGATGTGAACGGGAAGATGTAATTCGGCGTCGTGTTGGCTGGCAGGGCGTAGGTCACGATCCCGCCAGAGACCGGCGTGCGCGCGCTCGCCGCGGATCCCGTGACGGCGGTGGAGCAGGCCGCGGCGACCAGGACGAGGGCCAGGATCCCTCCGCACGCCGCGCCTGGCCGGGAACCGCGAATCCGGCCGGCTGATCCGTGCCGCTGCGAGGCGCGCCGCATAGCCGCAACTCCTTCGTCATCTTCGCCGAGCGCCGCACCGCGGCGCCGGGCGTGCCCCCCGAACAGGATTGGTGTCCGGGTTACCGGACGATCGTCGGCACTGCGGCGCAGCCGCCCCATAGCACGGGTGCCCCCCGCAGTCACTGACTGGGCCGTCCGACAGCATACCGGCCCGTTACCGCTGATTTCTGCCTTCTTATCGTGATCACGGCGGCGGCCCGGCAGTTGGCCCGGTATGGCCTCCGGGCCGGCCGTCCGCTCAAGGCCGGCATCACCGGCAATCGCCCGCCGGGCGGGCATTGCCGGCGGCGCGCCGGGGCTAACCGTGGCATCGCACCGGCCGGATCTGAAAGGCTGTCCAGGTGAGCCCGCAGAGCCGACGCGCTGATTCTTCAGGCGGTTCCGGCCGCCCAGGCTCGTCGGGGCGGCTGGCTCGGGGGGCGGTCGCGCCTCCGCCGAACGCGCTGTTCGCCGAGATGCTCCGCGCCGCCAGGGAGCTGCTGGCCGTGCGGAGCCCGCTCGACGCCGAGCTGATGGTCAGCGAGCTGCTCGGCACGTGGTGGAGCCAGGAGCCCGCCAGATCCGGCCAGCCCGAGATCCGCCGTCGCCGCGCTGACGTCGAGGAGCTGGTTGGCGAGGGCCTCGTCGCCTACGCCGCAGAGCAGGGCACTCCCGCGGCGCTCGCCCTGCTCTCCGGGATCGCCTGCCTGGGCACTCCGCGGCAGGCGGCCAAGGCCGAGCGGGCCGCGCTGACCCTGATGGAACGCGGCGTCGCCAGGCCCGCCTGGGCCGCCCGGGCCGGCGCGGTCGAGGCGGCGGAGTGCTACATCAACTCCGACGCCTATGGTGATCGCGACGAGGTCATCTGCGTCTTCAGCTACGCCGGCCAGGAGGAGCACGCGCTGGTCGTCATCGTCGACTACAACGCGGGCGGGATGATCAGGGACGGCTGGGTGACTTCTCAGGTCGGCAAGCTGCTCGCCTACTGCCGTGACTCCTGCCGCCGGAACGGAGGGACCGCCGACCCGGAGACAGCCGGCTCCGGACACGACACCGCGGGCGCGGAGCCGGAAGGCGACGACGTCCGGTCGGCGGCTGACGGCTACTCGGCGCAGACATCAAGGCAGCCGGGCGTGCGGCCAGGCCGCGCCGTCTTCGGCCAGGTGCCGCCGCCGCACGCCAGACGGCTGCTCGAGTCGGCGCTCGCCGTCGCCGAGGCGGCGGCGAATCCGCCGGTCAGCAAGTCGTTCCCGTCTTACCACGCGTTCATCAGGGCACGGATCCGCACGCTGCCGCCGGCCCAGCCGAGGTCGGCCGGCGGCCGCCAGGCGCAGTGGACCGGCGGGGTGCCGGCCGGGGTGATCGGGCCTGGCGCCGCGCGTCGGCCAACCTGGCACAAGGACCGCCGGGCCATGCTCGCCGCCGAGTTCCTGGCCTCCGACGAGGCCGAGGTCCTGTCGGATCTCGAGGCAGCGAGCCGCTGCACGGACCACATCGTCGACTACGGCTGCGACCGCGACTTCGGCCGCCCGCTGCGGGTCAGCCCCGCGAAGGTCGAGACGTTCCTGCTCGACTGGCTGCCGAGAAAGGTCATGCTGACCCCGGCCGAGCAGCACGCGATGCCGCATGTCCTGGTGGCCTGGGCGCGCTGGGCAGGGGCCAGGTCGGGCCTTGAGATCGCGGCCATCAGCAAGACCCTCGACACGGTGCTCGACAGCATGGAGACATTCAGCCAGGTCTACCGGGACCCCGCCTCGTTCGGTCTGGAGCCAGCGCTGGTCGCCCGGCTGCTACCGGACCGTGACCTGGAGGCGCTGCCGCGCCGTGCCTTCGCCTTCGGCGTGCTCGAGGGAACCTACCAGGGCACGGACCTGAGCATCCTGAATCCGGCCAAGGCCGAGGACCGGCTTACCCTGCTCGCCGCCGATCACGGTGACTCGGCGGCCGTGCCCGCCAGCGCTGAGCACCTCAGCCTGCACGCCGCCCTGGCCGAGCGGCTGTGGCAGGGCGACCCGCCTGAGCTGTGGGACGCGGCGCAGCGGCTGCTCGACTCCGGGCTGGCCAGGCACGACGTGGTACATGCGCTGATGGACGCCATCGCGGGGGCCGGCCACGACGATAAGGCGATCAGGATGGCGCTCGGTGACCTGCCGCCGGAGCAGGCAGGCTGAGCAGCGGGCGGCATGTTGTCGCCGACATCAGCGCCGATCCCGGCGAGTCGTTCGGCCCCTGGCAGCCAGCTGACGACGCGGCCCTGATGGACATCGGCGCCAGCGCCAGCATCGCCTGCGGCTGCCACGCCGGGACCAGTTGTCCGGCTGACGAGCCGACGGCAGGGAACGCACTGCTCTAGGGTGGTATCTCCCGCAGCCCGGCGAAGCCGCGCATGCCATGCGGGCGCGGACCGGAGGACTGACCTGGTGGGACTCAAATTCAACCCGCCGCCTGGCTGGCCGCTTTCCTACAGCTTCGAGCCGCCGCCCGGCTGGGAGCCCGACCCGTCCTGGCCGCCGCCGCCGCCCGGCTGGCCGCTGTGGATCGGCAGCGGCGCGCCGCGCGGGACCGGCCCGGCCGCGCCACCGGCTCAGTCTCCGCAGACGTACCCGGCGCCGTCCGAAGGCTACGGGCCGCCGCGGCCGGCCGGGGCCGGCCGGCTGGCGAGCGCGCCGTTCCTCCTGAGAGTCCTGGGCGCAGCGCTGGCCTTCGTGGTGGCGGCTACGGTCGTCGCTGCCTACACTGCTCACCGCCCGGTCAGCACCGGCCGCGTGACCGGCACAGGGCAGGTGAGTTTCTTCTCCCTGCGGGCGGGGGACTGCTTCCAGGCCCCGCCGGATAACCAGCTGACCCGGGGACTGACGGTGGACGTGACCGCTGTCCCCTGCACGACCGCTCATAGCGCCCAGATCTTCGCCCAGTTCCGGGCGCCTGACGGCCGGTATCCCGGGCGCAAGGCGCTGGTCGCGCGGGCCGCGCGTCGCTGCCGGCGGGCAATAGCGGCCAAGATCGACAAATCGAAGGTGTCCCCCTCGACGCTCGTGGTCTACCTCTTCCCTGACTCGGTTTCCTGGCTGCTAGGCCGGCGAGCGATCAGCTGCGTGGCCGTCGACTCAGCACGGGACCTGACGGCCTCCGTGCTGAAGGCGAGCGCCAGATCCTGAGCGGCGGCGAGCCTGCTAGCCCGCCGCTGGGCAGCCGGTGTCCGCTGTCTCCTCGTGAGCTTCCCGCCCGGCCGGTGACCCGTATCCGCCGCCGCCCGGCGTCTCGATCACGAACATGTCTCCGGCGGCGACGGCGACCGAATCGCATCCCCGCATCGGGGTGACCGAGCCATCGGCGCGGGAGACCCAGTGCCGCCCGAGTGCGCCCGGTTTCCCGCCCGCCATCCCGTAGGGCGGGACACGGCGATGGCTGCTCAGCGTGGTGACCGTCATCGGCTCCAGGAAGCGGAGCTCGCGGCGGCCGCCATCCCCGCCGGGCCAGCGCCCCGCGCCGCCGCTGCCGTGCCGGATCGCGTACCGCTCCAGCCGGACCGGATAGCGCCATTCCAGCACCTCGGGGTCGGTCAGCCTGGAGTTGGTCATATGGGTCTGCACCACATCGGTGCCGGCGAAGCCCGGCCCCGCGCCCGATCCGCTGGCCACCGTCTCGTAGTACTGATAGCGCTCGTTGCCGATGGTGAGGTTGTTCATGGTGCCCGAGCCCTCCGCCATGACGCCCAGCGCCGCGTACAGCGCCCCGGTGATGGCCTGCGAGGTCTCCACGTTCCCGGCCGCCACCGCGGCGGGGTACTCCGGCGCCAGCATGCAGCCCGGCGGGATGATCACGCGTACCGGCTTGAGGCAGCCGGAGTTGAGCGGGATGTCATCGGCCACCAGGGTGCGGAACACATACAGCACGGCCGCCATGGCCACCGACGACGGCGCGTTGAAATTGCCCGGCAGCTGCGCCGAGGTGCCGGTGAAGTCGACCTCCGCGGTGCGTGCCGCGGCGTCTACCCGGACCGCGACACCGATCACCGCTCCGTTGTCCAGCGCGTAGGCGTACTCGCCGTCGCTCAGCGCGGTGATGACGCGGCGCACGGCTTCCTCAGCGTTGTCCTGGACGTGCGCCATGTAGGCCCGCACCACGTCAAGCCCGAAGTGCCCGATCATCCGGCGGAGTTCCTGCACGCCCTTCTCGTTAGCGGCGATCTGCGCTCGCAGGTCGGCGAGGTTCACCTCCGGGTTGCGAGACGGGTACGGCGCGGAGCGGAGCAGGTCCAGTGTCCGCGCTTCCCGCAGCACCCCGCCGCGCACCAGCAGCCAGTTATCGATGAGCACCCCTTCTTCCTCAACCCGGGTGCTGAACGCGGGCATCGAGCCCGGCGTGATGCCGCCGATCTCCGCGTGATGGCCGCGGGATGCCAGGTAGAACAGGATGTCGTGGCCGGCGCCGTCGAATACGGGGGTGACCACGGTGATGTCCGGCAAATGCGTCCCGCCGTGGTAGGGATCGTTGAGCGCGTAGACGTCACCGGGCCGCATCCGGCCCGCATTGCGCCTCACGACGATCTTGATGCTTTCCCCCATGGAGCCCAGGTGCACCGGAATGTGCGGGGCGTTGGCGATCAGGCCCCCGTCAGCGTCGAAGATGGCGCAGGAGAAGTCCAGCCGCTCCTTGATGTTGACCGAGTGCGCGGTACTGCGCAGCCGCTCCCCCATCTGCTCGGCCACTGACATGAACAGGTTGTTGAAGATCTCCAGCATGACCGGGTCCGCGGTGGTCCCGGCCGGGTGCCGCTCCGGCGGCGCCGCCACGCGGGCGAGCAGCAGGTCGCCGAGGCCGGTCAGCTCCGCCCGCCAGCCGGGCTCGGTCACCGTCGTCGCGAAGTCCTCCACGATCAGCGCTGGCCCGTCCACCTGCTGGCCGGGCAGCATGTCCCGCCGGCGGAGCAGCGGCACGTCAAGCCATGCTCCGGCGACATACATCGGCACTGTGGCTCCCGCGCCGCCCGCCCGCCCCGGCACGGGCGGTCGGCTACCGGGAATTCCGCCCGGTGACTGCCCGCCAGGCGGCCGCGCTGCCGGCGCCGCGGACGCGGCGACAAGCTCGACCGACACCGCCTCGACGAGGATCGCCTTGCCGCGCATGAGGAACGAGAAGTGCTGCCGGTATGCCTGCTCGAAACCGGCGACCATCTCCGCCTCGCCGCCAAGCGGGACGGGCAGCGCGGTGTCGGTGCCGTCGTAACGCAGGTGAGCCCGCCGCACCGACCGGGCGCGACCGGGCCCCATCCCCTGCCGGGCCAGCTCGGCGAGCGCGTCGGCTTCCAGGCGGCCGGCCACCCGGTCAAGTTCCGGGAGCAGCCGGGCGTCGAGCGGCGCCTCCACCGCGGTCTCCCGGGTCGCGGTCACGTCCGCCAGGCCCATCCCGTAGGCGGATAGCACGCCGGCCAGCGGGTGTATGAGCACGCGGGTGATGCCGAGCGCGTCGGCCACCGCGCAGGCGTGCTGGCCGCCTGCCCCGCCGAACGTCGCCAGCACGTACTGGGTCACGTCATAGCCGCGCTGCACCGAGATCTTCTTGATCGCGTTCACCATGTTCGCGACCGCGATCTCCAGGAAGCCGGCGGCGACCTGCTCGGGCGAGGGAGATGTGCCGGTCGCCTCGCCGATCCGCCGTGCCAGCGCCGCGAACCGCTCCCGGACGATCCCGGCGTCCAGGGGCGCATCACCGCTCTCGCCGAACACGCTCGGGAAGTGCGGCGGCTGGATCCGGCCGAGCATGACGTTGGCGTCGGTGACCGTGAGCGGGCCCCCGCGCCGGTAGGAGGCCGGGCCGGGGTCCGCGCCGGCCGAGTCCGGGCCGACCCGGTACCGGCTGCCGTCAAAGTGCAGCACCGACCCGCCGCCAGCGGCGACCGTATGGATGCTGAGCATCGGCGCCCGCATCCGCACCCCGGCGACCTGGGTCTCGTACTGCCGCTCGAACTCGCCCGCGTAATGGGACACGTCGGTCGAGGTGCCGCCCATGTCGAACCCGATCACCTTGTCAAAGCCCGCCGCCTGCGCGGTACGGGCCATGCCGACTATGCCGCCGGCTGGTCCGGACAGGATGGAGTCCTTGCCCCGGAACAAGCGGGCGTCGGTAAGGCCGCCACTGGACTGCATGAACTGCATCCGGACGTCACCCAGCTCGCGGGCGACCTGATCCACGTAGCGGGCGAGGATGGGCGAGAGGTAGGCGTCCACCAGGGTGGTGTCGCCACGGGACACCAGCTTCATCAGCTGGCTGGTCGCATGCGACAGTGACACCTGCGCGAACCCGACCCTGCGGGCGATCTCGCCGATCCTGGCCTCGTGCGCCGGGTACCGGTAGCCGTGCATGCACACCACCGCCGCTGACCGGAAGCCCTCGTCGTAAGCGGCCCGCAGGTCGCACGCCACCGCGTCCTCGTCCAGGGCGACGATGACCTCACCACGGGCCCCGATCCGCTCGGTGGCCTCGATCACCCGCGAGTACACCATCTCCGGACGGACGATCTGCCGGTCAAATATCCGGGGCCGGTCCTGGTAGGCGATCCGCAGCGCGTCCGCGAATCCCCGGGTGATGACCAGGACCGTCGGCTCGCCCTTGCGTTCCAGCAGGGCATTGGTCGCGACCGTGGTACCCAGGCGGACCGCGGAGATCTGCCCGGCCGGAATAGCAGCGCCGGCCGGCACGCCGAGCAGATGCCGGATGCCGGCGATCGCGGGATCGGAGTACCGGCCCGGGTCCTCGGACAGCAGCTTGTGAACGACGAGCGTCTCATCCGGGCGGCGCGCGACCACGTCGGTGAACGTGCCGCCACGGTCGATCCAGAACTCCCAGCCGCCGTCCACGGTTGCCTTTCCTCGCCGACTGCCCGCAGCTGACCGGCGGGATCATCGCCACCCGGCCCGGCCAGCACCGTACCCATTTTCGCGGGCCGGCCCGGCAGTTCCCGGATCGCGGTAGCGGGCGCGTCTGCCCGGCAGGGTCCGCCGGGTCGCCGCCCGCGCCCCGGCGCGACCGCCGGTCACCGGTGCGGCCTGGCAGAAGGCCAGGCCTCCGGCCGCCCGCCACGAGGACGGCGCGCAGGAACCCGGTCAGCCGCCGATGCCCCGGTACGCCGCCACCAGGTCGGCCGCGGAGATGGTCGTCAGCTCGGCGGCGCTGGCTCGATCGCCGAGCTGGGCGACACGCAGGTCACGGGAGGCACAGGACCGCTCGAACAGCGACCTGGCGAACCTGCCGTTTCCGAGCTCGTCGATCCGGCGCCGCTCGCAGGCCTGGGTGAGGATCTCGTTCAGCACCGGGAGCGCGTCAGGAGCGAAGCTGTCGCCCGCCTGCTCGGCGAAGATCGTGGCGATCCTGACCAGCTCGTCCGGGCCGTAGCTGGGAAACGCGATCCGGACGCTGAACCGGGAGGCGAGGCCCGGATTGGTGCGGAGGAACCTGTTCATGTCATCGGTGTAGCCGGCCAGCACGATCACCAGCCGGTCCCGGTCGTCCTCGGCTCGTTTCAGCAGCGTCGCTACCGCCTCGGCGCCGAATGCGTCACCGCCGGAGTACCCGTCGTTATAGAGCGAATAGGCCTCGTCGATGAACAGCACTCCGCCAAGCGCCGAGTCCACGAGCTTGTTCGTCTTGATCGCCGTCGAGCCCAGATGATCCCCGACCAGATCGGCCCGGTGCGCCTCCACCACGCCGGGCCTGACCAGCAATCCGAGCGCAGCGAAGATCCTCGCCAGGATTCTGGCGACGGTCGTCTTGCCGGTACCCGGCGGCCCGGCGAAGACGAAATGCCTGACCGGCGGCTGGCTGGCCAGCCCGCGAGTGTCACGCAGCCTGGCCACCCGCAGCTGAGCCGCGATCTCGTGCACCTGGCGCTTCACCGGCTCGAGCCCGACCAGGTCGTCAAGCTCGGCCAGCGCGCTCTCCAGCGTCGGCGTCTCGTCGTACCCCCGGTATCGCGAGGTCAGCTCGCCGTAGGCCTGCTCGAGGTCCCTGCTGCGGATCGTGATCAGGTCGGCCGGAGCCGGCTCCGCGCCGGCGCCCATCACCCGGACATCCCTCGCCTGGCCCGCTCGCTCCAGCAGGCTGCGGACGAATCTCCCGTTGCCAAGCTCGTCACCGAGCCGACGACGGCCCACGTCCTCGAACATCCGCCAGAGCACCGACCGGGCCTGCGGATCGATCATCTCACCGCGTCGCGCGACCGATAGGTCGGTCAGCTGGAGCAGCTCGGCGGGCGAGTAGCCAGGGAACTTGATCCTGATCGCGAACCGCGAGGTCAGCCCGGGATTCGAGGCCAGGAAGGCCTCCATCTGGCGCTCGTAGCCCGCCAGGATGATGACCAGCCGGTCGCGGTCGTCCTCGGCCCGCTTCAGCAGCGCCTGCACGGCTTCGTTGCCGAACCTGTCGTTCTGCCCGTCGCCCTCGTTGACCAGGCTGTAGGCCTCGTCGATGAACAGCACGCCGCCCAGGGCGGTGTCGATCAGCTCGTTGGTCTTGATCGCGGTCGCGCCCAGGTACTCCCCGACCAGGTCGGAGCGCTGCGCCTCGACCACGGTGGGCGCTTCAAGCAGCCCGAACGCGTAAAAGATCTTCGCGATGATCCGGGCGACAGCGGTCTTGCCCGTTCCTGGCGGGCCGAGGAAGACGAAATGCTGCATCGGCTTCTCGGCGCCGATGCCCACCAGCGCGCGTCTGCGCGCGGCCTCGATGGAGGCAGCGAACGACCGGACCTGATCCTTCACCGCTGTCAGGCCGATCATCGAGTCAAGCTCGGCCATCGCCTCGTCGACGGTGATGGCGGGCCGCTCGGCCTGGCGGCTCTCGCCTCGCTCGGCCGCCGGTGCCGAGCCGACCACCGGGCCCGTGCGTCCCGATGTGGTCACCCGGCCGCCGCCGTTCTGGCTGGCAGCTGCCAGGCCCCCGGACGACGGCCTGCCCGGCCGGAGCTGGCCTGGCGCAGCGCCGCCCTGGTCGCTGCGGCGCGGCGGGCCTGGCACCCAGGCGGCCCCAGGGCCGCCGCCGCGGGCCTGCTGCAGGCGGCCGGCCTGACGTTCGTTCTGCCACGCGATCGCCAGCCGCCAGCTGAGGACCACGCACGCAAGCAGCCAGGCCAGGCCAGGGCCGACGTATGAGCGACCGTGGCCAAGCAGCCGGAAGGCCAGGACTCCTGGCAGCAGGGCCAGGACCAGGGTCCAGGCGACCGTGCGGCACGGCACGAACGAGCGGCCGAGCGCTCCCGCGTGGGCGCCGAAGGCTACCGCGACCGGAAGCGCCAGCAGCAGGTAGCGGGGAACGGCTGCGCCATGTGCCTGAGCCGCGACCAGCGCGACGCCCCACAGTGCCACTGACGCGGTCGCCCATGCCGCCCGGCTCCGGGACCAGATCGCGTAGGGTGCGGAGACGAGCGCCGCGAACATCAGGATCGCCAGGAACGGCGGGAAGAGCACGCATGCGGCGATCACGATCAGGAACTTGACAGGGAGGGGCGCGCCATTGTAGGTGCGGCGGATACGGCTCAGCGCGTCCCGCACCGGCCCCTGGCCGGATGCGGACAATGTGCTGTCCGATGGCGGCATATCGCTCCCTTGTACCGCTTCTTGTATAGCGCATTACTGAGCGCAGCCGGAGATACACAATCAGATGCGGTACCAAAAAGTGGTTCTGGGCAGCCGATCCGGCCGGCAGCCCGCCAACTGGACGTTACCAGGCCGCATCAGGCCGCGGCTGCCGCGGTCTGGACCTGCGGCCGGCCTATTTGCGGTCGCACGGCAGCAGCGGCCATGATAACCAGGGCATTTCAGGCTTGTGCCACACCCGCGGAGGAGACGTCATGCACAGGATCGAGGCCGAGCTTCTGATTCCGGGACAAGGCGAGCCGGTGCACGACGGCGTCGTGGTGCTTGATGGTTCCGTCATCAGCTTCGCCGGGCCGGCTGCCGCGGCGCCAGTGACCCCGGGCGCGGCCGTGCACCGGACCGAGACCGTCATGCCGGGCATGTGGGACTGCCACGGGCACTTTCTCGGCGTGCGCGGCCTGGATCTGGGCCGGCTTCCGCTCGAGGCGATTCCGCTCAGGGCGGCCCGCTGCGCCCGTGACCTGACCAGCGCGCTGAGCGCCGGGATCACGTCGGTCCGCGAGGTCGGCGGGCTCGGCGTCTACCTGGCCAAGGCGGTCGCCGAAGGAGTGCTTGACGGCCCGGCTATCTACGCCGCCGGGTCGATCCTGAGCACCACGGGCGGCCATGCCGACCTGCACTCCTTTCCGCTGGGCTGGATCGAGGACTTCGGGCGGAACTGCGGTGAGCTGCGGATGGCCGACGGCCCCGCCGAGTGCATGCGCGCCGTCCGCGAGCAGCTCCGGCTGAATGCCCGGGTGATCAAGGTATGCGCGTCCGGCGGCGTGATGTCCGAGATCGATCACCCCATACACCAGCAGTTCACCGATGCCGAGTTGCGGACGATCGTCGAGGTGGCCGGCCTGGCCGACCGGGTCGTGGCCGCGCACTGCCACGGCAAGCCGGGCATCATGGCCGCGCTCAAGGCGGGCGTCCGCACCATCGAGCACGGCAGCTACCTCGACGACGAGGCCTGCGACGCGATGCGCGAGAGCAGCGCGATCCTGGTCCCGACCCGGACCATCGTCGAGGAAATCAAGGCCAATCTCGACGCGGTT
The DNA here is from genome assembly GCA_035604275.1 of Streptosporangiaceae bacterium. Taxonomy (GTDB): domain Bacteria; phylum Actinomycetota; class Actinomycetes; order Streptosporangiales; family Streptosporangiaceae; genus Chersky-822. Next base: position 3,283 of record DATNIU010000104.1, on the reverse strand, counting down.
CCCGACTACGCGGCGGCCAAGCTCACCGCCCTGGCCGATCAGCACGCGGAGTCGATGACGCTGGCGATCGAGCGCGGCGTCGCCATCGCGATGGGCACCGACATCGCGGTCACCGGCCCCGACCGGATCAACTCCTGGGGCGGCAACGGCGCCGAGCTCGTGCATATGGTCAGGCTCGGCATGACGCCGCTGCAGGCGATCGAGGCGGCCACGGCTACCGCCCCGCTGACCCTCGGGCCGCAGGCCCCGCGCAGCGGCCGGCTGGAAGCCGGCTACGACGCGGATGTCCTCACCGTCGGCGGCGACCCGCTGGCCGACATCTCGCTGCTGGCCCGGCCCGAGCACATCACCGGCGTCTGGGCCGCCGGACGGCGGGTAAAAGGATAGATCGCATGGCGTGACAGCCTTGTCCGCATAGCGATGCCCATATCGCCATCACGAGTCCTGGCACTTTGCCTTTGTCGAGAGTTGTCGAGTAACGCGCCGCCGCGCCTTATACGATTCACTCACTGGAATGCCTGAGAGCAGCTATCGGGGCAGCGCGCGATAATCTTATTCACAGGGGGCAGAAGCAATGATCAGGGCGCTTAGCGCGGGGCGGAGGTTCGCTGGCCTGGCCGCTATTCCGGTGGCGGCCGTAGCGGCCACGCTCATGCTCGCCAGCTCGACTGCCGTGGCGGCGCCGGCCCGCGCCGGCGGCCAGGCAGGCGGCCGCAGCCTGCAGGTACTCTTCGGCAATGTCAAGGTGTTCGCCTCCGCCAGCACCGAGGCGGTCGCGACCGGCCAGCTCGGCCGGGCCCGCAGCGCGGTCAGCGTGACCTGCTGGACTACCGGGATCGACTACGACGGCAACCCGATCTGGTACCGGATCTCAGCTCCGATCACCGGTTATGTGGCCGCATTCAACATAGCGGCGCATTTTGCCCCGGCTCTGCGCGTACCGCACTGCCACTACCCCGCATTCAGCGCGGTCTTCAACTCGCTGGAGGTCAACCTGCGGATTCGCGCCGCCCCGTCGACCAGCGCGACAATCTCCGGTTATCTCGTCAATATCGGCAGCAAAGTGACACTCGATTGCTATGTGACCGGAACTGTCATACTCGGAGATGCCGTCTGGTATCACGCGCTGTCTCCGGCGGTCGGGTACGTGACCGGACGGTTCCTCAACACCGGCGCCGATCCGGCACTCGGAGTGCCGCGCTGCTGAGCGCCGCCCCTGTGCAGCCGCCGTGTGCAGCCGCCCCCTGAGAGCAGCCGTCCTGAGCAGCCGCGCGATGGCCCAGGCCTCCTTCCCCCGACTGGGCCATCGCGCGGCGCGCTGCCCGGCCGCCCGGCGCGGTGCCGAGCGCATGCGCTCACCGGGCAGGTCTCGCCACTCAGACAGGTCATGAGGCGCGGCCGGGACTCCTTCGACCCACTAGGTAGATACAATCTACGTAGATGGCCTCTACCTAGATCGGGCATAGCTGATGTCGGACTTTGCTGGCCGAACTGCGGAGCTTCGCCTGCTCGGCAAGCGCCTTGATCAGATTGCTGCTTCTGGACGCGCCACGGCGGTGGCTATCCGCGGTCGCCGCCAGGTGGGCAAGTCACGCCTCGTGCAAGAGTTCTGCGATCAGGCGGGCGTTCCGTATCTGTTCTTTACCTCGATCAAAGGAGCTTCGCCGGTCGAGTCGGTGACCGACTTCCTGGCCAGCCTAGGCGACTCTCCGCTGCCAGCCAACGGCGAGCTCATTCCATCCGGCGGAGTGACGAGCTGGCTGGACGCGTTCCGGGTCCTGGCCTCGGCACTGCCGTCCACTCCGTCGATCGTCGTGATTGATGAAGTCCCCTGGCTGGCCGAGCAAGATGACCTGTTCGAAGGCGCGCTGCAAGCCGCGTGGGACAGGCTGCTGGCCAGCAGGCCGGTGCTCTTGCTGCTCCTCGGAAGTGATATTCACATGATGGAGCGCCTAACCGGATACGACCGGCCGTTCTTCGGACGAGCTGACAACCTGATACTCGGACCGCTCAATCCGGCCGAGACCGCACGCGCCCTGGGTCTGCAGTCCGCCGATGCGCTGGATGCCTACCTCATCTCTGGCGGACTGCCCGGCATTCTTCGGAGCTGGCCGCACGGGACTCCGCCACTTGCGTTCCTGGAGCGGGAGTGCGCCGACCCGGCCGCGCCGGTGTTCAGCGTGCCAGAGTCGGCTCTGCTGGCCGAGTTTCCGGCTCCCGACCAGGCTCGTCGGGTTCTTGAGGCGGTCGCCGGCGGCAACCGCACGTATGCGAACATCGCGGCCTCCGCCGGCAGCCTGCAAGGAGCCCTGCCATCTGGGTCCCTGACGCCGCTGCTACGCCGACTCGTATTCCACAAGCGCGTACTTGCGATTGACGAACCGCTGTCGACGCGTCCTGGAAAGCCCGCGCTATACCAGGTCGCCGACAGCAATCTTCGCTTGTACCTGGCCGTCGGCCGAGCCGCCCACGAACAGGCCCGCCGGGGCCGACCCGATCAGGCATTCCGTCTTGTGCAGCGCCGATGGCCGGCCTGGCGGGGCAGAGCGATCGAGCCGGTGGCTCGCCAGGCGCTCGAACTAGCAGCCACCTCGGGCGCGACGCCATGGCCCGACGCCGAGGTGGTCGGCGGCTGGTGGAATCGGCAGTTCGATCCTGAGGTTGACCTGGTCGGCGCCGACCGCGCACCGGTCGCGGGTCACATCTACTTCGCCGGCTCGGTCAAGTGGCTGGGAACTCCTTTTGACCAGCATGACCTCGCCGAACTCCTGCGGGCCGCGATCGAGGTACCTGGATTCACCATCGGAGTCACGGGAACTGCCGTGGTGTCTCTCTCCGGCATCGCACCGAGCCTGGACTCCGACCGGATAGATCTCCGCTGGGGCCCGGCCGACATCATCTCCTCCTGGCAATCAGCCGCATGACCCGCGATCACGCACCCAGCGCATCACTTCATGTGGCATCTGATGCGACTTTGCTCATGGTGCTGGCGCAGAGCACTTATTCGGAAGGTGCGGTATTCGTCCGGGTCCAGGTCGCGGAGCGGCCGGTTCCGTCGGCCCGAACCTTGCCTTCGTGCCTCAGCTGTTCCAGGACGAGCCGGATGGTCTGGTCGCTGACGCCTGGCACGGCCGTCCTGATGTCGGCGAGGCGGAACGTGGCCGGCGCGTGGCGCAGGATGTGCTCGCGGACGCGCTGCTGCTTGGTCCCGGGGGTCTGGGCCGCGGCCGCGCGGTCAGCGAAGACGGCGTAGGCACCGGCGATCACTCTGGTGAAGTAGCCG
>DATNIU010000103.1:0-22410 GCA_035604275.1 Streptosporangiaceae bacterium | reverse complement strand
GGACGAGGCGCGGGGGGAGACGGACGAGGCGCACGGGGAGCCGGACGAGGCGCGCGGGGAGACGGACGAGGCGCACGGGGAGCTGGGCAGCGCGCACGGGGGCGGGGCTGGGCGGTGCCGAGCTCCTTGCCCGCGACGGCTAGCACGGCGCCGAGGCCATCGCCGGGCCCGAACCTGACCGCCAGCCTGCTCGGGCCGCTTGCGGCCGCCAGCGGCCCGGCGTTCGTCGGGCCGACGATCAGCGCTGTGGGGCGATTCAGCAGCTATTCAGCGTGGCTTATGAATCTGGCCGGGCGGCTGTCACGAGAACGGCGGATTCGCGTTCTACGTTCCGGTGGGCGCCAACGGGCGTCAGCGAGTGTTTCACCGCGACGTGGCTGGCAGCGCTCGGCGCTGAGGCCGCAGAGGAGCAACGCATGCGAGTACAGCGTCGGGTCTACGCCATCGCGGGAGCGATGGCGCTGATTGCCCTGGGCGTCGGGGGAGCGACTGCCGCTGCCGCCGGCAGCGGTGCCGCGCGCCATCACGGCCACCAGGGCGAGACCGCAACACCGATCAAGCATCTCGTCGTGATCTTCGACGAGAACGTGTCGTTCGACCACTACTTCGGCACCTACCCCTTCGCCGCGAACCTGCCGGGTGAGCAGCCGTTCAGGGCGCGGCGCGACACGCCGACGATCAACGGCCTCTACAACAGCTCGGGCGCCGGCGGCGTGACCGGCCCGCTGCTGACCGCCAGCCCGAACCTGTCCAACCCGCTGCGGCTGCCTCCGGGCGACCCGATGACCTGCGACCAGGGACACGGCTACACGGCCGAGCAGAGCGCCGCCGACCACGGCGCCATGGACCAGTTCGCCCAGACCACGGGCAAGAACGTCACCCTCGACAAGTGCCTGGCGGGGTTCAGCTTCAACGGCAGCCCCGAGGTTGTGCCGCCCGGAGCGAGCTCCAACTACGCCGTCATGGACTACTACGACGGGAACACGGTGACCGCGCTGTGGAATTACGCGCAGCACTACGCCATGAGCGACAACATGTACGCGACGAACTACGGCCCGTCGACGCCAGGCGCGCTCAACGTGATCGCGGGACAGAACTACGGCGCGACCTGCGGCCCGACGTTCGCCACGATCAACGACTCACCGTGCCCGGCGCCGCCCGGGTACAACGGCGCGAACGTCGCGGCCTCGAATCTCACCGCCGGCCCGCCGACCACTGCCGGACCCGGCACCACCTACAGCGACGCCGACCCGACCTATGACATCTGCTCCTACCTGCCGTCGGCCGACGGCGGCGACGGCAACACGCCGGCGACGACGCTGGGCATGGGCGGCAACAACATCGGCGCGGAGCTGACCAGCGCGAACGTCACGTGGGGCTGGTTCCAGGGCGGCTTCGACAACGGGTACGTGCCTGGCCACGGCACGCCGCCCACGACCGCGCAGATCTGCGCGCAGAACCACCAGAACGTGGGCGGCAACACGGTCACCGACTACATCCCGCACCACGAGCCGTTCGAGTACTACGCCTCCACGGCCAACCCGATGCACCTGCCGCCGACGTCGGTCTCGATGATCGGGCAGACCGACCAGGCGAACCACCAGTACGACCTCGCCGACTTCTGGGCGGCGGCCGACGCGGGAAACCTGCCGTCGGTCACCTACCTGAAGGCTCCGGCCTACCAGGACGGCCACGCCGGCTATTCCGACCCGCTCGACGAGCAGGCCTGGCTGGTCAGCACCATCAACCACCTCCAGTCGCTGCCAACCTGGCGGTCCACCGCGGTCATCGTCACCTATGACGACTCCGACGGCTGGTACGACCACGTCCTGGCACCCATCACCACCCAGTCGCAGACCGCGCTGGACACCCTGACCGGGGCCGGCACCTGCGGCAGCCAGGTCAGCCACGTGCCGGTGAACTCGGCGAACCAGCCCGAGCAGGGCCGCTGCGGGCTGGGCGTGCGGATGCCGTTCCTGGTGATCTCGCCGTTCGCGAAGCGCAACTTCGTGGACAACACCATGATCGACCAGAGCTCGGTGGTGAAGTTCATCGAGTACAACTGGAACCTGCCGGCCATGGGCAACGGCGCGGTCGACGCGGTCGCCGGGTCGATCCTGTCGATGTTCGACTTCCACGACCCCGACAACGCGCCGCTGTTCCTGAGCCTGGCCACCGGCAGGGTGACGGGACGGCACTAAACTCGAGTACCCCCCGGCGCCGGGAGCGCGGCACGCTCCCGGCGCCGGGATGATTCGTCACCATATCGGCGCTGCCGGGTACGGTGGTGCCTGTCCGGTGACAGATGGCCACCGGGGAGCGGACTCGGGGCGGGAGCCAGGATGGGCGAGCATGGTCGAGTACCGCTGCCGTCCGGCCGGAACCGCAACGCCACGGGGCTTCGCGGCGCGCTGGCCGGCGGCGCAGCAGCGGTACTGCTGGCGCTCGCTCCGACCGCCGCGGCCAGCACCATGACGGCCGGCCGGCCGGCTCGCGCCGCCGCGGGGCGCGCGGTGCCGATCGTGGTCATCGTGATGGAAAACGAGACCTACCAGACCATCATCGGGAATCGCCGGGCCCCGTTCATCAACAAGACGATGATCCGCGGCGGCCTGCTCGATACCAATGACTTCGCCGTGCCCGGCAGCGAGCCTGACTATCTGCTGATGGTCTCCGGCCGGAAGCGGCCCCGGCCGTCAGCGCGTAACCTGTTCGCCGCCCTCGGCCGCAGGACGTCGTGGCGGGAGTACATGGAGTCCATGCCGTCGACCTGTTACCTGGGGATCGCCTATCACGTCGTGCACGGGACGCGCGCCGCGCTGTACGGGCATGCGCACAATCCGGCGATCTATTTCACCAGCGTCACCAGGACATCGCTGTGTCGCCATGTCGTCCCGCTGAACCGCACGGACTTCAGGACGGACGCCCTGCCGAGGTTCTCGCTCGTCGTGCCGAACGAGTGCAACGACATGCACACCCAGCCGACCAACGATCGGTGCCCGATGTGGAACGGCAGGACGAACCGGGGCAGGAACGAGATCACCCTGGGCGACAGGTGGCTGGCGTCGTTCGTCCCGGCGGTCGCGCGGGTGGCGACCGTGATCCTCACCTGGGACGAGGGCAACATCAGGGATGAGCACATCGTGACGGTCAGCTACGGCGTCGGCGTCACTCCCGGCCGGGACAACTCGCTCTGCCATCAGCAGAGCCTGGAGGCGGCGCTGTACCGGTATTTCCGCCTCGGCAGGCCGCCGGGACAGGGCGCCGATGCCGCGCCGCTGCCGATCGGGTAGTCACCGGCATCAGCCGCCCGGCTCGGCCGCCCGCAGCGCGAGCAGCGCCACGTGCAGCGAGAGCCGCGACTCGACGGGCTCAAGGTCCTGGGCCAGGACCTGCTCGATCTGCTGGAGCCGCTGGTACAGCGTCGGCCGTGCCAGCCGGGCCCGCTTGGCCGCTTCGGCCTTGTTGCCGCCGGCTTCCAGGTAGGCGGTCAGTACCGGGACCAGCGGGGTGCTCGCCGTCGCATCGTGCAGCAGCAGCGGACCCAGTTCCCGCTCGGCGAACGCGAGCAGCCGCGGATCGTCCCGCAGCAGGTGCAGCAGCCCGCGGATCCGCAGGTCGGGCAGCCGGTAGTAGAGCGGCCGGGTCCCGCTGCCGGCCGCGCCGCCCACGCCCGTGCCGCCGAGCGCCGGGCCGGCCGCCCGATCGGCGCGCGCCGCGACGTCGGCGACCTGCCCGGCCTCGATGAAGGAGCGCTGCACGGCGGTGACCGACGGCACGACCGAGCCGGCCCCGATCACGTCGTTGTCTCCGAGCCGGTCCTTCAGCCGGCCCGCCAGGTGAGTCAGCACAGGGTCGGCCCCGGCCCCGGGCGGCAGGGCGAGCAGCGCGCCGACCCGGTTGTCGTCGAGCGAGCCGACCAGGGCAGGCACGTCCTTGATCCGGCAGGCGGTGGCGGTCGCCTCGGCCACCTCGAGCACGCGCGCCTGGGCCGCGAGACCGCCTTCTTCGCCGCCGAGCCTGATCACCACGCCAAGCAGGCGCCGGCCAGCGACCGGCACCCCAAGCTCCCGCGCCCTGGCCTCGGCCTCGGCCGCGGAGGAATAGCCGCGGCTGAGCAAGGTGCTCAGAACGGTGCGGTGCGCTTGCCGTTCGAGGCTCTCACGCTGATGGTCCAGGAGGCGGCCAAGCGCGAGCGTGGTGCCCGCCCGCTCGATCAGCACCAGATCAGCCGGCCCGGGCGGCTCATCGCAGACCATGATCAGCCGGCCCCAGTCGACGCCCCGCGCCCCGACCACCGTCACGAGCCAGCCCGACGCCGGATCGAAGCCGGTCCGGTCCGCTGTCCTGACACCGCGTGAGCGGGTCCTGAAGCCGGCCAGCAGGCTCGCGGTGTCCCGGCCGGCCGGCTCGCAGGCCAGCACCTGATGCGCCATGTTCTCCAGGATCACCGGGCAGCCCGCGAGCATGGCGGCCTGGGTCACCACCTCGTCGGCGGCGGCTCCCGACACCGCGAGGTCGGTGAAGACCTGGTGCAGGCGCTCGCCGGCCCGGAGCTCAGCCAGCTGAGCGTCGATGATCATGGCGTGGACCGCCTCGGTGATCTCGATGAACTGCGTTTCCCGCTCGAACACGATCAGCGGGAGCCGGTGCGCCGCCGCCGCGGCTACCAGGGCGCCGGGCACGGCGTGGACGTACCTGGAGCCCAGCTCCACCGCGAGCGCGCTGACGCCGACCGACGCGAGGTCAGCGACGTAACGCGCCAGGCCGATCGGGTCCCCTGGCAGGGCGATGCCGGTGGAGAGCACGAGCTCGCCGCCGCGCAGCAGGTGAGCCGCCCTGGCCAGCTCGATCACGTGCACCCAGCGAACCGGCGTGTCCAGCCGGTCGGCCCCGGCGACCACCTTCGGATCGCCCCGGCGGACCGCCCCGAGCGCGAGGACCTCGGCGAGGGTCGGCAGCATCGGTCTCCTGGTCCTGATCTCAGGCCCGGCATCGAGCCAGGCCAGCGATTGACATCAAGTCAGCCCAGATACCTTCTGAGCTTACATTGTGTCACTTGGCGCGGTGATGGTGACGGGGCAGACTGGCATCAGGCGGGGCGATGCCGCGTAGCGCCGGAGAAGCGAGCAATGAAGCACCCGAGCAACGCGCGGAGCGCGGAGAAGCGAACGATGAAACACCCGAGCAACGCGCGGAGCGCGGAGAAGCGAACGATGAAACACCCGAGCGACGCGCGGAGCGCGGAGAAGCGAGCGATGAAACACTGTACGCACTGGATCGGCGGGAAGCCGTGGACGGGGGAGGCGGGCCGTCGCGGCGACATCTACAATCCGGCGACCGGCAGCGTCACCGGCGCCGTGGACTTCGGCACCGCGGCCGAGGTGGCCGCGGCAGTCGAGGCCGCCCGCACCGCCTTCCCCGGCTGGCGGGAGACCTCGCTGGTCAAGCGGGCATCGGTGATGTTCGCGTTCCGCGCGCTGGTCCGTGAGCACCAGGCCGAGCTGGCGGCGCTGATCAGCGCCGAGCACGGGAAGGTCGCCTCGGACGCGGCGGGAGAGGTGGCCCGCGGGCTCGAGGTGGTCGAGTTCGCGTGCGGCATGCCGCATCTGCTGAAGGGCGCGTTCTCGGAGAACGTCTCGGCCGGCGTCGACGCCTACTCGATCCGCCAGCCGCTCGGCGTCGTAGCGGGGATCACCCCGTTCAACTTCCCGGCCATGGTGCCGATGTGGATGTTCCCGATCGCGCTGGCGGCCGGCAACACGTTCATACTCAAGCCTTCGGAGAAGGACCCGTCGGCGGCTGTGCTGATGGCCGAGCTGCTCGCCCAGGCCGGGCTGCCGGACGGCGTCTTCAATGTCGTGCACGGCGGCAAGGAGGCGGTCGACGCTCTTCTCGAGCACCCCGGGATACGCGCGGTCAGCTTCGTCGGATCAACTCCGGTGGCCCGTTACGTATCGGAGTCCGGGACCTTGGCGGGGAAGCGAGTCCAGGCTCTCGGCGGCGCGAAGAACCACATGGTCGTGCTGCCGGATGCCGACCTTGACCTGGCGGCCGACGCCGCCGTGTCGGCGGGTTTCGGCTCGGCGGGCGAGCGCTGCATGGCGATCTCGGTGCTGGTGGCCGTCGACCCGATCGGCGACGAGCTGGTCGCCAAGATCGCCGATCGGGTGGCCAGGCTGCGGGTCGGCCCAGGCGACGACGAGCGATCCGAGATGGGACCGCTGATTACCAGGGAGCACCGGGACAAGGTCGCCTCGTACCTGGACTCCGGGGTGGCCGATGGCGCGGTGCTGGCGGTGGACGGCCGCGGGCATCAGGTGACCGGCGACCCGGCTGGCGGGTTCTGGCTCGGACCCAGCGTGCTCGACCGGGTGCGGCCGCAGATGAGCTGCTACAAGGACGAGATCTTCGGGCCGGTGCTCTCGGTTGTCAGGGCTGATACGTATGCCTCCGCCCTGGCGGTCGTCAACGGCAATCCGTACGGCAACGGCACCGCCATCTTCACGAACGACGGGGGAGCGGCGCGGCGGTTCACCCACGAGGTGGAGGTCGGCATGGTCGGCGTCAACGTGCCGATTCCGGTGCCGATGGCGTTCTACTCGTTCGGCGGGTGGAAGGCCTCGCTGTTCGGCGACACGCACGTCCACGGCACCGAGGGCGTGCACTTCTACACCAGGGGCAAGGCCGTCACGTCCCGCTGGCTTGACCCGAGTCACGGCGGCGTCAACCTCGGCTTCCCGGTTACCAGCTAGCACGGCAGGTCCGCACCTGGACAGAGGAGACCACGATGCTCGAGATCACGCCCGATCCCGCTCGCGGCGCGGAGGTCTTCGCCGCCGATCGCGCTCACGTGTTCCATTCCTGGTCGGCGCAGAAAGCGCTCAGGCCGCTGGTGGTGGCCGGAGCGCAGGGCTGCTACGTCTGGGACTACGAGGGCACCAGGTACCTCGACTTCTCCAGCCAGCTGGTGAACACCAACATCGGGCACCAGCATCCGCGAGTGGTGGCCGCGATCGCCGAGCAGGCGGCGCGGCTGACCACGATCGCGCCGCAGCACGCCATCGAGGTGCGCGGGCAGGCGGCCGAGCGGCTCACCGCGCTCGCGCCAGACGGGATGAGCAAGGTCTTCTTCACCAACGGCGGGGCCGACGCCAACGAGAACGCGATCAGGATGGCCCGGCTGCACACCGGCCGGACCAAGGTGCTCAGCTTCTACCGCTCCTATCACGGCAATACCGGGGCGGCGATCACGTCCACGGGTGATCCCCGGCGGTGGCCGAACGAGTTCGCCATCGGCCACGTGCACTTCTTCGGTCCCTACCTGTACCGGACCGCGTTCTGGGCATCCGACGAGGCGGAGGAGAGTCGCCGGGCACTTGCCCATCTCGAGCAGGTGATCCAGTTCGAGGGCCCGGGGACGATCGCGGCGATCCTGCTCGAGACCATCGTCGGCACGGCCGGCGTGCTCGTGCCGCCGCCCGGCTATCTGGCCGGGGTGCGCGAGCTGTGTGACAGGCACGGCATCGTCTTCATCGCCGACGAGGTGATGTGCGGCTTCGGCCGGACCGGGAGCTGGTTCGCCTTCGAGCACTACGACGTGGTGCCTGACCTGATCACCTTCGCCAAGGGAGCGAATTCGGGCTATGTGCCGGTCGGCGGCGTGATCATCTCGGACGAGATCGCGGCGACCTTCGACGAGCGGGTCTTCCCCGGCGGGCTCACCTACTCAGGCCATCCGCTGGCCTGTGCCTCCGTCGTCGCGACCATCGACGCGATGGCTGACGAGCGGATCGTCGAGAATGCCGCCGCGATCGGGGCCGAGGTGCTCGGGCCCGGCCTGCGCGAGCTGGCGCAGCGCCATCCGGTCATCGGCGAGGTGCGCGGGCTCGGCGTGTTCTGGGCGCTTGACCTGGTGTCCGACCGGCAGAGCAGGGCGATGCTCGCGCCGTACGGCGGCAGCTCGGAGGCGATGACCCGGCTTGCCGCCGAGTGCAAGGCGCGCGGCCTGCTGACCTTCATCAACTACAACCGGCTGCATGTGGTGCCGCCTTGCACGATCTCGCCGGCCGAGGCCAAGGAGGGCCTGGCGATCCTGGACGATGTGCTCAGCGTGATCGACGGCTACTACCAGGGCTAGCCCGCCGCCGCGGTGAGGACCGGGTAGTAGGCGCCGGACTGCCCGGAGGCGGTCGGATGGTAGGAGTCGCCGAGGTCAAACCAGTCCACCGAGTGCAGCCAGCTATTTGAGTCGCAGATCTCATGCCCGGCGAAGGCCGAGCGCACGTCGGCGTAGCTGTCGCGATAGCGGCCGGCTGCCGCCTGGACCTGCGCGTCGAGCTCGTCGGCGGCCTGGTTGAGGTCGGTCCGGTCGGTGGTGCTCAGGCCGATGCAGCCGGCCGATCTGGACAGGTCGTAGAGCTCCGGGTAGCCGAGCACGACGACCCTGGCGCTCGGCGCATGGCTGGCGATGGCGGCGAGCACGTTGTTGAGCTCTGCGGGCAGCTGGTTCGCCATCTCGGTCTCCGCCTCCTTGATGGCGCTGACGCAGGTGCTGGTCGAGGAGAGCACGCAGGTCGTCATCACCGAGCTGAAGCCGACGTCGTTGCCGCCGATGGTGATCGAGACCAGCGTGGTGCCGGTGCCGAGCGCGGCGAGCTGGCTGTTCAGGACGTCCTGCGTGGTCGCGCCCGAGCACGCCACCGAGACGTAAGAGGCTGGCGCATTCGCGTTGTCCCAGAGCTGCGAGTAGGCATTAGCGCTCCGGTCGCAGGACCCGCTCGAGCCGAAATAGCTGCCCGCTCCGAGGCCCGAGGAGTACGAATCGCCCAGCGCGACGTAATGGACGCTGCTCGCCGCGTTCGCTGACGCGGCGATGGCGAATACCGGCAGCCCGGCCAGGCAGGCGGCGCCGGCCATGGCGAGCAGGCGGGAATGACGGCTGGCGCGGAGTTGCACGGCTCCTCCTGGCGGGGTCGGAGAGCGCGGTCCACCGATTCGTAACATCGCCATCCGCCGCCGTCAATCACCAGTCGGTCAACGGCGGCCGTCCAATTCCGGCGGCCGCCGCCGGAATCCGGCAGTGCGCTCCTCGCCCGCACCCTCCGCGCCCGGACCCTCCGCGCCCTGGCCCTCCGCGCCCGCCAGGAGCGGAGGTCGCCAGCGCGCTCGCTGTTCGTCGACTTGTCGATATGCTGGCGGCGGTCGGGCCGACGCTCATCGCGCGCCAGCCGCCGCGCGTGGCCCGTGCTGCGGGAGATGCCGTGCTGGGAGATGCCGTGCTGCGGGAGATGCCGTGCTGCGGGAGATGCCGTGCTGCCGGGTTAGCCTGTGCTCCCGGCCGGTCACACCTGGCTGAAGGCATCCTCCAGGATGGACAGGCCCTCGCTCAGCAGCTCCTCGCCGATCACCAGCGGCGGCAGGAAGCGCAGCACGTTGCCGAACGTGCCGCAGGTGAGCACGATCAGCCCGGCGGCGTGGCAGGCCTTGGCGATCTTGGCAGTCACCGTGGCGTCTGGCTCGATCGTTCCCGGCCTGACCAGCTCGATCGCGATCATGGCGCCGCGGCCGCGGACGTCGCCGATCATCGGATTCGTGTCGGCCAGCTTCTGCAGCCTCGGCAGCATGAGGTCCCCGATCCGGCGCGCGGCGGCAGGCAGATCCTCCTTGGTCATCGTCTCGATCGCGCCGAGTGCCGCGGCGCACGCGACCGGGTTCCCGCCGTAGGTCCCGCCGAGGCCGCCGGCGTGCACCGAGTCCATGATCTCCGCCCGGCCGGTGACCCCGGCGAGCGGCAGCCCGCCGGCGATCCCCTTGGCCGTGGTTACCAGATCGGGCACCACGCCCTCGTGGTCGCAGGCGAACCAGTCGCCGGTCCGGCAGAAGCCAGACTGGATCTCGTCGGCGATGAACACGATCCCGTGCTCGGAGCAGTACTCGGCCAGCCCCGGCAGGAAGCCGTCCGGCGGGACGATGAAGCCGCCCTCGCCCTGCACCGGCTCGATCACTACCGCCGCGACGTTGTGCTCGCCCACCTGCGCGTGGATCAGGCCGGTCACCACGTCAAGCGCCTCGGCCGCGCATCTGGCCGGGCCGCCGGGCCAGCGGAACGGGTAGGCCATCGGAGCCCGGTAGACCTCGCTTGCAAACGGCCCGAACCCGTCCTTATAGGGCATGTTCTTGGCCGTCATCGCCATCGTCAGGTTGGTGCGGCCGTGGTAGGCATGATCGAAGACGACGACCGCCGGCCGGCCGGTGGCGTGCCGGGCGATCTTGACGGCGTTCTCCACCGCCTCGGCGCCCGAGTTGAACAGCGCCGACCGCTTGTCGTGCGTCCCGGGCGTCACCCGGTTCAGCTCCTCGCATACCTCCACGTACCCCTGGTAGGGGACCACCATGAAGCAGGTATGGGTGAACTGGGCCACCTGCTCGATCACCCGGCTCGCGACCAGCTCGGCGCTGTTGCCGACCGAGGTGACCGCGATCCCCGAGCCGAAGTCGATCAGCGAGTTGCCGTCGGCGTCGATCAGCACCCCGCCTCCCGCGGCGGTCACGAATATCGGCAGCACGTGGCTGAGGCCGCGGGCCACGCTGCGCTGCCGGCGCTCGAGCAGCTCGCGTGAGGCGGGTCCCGGGATCTCCGTGACGAGATGCCGGTGCTGGGCGAGCCCTGGGCCGCCTGTGGTCGAGGAGAACTGGCTCATAGGCCGAGGATAGACCGGACACCGGCGGCGATGCAGTACGGGCCGGGGTGATAACCCTCGTGATAACCGCTGCCGCTTGTTACCCTGCTTGGAGGCCAGCGTCGTCCTGAGGCGGCAGTCTCCTGCCGCCCGAGGCAACCAGCGGAAGGGGTCGTCAGTCTAAGAGCCAGAGAGATCTGGTCTCTCCTGCATGTCCTCCCATTCGCTTCTACTTCATCTTACGGCTGTTATTTCATGGATTGCGTGCTTATTGACGCAGCTTTCGGTAGTATCCCCTGGATTGAGTCGACCGGGGCGGGTCGGTACTTGCTGTTGCTCGTGCTGGAGTCCGCGCGGTAGCTGGCGTCCTCACGGGTAGTGAGTGCGGATGGATCGGTACGTGGCGCGGGCTGGCCCCGCCCCGACGTCGAGGAGAGCGCGTGCGTACACGTGAATGGTTTCAGGCACACAGCTTCCGCTATGAGGAGTTCGGCGACATCCGCGAGCTCGGGCGGCTCAAGAGCCAGCGAGGGATGACCGCGACGCTGGTGCTGCCGACGCGCAATGTCGCCGACACGATAGCCTCCGTCCTCGAGGAAGTGCGCTATCTGTGCGGCCCGGAAATCGGCCTCATCGATCAGGTGATCGTCGTCGACTCCGATTCAATCGACGGCACCGCAGAACTGGCGCGGCGCTACGATGTCGAGTTCTACTCTGAGAACTCCCTGATGCCGGAATACGGCCGGAATCATGGTAAGGGCGATGCTATGTGGCGATCGCTCTCCAAGGCTTACGGTGACGTTATCGCCTTCGCTGACACGGATACCGGAAACTTCTGCCGGGAGCTCGTGGCCGGCGTCATCGGCTGCCTGGTGGCGAAGTCAGATATCAAGTTCGTCAAGGCCGCGTACCGACGGCCGTACATGCGGGACGTCGTCGCCGTTCCCGATGGCGGCGGCCGGGTGACCGAGCTGATGGCCAAGCCCGTTCTCAATCACTTCTTTCCCGAGCTGGCCGGGTTCGTTCAGCCGCTGGCCGGCGAGTTCGCCGGGACCAGGGAGCTGCTGTACTCGGTTCCGTTCTTCACCGGCTATGCCGTGGAGATCGGGATGCTCATCGACGTGCTGAATACCTGCGGGCTGGCCGCCATGGCGCAGGTCGACGTCGGTGTCCGCAGGAACCGGCATCAGGATCTCGGCAATCTGAGCCGGATGGGCTATTCGGTCTTGCGAGCGGCCATGCTGCGGGCTCTGCCGCCGCACCAGGACTCGTTCGCCGACCTGATCGAGCCGGCCTGGGCACGCGAGGAGGTCGTGTCCTATCTGCACGCGGTAGCCGGGACCGGAGGGCTGCAGCTAGATGAGTACGTGGACGTGCTGATCGAGCGGCCGCCGATGAGAACGGCGCTGCGGGCCGAGTCGCACTGACGCTCGCCCCGGCTGGACGGCCGCCGCTCAGCGCAGCAGGTCCCTGGCGGCGGCCAGGATGGTGGTCTCCGCGAGCAGGACGGTGCCGGCGGCAGCGCCGAGCGGGATGAAGCTGTCCTCGCTCGCCACCCGGGCGACCTGGCCGGCGAACCCGGAGTCGGCAAGCGCGGTCACGATGCCCTCCGAGACCCCGCCGGTCCTGCGGGTCTCGTCGGCGATCAGCACCCGGCCGGTGACCGATGCCTCCCGCAGCAGGTCCTCCACGGGCAGCGGCGCGAGCCAGCGCGTGTCCACCACCCGGCAGCCGATCCCGTCCCTGGCCAGCGCGCCGGCCGCCCGCAGGCTCATCCGCAGTCCGTTGCCGAAGGTCACGATGGTCAGGTCGGCGCCGTCACCGTGGACCCTGGCCCGGCCGATCGGGATATGGGCGGCGGCCCAGCGGGACGGCGGGTCGTAGCGCGCCAGCCAGCCGCCGTCGCCCGGTTCGTGCAGGTCCCGCTCGTGGTAGAGGGCGATCGGCTCGAGGAACACGCAGACCGTTCCGTCCTGACGCGCCGAGGCCAGGACCGTCCGCAGCAGCGCGGCCGCGTCATCGGGCCGCGCCGGGCAGGCGATGACCAGGCCGGGAATGTCGCGCAGGGCGGCGATCGCGTTGTCGTTGTGGAAGTGACCGCCGAAACCCTGCTGGTATGCCAGGCCAGCGATCCGCAGCAGGAGCGGATTGAGGTACTGGCCGCGGGAGAAGAAAGCGAGAGTGGCCGCCTCGCCACGGACCTGATCTGCCGCGTTGTGCAGGTAGGCGAGGTACTGGATCTCGGGCACCGGCAGCAGGCCGGCCAGGCTGGCGCCGAGCGCGAGGCCAAGTATCGACTGCTCGTCCAGCAGGGTGTCGAACACCCGGCCTGCGCCGAAGGCGGCGAGCAGGCCTCTGGTGACCCCGTAGACCCCGCCCTTGCGGGCCACGTCCTCACCGAAGATCAGCATCTCGGGCTGGACGGCGAGCTCGTCGGCGAGCGCCCGGTTGATGGTCTGGGCCAGCGTCAGCGGGCCCTCGTCCTCGGGCAGCCGGCCCCCGAAGACCTGCTGACGCGATCTGCGTCCCGGCGTGGCCGGGCCGGCCTGGCCGGATGTGCTGGCGAGGCTGAGCGCGGCGAGGTCCGCGACCGCGGTCGCCACGGCGGCGGGGTGGCGCGGCGCGAGCGGCGCCATGACCTGCGCCGCGGACGTCAGCTGCGGCGATCCCTCGATCCGCGCGGCCAGGGCGAGCACCTGCTCGCGTGACCGCGCTTGCCTGGCCAGCACCTGCTGGCCGGTGAGCACGCCGGCGGTGATCAGCAGGCGCGCGGTGCCGATCAGCGGATCGCGATCCAGGTCGGCGGCGATCTCGGCACGGGAGCGGTAGCCGGCTTCGACATCCGAGCCGGCATGGCCGCCGAGGCGCACGGTGCGCAGGTGCAGAACCGCCGGGGCTCGCCGTCCGCGCACATAGGCGGCGGCGGCCGATGCCGTGTCGTAGACCTCGGCGAGATCGCTGCCATCCGCGTGGTAGTAGCGGATTCCCGGCAGGCGAGCCAGCGATGCGGCGACCCAGCCCGGCGGTGTCCGCACGCTGATGCCCAGCCCGTTGTCCTCGCAGACCAGCAGCAGGGGCAGGGGAAGGCCCTGGTACGCGCAGTAGCCTGCGGTGTTGAAGGCGCCAGCGGCCGTCGAGTGGTTGACCGACGCGTCCCCGAGGCTGCACACGACCACAGAGTCGGCGGGCCACGCCGTCGCGATTCCCAGCCGCGCGGCACGGGGGAGTGCCAGTGCCAGGCCGACCGCCCTCGGCAGGTGCGAGGCGATCGTCGAGGTCTGCGGGATGACATTCAGCTGGCGGTGGCCGAACACCTTGTGCCGGCCGCCGGCGATCGGCTCGGCAGCCGCGGCGGCCAGGCCGAGCAGCACGTCGCGTATACCCTCCTCGCCGCGCCCCGCCTGATCACTCCTGGCCAGGTAGAACGCGGCCGACCTGTAGTGCAGCAGGGCCGGGTCGGTGAGTCTCAGCGCGGCGGCAAGGCCGGCATTGCCCTCATGACCTGCCGAGCCGATCGTGTAATAGCCGGTGCCGCGGCCGCGGAGCCAGCGGGCCGCGGCGTCAAGAGCGCGGCTCGCCAGCTGCGCGTCGAACAGCTCGAGGCAGCGCCCGGCGGTCAGCGCGCTTCCGGCCCGCACCGGGCGCGCGGCCAGCCTGCCCGTGCCCGGTCCCTGGCTCGGGTGGTCCGGTCCGCCGCCGGTCTCGGCTGCGAGTGCCCGGACGGCGTCGGCGAGATGGCGGTCAGCCGGGTCGGCGTCCTGCTCCAGCGAGGTCATGGCAGAACGCTACGGCCCCGCCGCTGAGCGGCGGCAGCCGCTAGCCGCCGAACCAGTCGCCGGCTCTGGGGACCATCAGCCTCGGGCCGAATCTGACCACGTAGCTTGCCGGGCCGTTGCTCAGCCGGTCGCGCAGGAAGAAGACCCCGGTCCAGCGGTTGTAGTAGCCGACGCTGTCCTTGCGGCCGCCCAGCCAGTTCCCGCTCAGCGGGATCATGTGCGGCGGGCCGAACCGGAACGACCGGTAGAGCGGGCCGGGCGCCAGCCGGTTGCGCAGCCGGAAGATCCCGGTTCTGGGGTCGTAGAAGCCGACACCGTCCCTGCGTCCGCCGTTCCAGTCCCCGGCCAGCGGGATCATCCCTGGCGGGCCGAACCTGAAGCTGACGTCGGGCCGCCCGGAGGTCAGTGACTCGCGCAGGTAGAACGTCGCCGTCCTCGGGTTGTAGTAGCCGACGCCGTCTCTGCCGATCCCCTTCCAGTCGCCGATCAGCGGGATCATGCCCGGCGGGCCGAATTTAAATGTCAGGTTAGGGTGAGCCGACCTATTCACGCCGGTCAGATGGAACGTCCCTGACTTCGGATTGTAGTAGCCCACGTTGTCCGTGCCGCGACCGCTCCAGTCGCCGACCAGCGGGATAACGCCGCCGCCGCCGATCCGGACCGTGCTGTTCGCCGGGCCTGAGGTCAGCGAGTCGCGGACGCTGATCGCGCGCGAGCGCGCGCTGTAGTAGCCCACGTCGGCGTGCCGGGGAATACGGAAGTGAATGAAATTGCTCGGCCATTCCTGCCACTCATCGGACGGGTAGCCGGCCCTGATCAGGGTCCAGTCATAGCCGTCGCGGTCGGCGCTCATGTTCTGCTGCGAGATCACGATGTAGCGGCGCCGAGGTCCGACCTCCTCGACCACGGCGACATGACCCGCCCCGCCGATCCCTGCGCTGCCGCCGTTCCACTCTGCGACGGCGCCGACCGTCGGCGTGTGATTCACGAGGACGCCATGGGACCGCGCCACCAATGCCCACTGGCCGCCGTCGCCGAGCAGGTACCGCGGCGTGGCCACGTGGTACACCCTCGACTCGACGTAGGCGACGTAGTTAGTGCAGTTGTCGCCGGGGAACATGCGCCAGTACATGGCTCCGTCGTGCGCGCCGTAGCCGTAGCTGTCATAGCCGCGGGCATCGCACCGGTGCCAGCCCGTGCACAACATGGTGGACGGCGCCGGCCTGGCGGACGCCGACTGGCCGATGATCAGGGGTATGGCGCCGCTGAGGGCGAGCGCGGCCGGCAGCCCGGTGGCGGTCACCAGCCGCGGTCGCGCGGCCCGGCGTGCCAGCCGCCTGGCATGCGCGAGCCACCGGCGAACGGCGGGCTGCCTGGGATCTCCGTCGCGTTCATCCGACATGTCAGTCCTCCTGGAACTGGCCAGCGGTCAACACCCGTTCCGGCGCGCGAACAGAGCTACTATGCCGTTTCCAGCCGTCGCATCACGTCATTTCCGGTCGACACGCCCCGATGCCGCTCAACTGCCTAGCGCTAGAAATACCGATATAGCCGCCACTATCGGGCGAACTGTGGTCGCGATCGCGGAGACCGTCCGCCCGGGCCGGCTACCAGAGGCCGGCTACCAGAGGCCGGGCGCGAGCCGCCACCGGACCCGTTCCCGGTACGACAGGTAGTCGCCGGCCCAGGCCTGGCCGCCGTCAGCGGTCCGGGCGGCGGGCCGGATTGCGGCTGGCACCGGAGCCGGCCGGCCAGGCGGCCGGCCGGCCGGCGCCGCCGGGACCGCGGAGGCGGTCAGCAGGCGCTCCTCGGCCAGCGCCCGGCCGATGTTGCAGCCCGCCGTGCAGGCGAGCACAAGGGCGTTGCGCCAGGACAGGCTCTGCAGCAGGTACCCGCACTGGACCAGCAGGTAAGAGGAGTAGATCGGGTGCCGGACCACGGCATACGGGCCCCAGGTCACGAGGCCGCGATCGGCCGGAACCACGCCGAACGAGCGTCCGAGCGCGAGCAGGGAGGCAAGCCCGATGATCAGCCCGGCGGTCTGGAGCGCCAGCCCGGACCAGAGCCCCCAGGCCGGATGGAGCCCCGCCGGGCGGAACCCGGTCCCTCCGAACGAGCCCCCGACGGTCAGCAGCCAGTCGGCGCTCCGCCTGGTGACTGCCTGAGCGGGCCGCCGGACCAGGAACGCGACGACGAACCACGCCTGCTCGACGCAGAATCCCGCCCCGATCAGGCTATGCGTCTGAAGGTAGAACTGGAAGCTGGCGACCGCGAAGAAGGCCGCCCCGGCGGCCCCGGCAAGATTGACCGCGAACCTGGTCAGCCTGCCGGACCGGGCCGGCGTCGCAGCCGGAGCGGACTGGCCGGCCCGCACGGCGGGAAGAGGAGCCCGGCGGCGTGCGACCATGGCTGGATCGTATGCCGGCGGCACGCCGATTGCGCTTACCGGCGCGGCTAGACACGTCGGTACTTTCCGGCACGCCTTGATATCGGCTGGGAATGCGGGCCAGATTCCGGTGTGCGAGCCGTTTCGCATGGTGTGATGTTTCTAATGAAATTATCGATGGGAGAAACTATGCTGCCGTGGTCGGCCGAGATTTCCGGGCGAATCGACGAACTGACAATCACCAGCGAACTGCTCCGCGGCAACCCGCTCGGCGACCCATTCGAGCGGCCGGTGATGGTCTACGTTCCGCCCGGATATGACGACGAGCCGGACCGAAGGTACCCGTCGGTCTACGTGATCCAGGGGTACACCGGGCATCTGGCGATGTGGCGGAACCGGACGCCGTTCCGGCAGCCGTTCACCGAGACCGCCGACCAGGTCTTCGCGACCGGCGCCGCGCCGCCGGCCATCGTGGTGTACGTCGACGCGTGGACGGGTTACGGTGGCAGCCAGTTCGTTGACTCGCCGGCCACCGGGCGGTACCACTCCTACCTGTGCGACGAGGTGGTGCCGTGGATCGACCGGCGGTACCGGACGCTGGCCGGCCCGGCGCACCGGGCTATCTCCGGCAAGTCGAGCGGCGGCTTCGGCGCGATGATCACGCCGATGCTCCGTCCCGACCTGTTCGGGGCGCTGGCCACGCATGCCGGCGATGCCCTGTACGAGCTGTGCTACCTGCCCGAATTCGGGAACTGCGCCCGCGCGCTGCGCGACTACGGCGGCGACATCTGGCGCTGGTGGGCTGACTTCTGCTCCCGTCCGGCCTTCACCAGGAAGGAGGACCAGACACTGCTCGGCATGCTCGGCGTGGCCGCGTGCTTCTCGGCGGCCGGGGATGGCACGATCGAGCTGCCGTTCGATCCGCGGACCGGCGCGGTGCGCGAGCAGGCCTGGCAGCGATGGCTGGACTGGGACCCCGTCCGCATGGTGCCAGGGCACGCGGACGCTCTCCGCTCGATGCGGGCGATCTGGATCGACGCGGGAAACGCGGATGACTTCTACCTGGATCTGGGGGCCGAGGCCTTCCGCGCGGCGCTCGGGGAGGCCGGCGTCGCCGATGACGTGATCGCGTTCGAGCTGTTCGACGGCACCCACGCCGGGATCGACTACCGGTATCCGATGGCGCTGGCCTGGCTCTGCCAGCGGATCGCCGCGCCCGCGGATGGCCGGTGAACGCGGCGTGAACGATCCGCCCGAACGGCACGTTCTACAGGGGAGTGCAGCGCCGCGCGGCGAATCCGCACGCGGCGTGCGAAGAAGGAGGCAGAAGTGAAGACCAACCGACGGTGGCTGGCGACCGGCCTGATGGTGGTCGCCGCTCTGCTGCTGGCCGCCTGCGGCAGCAGCTCAAGCTCGGGCTCCAGCCCGTCAGCGACCGCTACAGGCAACTCACCGGTCGCGGCGGGATCGGGATCGGGCATCAAGACGCTGAGCACCAGCATCGGCACCGTGCTCACCAACTCGAAGGGCATGACGCTGTACTGGTTCGCACCGGACACGGCGACCAAGTCCAACTGCAACGGCAGCTGCGCGACCTTCTGGCCGCCGGTCATGGGACCGGTCAGCGCGGCTTCCGGGGTGTCCCTGCCGGGCAAGTTCGGAACCATCACCAGATCGGACAGCTCGGTGCAGGCCACCTACGACGGCCACCCGCTCTACACCTACTCCGGCGACTCCAAGCCAGGGCAGACCTCGGGGAACGGCCTGAACGCCTCGGGCGGGCTGTGGACGGCGATGACGCCGTCGGCCGCCGCGCCGGGCAAGGCGGCGCCAAGTCCGTCGTCCAGCTCCTCTGGCGGCGGCTACGGTTACTGATCGGCCGGCCGGCTGACTACGGGCCGGCGCCGTCAGGGCCAGATCCCCGCTGCCGGGTCGGTGGCATTGAGGTGGTCGGACACCCGTGCCAGATGAGCCCGCATCGCCCTGACGGCGCCGCCCGAGTCGCGCGCCTTGAGCGCGGCCACGATGTCGTGGTGGTCGGCCTGGTACAGGCGCCGCCGGTCCGCCGAGGCGCTGCGCCGCTTGAGGTCGCCCCAGATGTGGCCGTGCCTGGCCGCCTCGATCGAGGAGTACAGCGTGACAAGCAGCGGGCTGTGCGTCGCGGCGACGATGCTGCGGTGCAGGGCCAGGTCCCAGGCCTCGAACTCCTCATAGCTCGCGGCCCGGTCACCTCCGGCCAGGCAGCGGTCCATCTCGGCGAAATCCCCGGCCGTCGCCCAGGCCACCGCGAGCGGCATCGCGGGCGGCTCAAGCAGGCGCCTGACCATCATCACGTCGGCGGGCGCGAACGCCGACTGCCCGGCCCCCGGGTCACCAGCACCCTGGTGACCGGCACCCTGGTGACCGGCACCCTGGTGACCGGCACCGTGGTAACCGGCACCGTGGTGACCGGCCCCGTGGTGACCGGCACCGTGGTGACCGGCACCGCCCTGATCCGCGGGCAGCAGCGCGGAGTCCGGGCCGGTGCCGTACTGGCCCGGGCCGGCGTACGGGCCCGGGCCGGCGGCGCGCGCTGAGTCGGCGCCCTGACCGGGCCGGGCCGGGCGCAGGTACGTTCCGCGGCCCACCTCACGCGAGATGTGGCCCTGGGCTTCCATGATCCCCAGCGCGTACCGGATGGCGGATCTGGTCACGCCGAGGTCCTGCGCGAGCTGCCGCTCCGTGGGCAGGCGCCCGCCCGGGCCGAGCCCGGCCCGCAGTGACCTCGTGAGGATCAGCTCGGCAAGCTCGATCCCGCGCTCGACGTGAGTGTCGGGCGCCGTGCCTGCCTCGCTGACTTCGGGTGCTGACTGCCCGGCCATGGATCTGGTCTGCCTTCCGGTGGCTAGTGCGCGCACGTCGTGCGGGGCCGTGCGCGCGGCGGCACGAGGTCGCATCCGCCGGCCGCCGGATGCGTCCGACGGCCTTCCGCGAGCTTGACAGCGTGTCGGCAACCAATCGTACCAATCTTGGCCGCATGCGCCAGAGGAGCAGCCAATCGAAACCTGAGTTGTCTCTTGACCCGATTTGAGCGCCGACCTATGCTCGACCAATCAGTGAGCTGACGACCAATCTGACCGCCGGTCACCCGGCTCACAGACATCGACAGGAGGCTGCGCGTGCGGCTCGCGACCATGGTTACCTCCCGCGGACTCCGGCTGCATGTGGCAGGAGCGAGCGGCTACGTCGATGTGGCTGACGCTACCGGCAACCCCGACCTCGGCTCGCTCGGCCCGGTGCTGTCAGCGGGCGGGCCGGCGCTCGACGCGATTCGGGCCGTGTCTGACCGTGCGGGCGAGGAGTTCTCCCCGGCGGACTTCGGGCCCGCCGTGCCCGAGCCGCCGCGGATCCTGTGTCTCGGTGTGAACTACAGCGAGCACGCCATCGAGGGCGGACGGGCCGTGCCCACCTGGCCCGAGGCCTTCGTGCGCGGGACGGGCAGCGTCCTCGGCCCGTACGCGGACCTGGTCAAGCCGGCACTGACCAGCCGGTTCGACTACGAGGGCGAGCTCGGCCTGGTCATCGGGGCCGGCGGCCGCTACATTCCGGCCGGCCAGGCGATGGCAGCGGTGGCCGGATACGTCGTGCTCAACGACGCATCGGCACGCGAGTGGCAGCGAGCCGGGACGCAGTGGACCGCCGGCAAGAACTTCGAGGGAAGCATGCCGATCGGCCCAGAGCTGGTCACCACCGACGAGGTCGACATCACCGATGTCGCCCTCACCACGACGCTCAACGGCCAGGTCATGCAGTCGGCGCGGACCTCTCAGATGATCGTCGACGTCCCGAGCGCGATCGAGTTCTTCTCCTCATTCACGCGGCTCCGGCCCGGCGATGTCATCGCGACGGGAACGCCGGGCGGGGTCGGCTTCGCCAGGAAGCCACCTGTCTGGCTGCAGCCGGGCGACTTGATCGAGGTAGCCATCGAGGGCGTCGGGACGATCCGCAATCGCGTGGTCGCTGAGGAAGGCGACCTCAGCGGCTGGCGGTGGCGGCCGGGTGACCAGACGCCAGCCGGGTTCTGAAAATCCCCGCAGACGTAGCCATAGCACACGTAGACATTGAGGTGACAGCGATGTTCGACCCCCCAGACGCGGCATACGCCGGTCTCGCACAAGGCATGAACCGCCG
Organism: Streptosporangiaceae bacterium; assembly: GCA_035604275.1. Taxonomy (GTDB): domain Bacteria; phylum Actinomycetota; class Actinomycetes; order Streptosporangiales; family Streptosporangiaceae; genus Chersky-822. The sequence goes on along the minus strand of DATNIU010000103.1, from coordinate 1,396 downwards.
CGGCCGGCCCCGCCGGATGGTCCGCGCTCTCTCAGCGATCGCCGCTGTCGCGATGGTCGGCGCGCTCGCGGCGTGCGGCAGCAGCGGCTCGGGCGCGACCGGGAACTCCACGCTGATCTTCGCTGACGTCGCGCCGTTCAGCGGCGTCGATGCCGCGCTAGGCCCGATCTACCTGGTCTCCTGCACCGGCGCGACGCACGCCATCAACGCCGCGGGCGGCATACTCGGACACAAGGTGGCCTGCAAGCCGGTGGACACCAGGGGAGAGCCAGCGGACGCCGTTCCGGCCGTGGGCAGCATGTTCGCGACGACGAAGAACCTGGAACTGGTGATCGGCTGCACCTCCGACGAGGCCGCGTCGGTCGTCCCGGTGATCAACCAGCACAAGACCGTGATGTTCTGCATGACCGGCCAGTCGGAGTTCGATCACGTCGTCTACCCGTACTTCTACCGGCTGGTCCCGCCCGACCTGGCCGAGTCCTACGCGATGGTGGTGATCGCGCAGAAGCTGGGCTACAAGAAGATCGCGCTCGCCTTCGGCAACGACATCGGCTCGCAGACCTTCGTCCAGCCCGCTATCGCGTCGATCGCCAAGGCGGGCCTGAATCTGGTCGCCAACGAGACGCTGGACCTGCACGCGACGACATTCAGGACCGAGGCAGCGAAGATCGTGGCCGCTCACCCCGACGCGATCATGACCGAGGCACTCGGCTCCGCTGATCCGACCCTGTTCTCCGAGATCAAGCAGCTCAACGGCGGCAAGATGATACCGATCATCGGCACCTCGGCGGCTATCTCCCCGGTGTTCTACACCGCGTGCGCCAAGGCGATCGGCGCGTCCACGTTCGCCTCGGTCTTCCACGCCGACAACCTGGTCACCGCCACCAGCGGCCCGGCCTATGTCGCCTTCACCCACGCGCTGCTCGCGGTCAAGGGCAAGGTCGCCGGGGCGCAGACCGGTAATTTCAGCACCTACTTCACCGCACCGGGCGGCGTCCACCTCTACGACGGCATGAACCTGGCCGCGCTGGCGATGGTCGCGGCCAAGAGCACGGACGTCGCCAAGTGGCAGCCGTGGGTCGCCAAGATCGGCGACGGCGTCCCCGGCGCCGTGGTCGTGAGCTCGTTCGCCCAGGGAGTCGCGGAGCTGAAGGCGGGAAAGCAGATCCGCTACATCGGGCCTGGCGGGCCGACCAGCTTCGACGCGTTCCACGACTCGCCCGGCATCTTCCAGATCGATGTCTACAGCCCGACCGGCGCGGTGCAGGTGTCGGGGAGCATCACGGCGACCGAGCTGCGCGCCGTAACTCCATGATCCGCAGTCAGCCCGCGGTCGCCCGCCGCCGGTGGCGCCCCTCGCCGGGGCGCCACGGGCGGCCGGGCGGGCCGGGCGGGG